>NZ_QUML01000013.1:0-146851 GCF_010907025.1 Rhodopseudomonas sp. BR0G17 | reverse complement strand
GGGTAGAGGGAGGGGACATCCGGGCCCTGAGCTTGAGGCGTAGCGCGGCGGACATCATCCGCTTCCGCCGGCCGCGTCAAGCGCGGCAAAACTGGCGGTTTTTCGGGAGGTTGCGGCTTCCGTTCGCCTTGCCGGGCCTGAGTCGCGATGCTATCTGGCCGCCATGACAACCGTCCCCATCGACAATATCCGCAACTTCTCCATCGTCGCCCATATCGACCATGGCAAGTCGACGCTCGCCGACCGTCTGATCCAGATGACCGGCGCGCTCAGCGACCGCGAAATGGCCGGCAAGGAGCAGGTGCTGGACTCGATGGACATCGAGCGCGAGCGCGGCATCACCATCAAGGCCCAGACCGTGCGCCTGACCTACCGGGCGCAGGACGGCAAGGACTACATCTTCAATTTGATGGACACGCCCGGCCACGTCGACTTCGCCTACGAAGTGTCGCGGTCGCTGGCCGCGTGCGAGGGCTCGCTGCTGGTGGTCGACGCCTCGCAGGGTGTCGAAGCTCAGACGCTGGCCAACGTCTATCACGCGCTCGACGCCAACCACGAAATCGTTCCGGTGCTCAACAAAGTCGACCTGCCGGCGGCCGAGCCCGAAAAGATCAAGCAGCAGATCGAGGACGTGATCGGACTGGACGCCTCCGACGCGGTGATGATCTCGGCCAAGACCGGCCTCGGCATCCCCGACGTGCTGGAGGCGATCGTCAAGCGTCTGCCGCCGCCGAAGGGCGATCGCGACGCCACCCTGAAGGCGCTCCTGGTCGATAGCTGGTACGACGTCTATCTCGGCGTCGTGGTGCTGGTGCGCGTCGTCGATGGTGTGCTGAAGAAGGGCCAGCGGATCCGGATGATGGGCACCGGCGCCGCCTACGACGTCGAGCGCGTGGGCTACTTCACGCCCAAGATGGTCAATGTCGACGAGCTTGGCCCCGGCGAGGTCGGTTTCATCACGGCGGCCATCAAGGAAGTCGCCGATACCCGCGTCGGCGATACCATCACCGACGACAAGAAGCCGGTCACCGATATGCTGCCGGGCTTTAAGCCTGCCGTGCCGGTGGTGTTCTGCGGCCTGTTCCCGGTCGACGCCGACGATTTCGAAACCTTGCGCGCCGCGATGGGCAAGCTGCGGCTGAACGACGCCAGTTTCTCGTTCGAAATGGAAACCTCAGCCGCGCTCGGCTTCGGCTTCCGCTGCGGCTTCCTCGGTCTGTTGCACCTTGAGATCATCCAGGAGCGGCTCAGCCGTGAGTTCGATCTCGACCTGATCGCGACCGCGCCGAGCGTGATCTACAAGATGAAGCTGACCGACGGCACCGAGATGGAGATCCACAATCCGGTCGACATGCCGGACGTGGTGAAGATCGCCGAGATCCAGGAGCCGTGGATCGAGGCCACCATCCTGACGCCGGACGAGTATCTCGGCTCCGTGCTGAAGCTGTGCCAGGACCGCCGCGGCAACCAGAAAGAGCTGACCTACGTCGGCGCCCGCGCGATGGTGAAGTACGACCTGCCGCTCAACGAAGTGGTGTTCGACTTCTACGACCGGCTCAAGAGCGTGTCGAAGGGCTACGCCTCGTTCGACTATCACCTCACCGACTACAAGCCGGCAGACCTGGTGAAGATGCAGATCCTGGTCAACGCCGAGCCGGTCGACGCGCTGTCGATGCTGGTGCACCGCACCCGCGCCGAAGGCCGCGGCCGCGCCATGGTCGAGAAGATGAAAGAGCTGATCCCGCCGCACATGTTCCAGATCCCGATCCAGGCGGCGATTGGCGGCAAGGTGATCGCCCGCGAAACCGTCCGCGCCCTGCGCAAGGACGTCACCGCCAAGTGCTACGGCGGCGACATTACCCGAAAGCGCAAACTTCTGGAGAAGCAGAAGGAGGGCAAGAAGAAGATGCGGCAGTTCGGCAAGGTCGACATCCCACAGGAAGCGTTCATCGCGGCGCTGAAGGTGGATGGGTAGGGGGTTCCTATTAAGAGAACTCGTAAGCTGAAATCATTAGCCAAACTTTCCGAAACTGAACTTGTAGATGCGCTGAGACACATTCGTTCCCGCGCGGAAGGCGAGATTTCGCTTAAGAGTGTCCTTCAGGAAATTCATCCTCGAGACCGCCACTCCTCCAGGACTCTAGAGGAGGAGGATACTTGGACGTCTGACCAAGTGCGACTATCGATCGCCTTGTATCGGGCTGGAAAAGTAACGAAAGCAGAGTTTGTATTCTTCTGCAGCGCTCCCATCGTGTGGCTACATGAACGTCATCATATGGAGGGGTCTTACGAAGACGAACTACGGAGCATCTCTGCAAGGATGGAAAGCATCGAACGAGACTGCGGCCTCAAAGACGATGAGTACTGGCCTTTCAAAGATGCGCCGCCGGAATACCAACGCGAGAGCCAAGAGTATCACGCCGTTCTGGAGAGAAAGCTAATCGAGAGGTTTAGGCAGTTTGCTCCTTCTGATTTGCTTGAGCTCCTGACATCTGACAAGGCTAATTTTTGGGAGTTGTACGAGCGGGGCAGACGCTCTGTTTTCGAACAAGGTGATCATTTCGGGGCGATGGTCGATCTTGTCGAGCTCTACGAAAGTGAGGCGAAGAAGTGCGCCGATGCTGAGGCCTATTATGCTGCCGTAGCGATGCTCGGGTCAGCGGCCGAAGCCAGGATTTTGCTCGAATGCCTACGTCAGGCTGGCAAGATCAAGTCAATTCTTTCTACGACACCCAAGAAGATGCGGCCAAGAAGCTCAGACCCGTTAGAGTGGGGCTTAAGCGATTTGATTTACGTTGCCGATCAGGCAGGGTGGTTGCCAAATATCGATGACGGCGACATCATCCATCTCGTTCCCGGTTGGGCACACCGCCTGCGACTAACTCGGAACTATCTTCATCCCGGTCGTCATGCACTCAGCAAACCTCATGTGCTGTTTGGCCGAGGAGAATGGTTGGACGCGCAGTCTGCCTATGCGGCACTGCGGCATTCGATCGATGAGGCGCACAAAAAAGAGGCGCTCCAGTTCTCGAAGTGATGCACACTAGCAAGTAGTCCGCATATCGCTTCGCTCATGCGGGCTAATTCACAGCGAGTTCGAAGGTCATTATTATGTAGTCACCTAGGCAGAAACGCGAGTCGAAAGCTATGATGGACAATAGCTACGGTCCCGAGGCCGATGCGGTTCATATCATCGTCGGCAAGGGCACGTTCGCGGAGACGGTGGAAGCAGGGCCATTCGTCTACGATGTGGATGCGCAAGGGCGTGTCCTTGGCATCGAGATACTGTCCGCCAGCAGAGTATTGGCGCCCGAAGACTGGAAAAGCCGGTCAGCCCAACAGATCCCGGAACGCCGGGGCCGAATAGTGCAAAGCTTTCCGAGAGCGAGCTTGAGGACCTCCGGGCGCAAGCCAGGCTGATGGCGCGGCATCCTGAGAACGATGAGATCGATGACTGGATCGAGGCGCGATCTCGATGGCTGGATGTGGGACGGCGATTTCGACGATTTCCCGTAGCGCTCCACCTTAGCCGCAACGACGCATCCCGCGCTTGCTGCTATCCGGCGGCGATTCGACACGTCGCAAGGTGATTCGCATGGCAAAGCTCACTCGCCTGTTCGCTCCAGGCATCGTAGCACTCCTACTCTCCGCGACCTCCGCCATCGCCGATCCGATTGCGCCGGCCGGCAAACCGATCGGCCAGGACGCGGGTGGTCACACCATCTATCAGGTCCACGCCAACGGCATTTCGATCGGCTACAAGCTGATCGGCCAGGGCGCGCCGATGGTGATGATCATGGGGCTCGGCGGCACCGCCGAGAACTGGCCGCCCCAGGTGGTCGAGGCGCTGTCGAAGACCCATCAGCTGATCCTGATGGACAATCGCGGCATGGGTCACACGACCGCCAACGACACCACCTTCAGCTACCCGCTATTCGCCGCCGATGTGATCGGACTGCTCGACGCGCTCGGCGTCAAGCGCAGCGATGTGCTCGGCTATTCGATGGGCAGCACGATTACCCAGCAATTGCTGCTGCAGTATCCGGACCGGTTCAACAAGGCGCTGATCCACGCCACCTCGACCGACGGCAGCAACGTCGCCAAGGCGCTGCACGGCCGGGTGCCGGCCGACCCGATCGTGGCGCGGCAGGTCGAGGCCACCACCCATTGGAAGACCCCGCTCGATAAGCTGCCGGCGATCGACAATCAGGTGATGCTGGTGGTCGGCACCGCCGACAACGTCGTCGGCACCGACAGCTCCAAGACGCTCGCCTCCGCGATTCCCGGAGCGTGGTTGGTCCAGTTCAAGGGCGCAACGCACCATCTGATGTACGAGACTCCCGATGGCTTCTCGGCCGCCGCGCTGACGTTCTTCGAGACCAACGAGACCGTGACGCCGAAGATCGAGCCGAACGCCTCCGTCGCTCCGCCACCTGCCCAGCCATGAGAGAGGCCGAAGCGGAGCGACGTCGTTCTCCGCATCGTCCGCTGATCGGCCAATCTCGGTCCACCAGACCTCACTGCCCAAGCCTTCCGGCCCGACAGATTGTCGCATCCGTCTTTCGGCGGGGGGGGTTTTGCGTCAGATCACGCTTGGAGGGGCCAAAGCCTCCCATGATGGCGCAATCGCCCCGGTGGTTCGGTCCGGTGGCCGGCTGGGCGGCCGGTCCGGACGGGCAGCCGGAGGCGCGACCTGACGAGATGCGCTGACCCCGACGCAATGACCGCAACCATTTCCCACACCCGCGCCCGGCCGCTCGGCGCCGCCGAGATCGAGCACGCCACGCGGATCGCCGAGCCCGACTTCGACCTGCTCGACGCGCTGTACCGCACCGACGATCCCGACGATCAGGCGCGCCTGCTGGCGCGCGTGGTGCTGTCGGCGTTCGACAACTACTACTCGGTGTCGCGGCGGATTCCGGCGCTGGCGCAGGCGGCGTTCGAGGCACGCGATTGGCCGGTGACGGTGCGGCTGTCGAAGATCCGGATCGGGCTGTACACCGCCTGCATCGACCAGCTCGTGCCGCTGTTGAAAGCCGGGCTGCCGGAGCTGACGACCGACGAGCAGCTGTGGCCGACCGCCGAGGCCGAACTGCTCGCCGCGATCGAGGGCCGCTACGAGGCCGATTTCGCCTTCGCGTTCTGGCAGTCGCTGCGCCGCAAGCTGGTGAGCGACGAATGGCGGCCGGTGTCCTATGACGCCGGAGCCACCGCACGGCGCACCACTTCGCCCGCCGCGGTGCTGAAGACCACCACCACCACGCTGCCGATCACCGCCGAGGTGATCGCCGGGATTCTCGGCGACGCCGGCTTCAGCGTGCCATGGCGCGATCGCGACGGCGACGCGGCGCTCGCAGCGCAGGCGATCGAGACGGCGCTGGAGCCGCTCAGCCCGCGTCCCGGCGAGCCGGTCAAAATCGAGATCGCCGACTCCGGCTTCTTCCGCAATCGTGGCGCTTGCCTGGTCGGCCGGATCAAACTGCGCGACCGCGGCGATATGCCGATGCGCAACCTGCCGCTGCTGATCGCGCTGCTCAACGAGAAGGACGGGCTGGTCGTCGATGCGGTGCTGACCGACAGCGACGAGCTGCAATATGCGTTCTCGTCGACGCTGGCGAACTACCACGCCACCAACCCGCGCTATCACGAGCTGGCCCGATTACTCCATGAGCTGATGCCGAAGCGGCCGCTCGGCACGCAATATTCGTGCATCGGCTTCCATCACCTCGGCAAGGTCGCGGTGATGACCGAGATCCTGGCCGAGCACCGCAAGACCAAGGAAAAGCTCGCCACCGCACCGGGCTTCAAGGGCACGGTTGCGATCGCTTTCACGATGCCGTCGTCGGCCTATGTGCTGAAGATCATTCGCGATCATCCGACCGATGATTACAAGTTCGATTACTTCGACGGCCTCGACGAGGTGCTGCGCAAATACAATCTCGTGCATGAGATCGATCGCGCCGGATCGATGCTCGACAACATCATCTATTCCAACGTCAAGCTCGACCGCGCGATGTTCGCGCCCGAGCTGCTCGACGAACTGCTGGAAGCCGGGATCGGCACGGTGACGCTCGACCGCGGCGCGCTGGTGTTCCGGCATCTGATCGTGCAGATCAAACTGACACCGCTGCCGCTGTATCTCGCCAACGCATCCGCGGCCGAATCCCGCGCAGCGGTGATCAATCTCGGCGATTGCATCAAGAACAACGCCGCGGCCGATATCTTCAACAAGGATCTCGACGGCCGCAATTACGGCGTCAGCCGCATTCGCAAAGTCTATCTGTTCGACTACGACGCGGTGGAGCCGCTGACCTCGGTCACCGTACGCCGCGACGATGCTGCGCCGGGTGAATTCGACAATGGCATGGTGTTCCGGCCGCAGGAAATGCTGGAGGGGCTGCGGATCGATGACCCCGGCCTGCGCCGCGCCTTCCGCGACGCCCATCCGGAGCTGATGCAGGCCGATTACTGGGAAGGCATGCAGCAGGCGCTCCGCGACGGCAAGGTGCCGAAGGTGATGAATTATCCGGCGGCACGGCGGCTGCGGCGGTAAGCGCGCGCGACGAAGACGTCCCGACCCTTGCCGAACATCGGCGCCGTCTCTACCTGTTCGAGGCTGTTTTTCCGGGACGAGGACGCCGCCATGCTCGACGCCGCCATCAAGGCGCTGACCCAGATTCTGTCGCCGCCGATGCGCTCGATCCTGTGGCGCTCGGTCGGCTTCGCGTTGGCGTTGATCGCGGTCGCTGCGGTCGGATTGCAGCGGCTGCTGAGCTGGCTGGCAAGCTCGAGCGAGATCTGGGCCGAAGCCACGCTGGGCGGCTTCCACACCCCGCTGAACATCCTGTCCTGGATCGTGTCGATCGCGGCCGGGCTCGGGATCGTGGTGGGTGCGGTGTTCCTGATGCCCGCGGTGACGTCGCTGGTGGCCGGCATTTTCGTCGACGAGGCCGCCGAGCACGTCGAGCGCGAATTCTATCCGCACGAAGCGCCGGGCGTCGCGCTGCCGATTGGGCTCGCCACCTGGGAAACGGTGAAGACCGCGCTGCTGACCATCCTGGTGTATCTGGTGGCGCTGCCGTTCCTGTTCGTCGCCGGCGCCGGCGCGATCGTGTTCTTCGTCGCCACCGCCTGGCTGCTCGGTCGGGAATATTTCGAACTCGCCGCGATGCGTTTCCGGCCAGCGCCGGAAGCCAAGGCGATGCGGCGCGACAACGCCACCACGGTGTTCATCGGCGGACTGATCATCGCCGCCTTCGTGTCGATCCCGATCGTCAACCTGGCGACGCCGCTGTTCGGCATGGCCTTCATGGTCCATCTGCACAAGCGGCTGTCGGGATCGCGGCCCGAGGTGCTGGCGCCGGACCGGCGCAGCATGCTGCAGTAAGAGAAGCGGCGCCGGACGTTAGTCGGTGCGCGCCACGCCGCGCAGCTTGCGGCGAACCGCGGACGACACCTCCTGCACGGCCCCGCCGACGATCATCATCAGGAAATTCGCAAGGTGAGACATCTTCATCGCTGAGCACTCCTGGCGGGCATTGCGCCGTGCGCGGCACCAGCGCCCTTTCAGATTTGAACCTGGAAGATCTTGCGATCGTTCCAAGTTGCGATGAAGTATCAGGTCGTTTTCGTCGGCAGGATGCACAAAAGAGATCGTCGCCGGATATAATCGGTCATGTGTCGGCCGGAGCTGACACTCGGCGTCAAGCTACCACGACGCAGAGATGATGAGTTAAGCCTGGTGTCGGGCTAACTTGACGAAGCTATTGTCAACCTCGCGCAGGGCTCACTCCGAGCTGTTAGTTGTATTCCCGTCGACGCTCTCTGTCTTTCCGCACTAATTACCATTCTGCAATTGTGAGGCGCGAAATCGATTCGTCGCAGGAACTCTGCGGCGGGGCTGTGTTTGTCCGTGTGCGCCAGTTTGCTTCCGGCGCCATGGAGGTGATCAGCTTTGGTCCTTCATCCCGCGCGCGATACTCTGCAGACCTTCTCGCCGAGACTTCCCTCACGACGGCATCATCCAAAGCCTGACTGGCAGCGTGACGGCGGCGATTGGCCTCACCGCAACCGCAGCCGCTTTGTCGAAGCCGCCGGTCTGCGTTGGCACGTGCAACAGATCGGCCGCGGGCCGACGTTGCTGCTGCTCCACGGCACCGGTGCGGCGACGCATTCGTGGCGCGATCTGGCGCCACTCCTCGCGGAGCACTTCACGGTGATCGCACTCGACCTTCCCGGTCATGGCTTCACCGAGACGCCGGAGCGCGGACGGATGTCACTTGATGCGATGGCCGCCGATATCGCCGTACTTCTGGGCACGCTGGGGCAACGTCCGGCGCTGGTGGCGGGACATTCAGCCGGCGTCGCAGTGCTGGCGCGGATGTGCCTCGACGGTCAGATCACGCCGTCCGGGGTCGTCAGCCTCAACGGCGCGCTGCTGCCGATCGGCGGACGCGCCGGGCGCTGGATGCTGCCGCTCGCCAGAGTGCTGGCGGGCAGCGCGATGGTGCCGCGGCTGGTGGCGCGGTTCGCACGCACGAAGGGCATGGTGGAGCGGATGATCGCTGACACGGGCTCGTCGCTCGAGCCTGGCGGCATCGAGCTGTATCGCGGGCTGGTGTGCAGCCCGGGTCATGTTGCGGCGGCACTCACCATGATGGCGAGCTGGCGGCTGGAGCGCCTCGCCGCCGAGCTGCCGCGGCTGGCACCGCGCCTGTTGCTGGTCGCCGGCAGCAATGACAAGACGATCGCGTCGACGGATGCCGAGCGGGTGCAAGCGATGGTCCCCGGCGCCCGCAGCGTGATCATGCCGGGCCTCGGCCACCTCGCGCACGAAGAACGCCCGCAAGACGTCGCCGGCCTGATGGTGGAATTCGCCCGCGAGCTCGGCGCGCTGCCGGCGGCGCTCGCCGCGGCGGAGTGACGCTGGCGGCCGCACCGGCCGCAGCGTCGCCAAACTGACGCAGTCCTGCGCTCAGAGTCGGTCCCGACGATTTCAAGCCCTATGCCCAACGTTGCGGTGACGCCGCGGCGTTGCCGAAGGAGATGTCGATGCCGCTGTCGCCCCGGTCCGCCATGACCGCCTCGATGTTAATCGCAGCGCTGGCGCTGCCACAGCTCGGATCGAGCGCCCTCGCCCAAGAGGCGCGGTCCGCAGCACCGCACGCCGATCGGGCGAAATCAGCTGCGGAGCAGACCGACACGGGTGCGAACAAAGCCGAGGCGTCGCCGGCCCGCGCCGAACTCAACAGCCTGCCGCCGGACGTCACCACCAAGCACAGTCTGGCGTTGCCGGGGCGGACTCTGGCGTTCACCGCCACCGCCGGCTCGATCCGGCTGTACAACGGCAAGGGCGAGCCGCAGGCCGATATCGCCGTCACCACCTACAAGCTCGACGGCGCCGATCCGCGCACCCGGCCGGTGACGTTCCTGTTCAACGGCGGCCCCGGCGCATCCTCGGCCTGGCTGCAGCTCGGCGCCGCCGGACCGTGGCGGCTGCCGATCGGCAGCAGCGTGGTGGCGTCGTCGCCACCGGTGCTGCAGGCCAATGCGGAGACCTGGCTCGACTTCACCGATCTGGTGTTCATCGATCCGGTCGGCACCGGCTATAGCCGTTTCGTCGCCAGCGGCGACGAGGTGCGCAAGCATTTCTATGCAGTCGAGGGCGACATCTCGGCGATGGCGGTGGTGATCCGGCGCTGGCTGGAGAAGAACGACCGGCTCGCTTCGCCGAAGTATCTGGCCGGCGAAAGCTACGGCGGCATCCGCGGACCGAAGGTGGTGGACAATCTGCAGACCAAGCAGGGCGTCGGCGTCAACGGTCTGATCCTGGTATCGCCGGTGCTCGACTTCCGCGACCTGTCCGGCTCCAGCCTGCTGCAATATGCGGCGCGGCTGCCGTCGATGACCGCGGTGGCGCGGCAGCAGAAAGGCA
The DNA here is from genome assembly GCF_010907025.1 of Rhodopseudomonas sp. BR0G17. Lineage (NCBI taxonomy): Bacteria > Pseudomonadati > Pseudomonadota > Alphaproteobacteria > Hyphomicrobiales > Nitrobacteraceae > Rhodopseudomonas > Rhodopseudomonas sp. BR0G17. The sequence continues at coordinate 136,917 of NZ_QUML01000013.1, read as the reverse complement.
AGGTGACCCGCGCCGACCTCGTCGATGTCGAGAGCTACGCGCGCAGCGAATTCCTCACCGACCTGGTCAAAGGCGAAGCCGACAAGGAAGCGACCACGCGGCTCGCCGACCGCGTCTCTGCACTGACGGGAATCGACAAGACGGTGAGCCGGCGATTGGCCGGACGGTTCGACACCCGCGAATTCCAGCGTGAGTTCGACCGCGATCGCGGCCGGGTCACCGGACGGTTCGACGGCGCCAAACTCGGGCTCGATCCGTTCCCGGATTCCAGCGGCTCGCATTTCGGCGATCCGTCAGCAGATTCGCTGATCGCACCGCTCACCAGTGCGGCCGTGCAACTGACCCGCTCGACGCTGAACTGGAAGCCGGACGGCTCGTACGAACTGCTGAATGGCTCGGTCGCCGAGCAGTGGGATTTCGGCCGCGGCCGCCAGCCGCTGGAATCGACCACGCAGCTCCGCGAAATCCTCAGCGTCGACGCGAGCCTGCAGGTGCTGGTGACCGGCGGCCTGTTCGATCTCGCCGCGCCGCATTTCGGCACCCAAATGGTGCTCGATCAGCTACCGCCGACGCTGGCCGAGAAGCGCGTGAAGTTCGTCGTCTATCCCGGCGGCCACATGTTCTACGCCGACGACGCCGCACGGCAATCGCTGCACGACGAAGTGAAAGCGATGATGAAGTAGTTTGACGTCGGCCTCCTCGTCATTGCGAGGAGCAAAGCGACGAAGCAATCCAGGTCATGCTCCGCGGCCTCTGGATTGCTTCGCTTCGCTCGCAATGACGGATGGGCTTCTGACGCAGGACAGCCCGAACTAACTCACCGTCTTCTCGGGCCAACGACACAGATCGTTGATCAGGCAGACCTCGCAGCGCGGCTTGCGGGCGAGGCAGGTGTAGCGGCCGTGCAGGATCAGCCAATGGTGGGCGTGCTGCATGAATTCGGCCGGGATCACCCGCTCCAGTTCAAGCTCCACCGCCAGCGGCGTCTCGCCCGGCGCCATGCCGGTGCGATTACCAACCCGGAACACATGGGTATCGACCGCCATCGTCGGCTGACCGAACGCCATGTTCAGCACCACGTTGGCGGTCTTGCGTCCAGCGCCCGGCAGCGTCTCCAGCTCCTCACGGGTGCGCGGCACCTCACCGCCAAAGTCGGTGATCAGCTTTTGCGACAGCGCAATCACGTTCTTCGCCTTGGTGCGAAAAAGACCAATGGTCTTGATGTACTCGCGCAGCCGGTCCTCACCGAGCGCCAGCATCTTCTGCGGCGTGTCGGCGACCGCGAATAGCGGCCGCGTCGCCTTGTTGACGCCGGCGTCGGTCGCCTGCGCCGAGAGGACAACCGCGACCAGCAGCGTGAACGGATTGAGATGCTCAAGTTCGCCCTTCGGCTCCGGGTTGGCCTTGGCGAAGCGGCTGAACGCCTCGTGCACTTCGGCTGCACTCCAGCGCCCCGGAGACTTGCCGCGGCGCCCCGCCGGCTTGACAGGCGCTGACTTCGCCTTCGCGGCGAGGACGCGCGTGGCGGGTTTGGCGGGGGGCGTCGCAGGCGGCTTGGCAGCGGGCTTGGCGGGGCGGCGGGTGGTTTTCGGCATGGGTGAGGTATAATATTCCGCTATGGCGACAGAACCCGATCTTGGTCCGGATTCGAGAGAGCCGAAACTGTTTTCGGCGCAGCTGAAGCCGCATCGCGCCTTGAGTCACAACGGATTTCTGATTCTGATTGGGCTGGTCGGCACCGCCAGCTTTGCCGCCGGGCTGGCGTTCTGGTTGATGGGCGCTTGGCCGGTGTTCGGCTTCTTCGGGCTGGATGTGCTGGCGCTCGCTTTCGCCTTCAAGGTGAGCTTCGCGCGCGCGCGGGCCAGCGAGGAAATCTCGATGACCTGCAGCGAATTGCGGGTCCGCCGCACCTCGGCGCGCGGCGAAGTCGCCGAATGGGTGCTGAACCCGCTGTGGGTACGGCTGGAAAAGATCGTCCACCACGAGGCCGGCATCGAGCGGCTTTATTTGGTCTCCTCCGGCCGGCGGCTGGCGATCGCCAGCTTCCTTGGCGCGGAAGAAAAAGCGAACTTCGCCAAAGCGTTGATGGCCGCCCTCGACGCCGCGCGGCGCGGTCCGTTGTACCCGGCCTGAGACCAGGAAATCGGGTGGCGGCGCGCGCCGCGGCGGGTAACATCGGCGGTATGATGAACCTCGCCCTTGCCGACCACCAGCTGATCAAACCCGGTGCCCGCGATTCCGCGCTGGCCGATTACGACTGCGTGCGGCGCGCCATCGCCTTCATCTCGCAGAAATGGAAGGCGCAGCCGACCATCGAGGCGATCGCCGAGGCCGCCGGTCTGACGCCCGACGAGCTGCACCATCTGTTCCGGCGTTGGGCCGGGCTGACGCCGAAGGCGTTCATGCAGGCGCTGACGCTCGACCATGCCAAGTCGCTGCTGCGCGATTCCGCCAGCGTGCTCGACGCCGCCTTGGCGTCCGGTCTGTCTGGCCCCGGCCGGCTGCACGATCTGTTCGTCACCCACGAGGCGATGTCGCCGGGCGAATGGAAAAGCGGCGGCGCCGGGCTCAGCCTGCGTTACGGATTCCATCCGTCCCCGTTCGGCACAGCGGTGATCATCGCGTCGGATCGCGGCCTTGCTGGTCTTGCCTTTGCCGATCCCGGCGAGGAGCAGGCGGCGCTGCTCGATCTGCAGCAGCGCTGGCCGCGCGCGCTCAGCGTGCCGGACCAGGAGGCGACCGCTCCGCTGGCGCAGCGGATCTTCGATCCGGCGCAGTGGCGGGCCGAGCAACCTCTGCGGGTGGTGCTGATCGGCACAGACTTCGAGGTGCGGGTGTGGGAGACGCTGCTGAAGATCCCGCTCGGCAAGGCGGTTTGCTACTCGGACATCGCCGCCAAGATCAGCCTGCCGAAAGCCTCGCGCGCGGTCGGCGCGGCGGTCGGCAAGAACCCGATCTCGTTCGTGGTGCCGTGCCATCGCGCTCTCGGCAAAGGCGGCGCGCTCACCGGCTATCACTGGGGCCTAACCCGCAAGCAGGCGATGATCGGCTGGGAAGCCGGGCAACTCAGGGCCGATTGAGCTGCAGGCCTAACCCGATTGACGGGGGCGGGTCGCGACCATAGGTGTGAGGGGCGCTGAGGCGCCCCCCACATCCAGGAAAGTTGTTGCCATGCAGTCCCGCCGCCCCGTGATGCTCGTGATTCTCGATGGCTGGGGGTGGCGCGAGGACCCGGCGGACAACGCCGTGCTGCAGGCCAAGACTCCGACCTTCGACGCGCTCTGGACCAACGGCCCGCACGCGTTTCTGCGCACCTCCGGCAAATCGGTCGGACTGCCGAACGGCCAGATGGGCAACTCCGAGGTCGGCCATCTCAACATCGGTGCCGGCCGCGTGGTGATGCAGGATCTGCCGCGGATCAGCGACGCCATCGCCAGCGGCGAGATCGAGCGGGCGCCGGGTCTGGTGACGTTCATCGAAAAATTGCGCGCCAGCGGCGGCACCTGCCATCTGATGGGCCTGGTGTCGCCCGGCGGCGTGCACTCGCACCAGGACCACGCCTGCGCGCTGGCCCGGATTCTGACCAAGGCCGGCGTGCCGACGGTGCTCCATGCCTTCACCGACGGCCGCGATACGCCGCCGAAGTCCGCAGTCGACGATATCGCCCGGCTGCGCGCCGACCTGCCGCCGAGTGTGCCGATCGCCACCGTCAGCGGCCGCTATTATGCGATGGACCGCGACAACCGCTGGGAGCGGGTGTCCAAGGCCTATGGGGTGATCGCCGATGCTGACGGGCCGCGATTTGCGAACGCCGACTCGGTGATCGCCGACGGCTATGCGGCCGGGGTGAACGACGAGTTCATCGTGCCCGCCGTCGTCGGTGACTATCAGGGCATGCGCGATGGCGACGGCGTGCTGTGCTTCAACTTCCGCGCCGACCGGGTGCGCGAGATCCTTGCCGCCTTGCTCGATCCCGCTTTCGCCGGCTTCCCGCGCAAACAGGTGAAGAAGATCGCGGCCGCCGTCGGCATGACGCAGTACTCGACCGCACTTGATGCGCTGATGGGTACGATCTTCCCGCCGCAAAGCCTGGTGAACGGCCTCGGCCAGGTGGTCGCCGACGCCGGCCTGCATCAGCTTCGGATGGCGGAGACGGAGAAGTATCCGCACGTCACTTACTTCCTGAATGGCGGCGAGGAAGTGCCTTATCCGGGCGAAGACCGGATCATGGTGCCGTCGCCGAAGGTCGCAACCTACGATCTGCAGCCGGAAATGTCGGCGCCGGAGCTCGGCGACAAGGCCGTCGCCGCGATCGAGTCCGGTAAGTACGACCTGATCGTCCTCAACTTCGCCAATCCGGACATGGTTGGCCACACCGGCAGCCTGCCGGCTGCGATCAAGGCGGTCGAGACCGTCGACACCCAGCTCGGCCGTATCGTCGCGGCGATCCGCAAGGCCGGCGGTGCGCTGCTGGTCACGGCCGACCACGGCAATTGCGAGATGATGCGCGATCCGGAAACCGGCGGCCCGCACACCGCGCACACCACCAATCCGGTGCCCGTGCTGCTGGTCGGCGACAACGGCCCGCTGAGCGACGGCCAGCTCTCCGACCTCGCCCCGACCCTGCTGAAGCTGATGGAATTGCCGCAGCCGGCGGAGATGACCGGCAAGTCGCTGATCGGCTAGGATTGATCGAGCGCTGAAGCGCTGCGAGCGGGCGGGCCGAACGGCCCGCCTCAGTAAACGCTCAACTAATCGACGCGGACTTCAGATGTCGCCGAGGCCGAGCACATCGGCCATCGAATACAGGCCGGGCTTCTTGTCCTTGGCCCAGCGCGCCGCCGTCAGCGCGCCGTGGGCGAAGATCATGCGATCTTCGGCCTTGTGGGTGAGTTCGATCCTCTCCGAGGCGCCCGCGAAGATCACGGTGTGATCACCGGTGACGGTGCCGCCGCGCAGCGACGCAAAGCCGATATCGCCGGGCTTGCGGGCGCCGGTGAGGCCGTCGCGGCCGCGTGCGGAGTGAGTGGCGAGATCGATCTTGCGGCCGGCCGCCACCGCTTCGCCGAGCAGCAGCGCCGTGCCGGACGGCGCATCGACCTTGGCGCGGTGATGCATCTCGACGATCTCGATGTCGAAGCTGTCGTCGAGCGACTGCGCGACGCGCTTGGCGATCGCGGCCAGCAGATTGACGCCGAGGCTCATATTGCCGGACTTCACCACCACGGCGCGGTTGGTGACGCTCTGGATCACCGCGTTATCAGAGGCCGACAGTCCGGTGGTGCCGATAATGTGGGCGATGCCGCGCTGCGCCGCGATCGCCACATTGGCGATGGTGGCCTGCGGCACTGTGAAATCGACGATGCCGTCGGCATTCGCCGACAGCGACCACAGGTCGGCCGACAGCAGCACACCGTTGGCGGACAGGCCGGCGAGGGTGCCGGCATCCTTGCCGAGCAGCTCGGAATTCGGCGACTCCAGAGCGCCCGTCAGCACCACGCCCTCGGTCTCGCTAATGGCGCGGGTCAGCGCCCGGCCCATGCGGCCACCGGCTCCGGCAACGATCAGGCGCATATCGGACATCGGCTGAGCATCCTTTTTCAATGCCGCGGTATAGCCGCCGGCCCCGCGTCCGGCAACTTACCGAGCGCTGGGGCGGCGGCGTTTCGTCTCGACGTCAGGACGGCTGCGGCCCGTCATAACCCTCGATGATCACCAGTTCGCCCTGCGAGAACGGCGAGCGCGCCTTGATCAGCGCCTGATACTCCGGCGAGTGGTAGCAGGCGAGCGCGGTCTCGTAGTCCTTGAACTCGATCACCACGTTGCGCGATCGCGCCGGCCCTTCATTGGCCTCGAACGTGCCGCCGCGCACCAGAAACTTGGCGCCGTATTTGGCAAAAACCGCGCCGTTATGGGCGACGTAGTCGCGCTTGTAGCCGTCGAGGTCGTGCACGTCCATCCGCGCCACCCAGTAGCCCTTGGGCATCTCAAAGCTCTCCCTTGTTGTTTGTTATGATCCGCGTGCGGCGGTGATCTCGGCGACGATCGCATCGGCCGCGGCCTTGGGATCGGGCGCGTCCAGCACCGGCCGGCCGACCACCAGATAGCTGGCACCGGCAGCGATCGCCTTGGCAGGCGTCATGATCCGCTTCTGATCGCCAGCCGCTGAGCCTGCAGGGCGAATGCCCGGCGTCACCAGATCCATCTCGGGTCCGACGATACCTCGCAGATGCGCGGCTTCTTCCGGCGAACAGACCAGGCCGTCGACGCCGATCGCCTGCGCCTGGCGGGCGCGCGCTTCGACCAGATCGCGCACGCCGAACCGATAGCCGGCGTCCGCCAGATCGCGGTCGTCGTACGACGTCAGCACGGTGACGGCGAGGATCTTCACCTTGGAGGAGCCGCGAGCCTCGACCGCGGCCTTCATGGTCTGCGGATAGGCATGGACGGTGAGGAAGCTGGCGCCGAGATGGCTCAGACTTTCGACGCCGCGCGCAACGGTGTTGCCGATGTCGTGCAACTTGAGGTCGACGAACACCTTCTTGCCGGCGCCGACCAGAGCGCGGGCCAGCGGCAGTCCGCCTGCATAAGCGAGCTGATAACCGATCTTGTAGAAGCCGACGCTGTCGCCGAGCCGGTCGACCATCGCTTCCGCGACACGAATATCGGGCAGATCGAGCGCGACGATCAGCCGGTCGCGGTCAGGGGTGTCGGCTGGCGCCATGAACTCGTTACCTCATCATCTGCTGGGCGAAATCGATCAGTTGCCGCACCATCGCCTGCAGGGCGGCGATGTCGGCCGGGTGCTTGAGCCGATCGTTGTCGTCATAAGCCTCGTGGGCGAACGACAGCGTGAGCTGATTGGGAATCACGGGCGCGCGGCAGCCGGACAGGATCAGCCGCAGCGCGGCGAGGCAGCGCGCACCACCGAGCTTGCCTTCAGAGGCTGCGGCGAGCGCAAATGCGCGGTCGCGAAACACCTGCCCCTGGGTCTCATGCGGATCCTCGACCCGCGACACCCAGTCGATCGCGTTCTTGAGCAGCGGCGGCGGCGCCGAATTGTATTCAGGACTGACAATCAGCACGCCATGGTGCGCTCCGATCATCCGCTTCAGGCCGACGGCGTTCTTCGGCACGCCGGATTTCGCCTCGAAGTCGGCGTCGTAGATCGGCAGCTGATAGTCGGCAAGCGACAGCCAAGTGGTGTCGATATCGGCCCGGGCGAATTCGTGCGCGGCAGCGGCCGCCAGCCGCACATTGTGCGAGCCGGTGCGCAGCGAACCGGGAATGATCAAGATCTTGACCGCGGACATGGCCCGGTATCCCCCAGCGCGCCGCCGCGATCAAGGGCGGGCGGGGTGATCGCGAACCAAGTGCTGTCAGCAAATCAGAGAAGTCGGAGCTTGAACCGGCGGCGCGTCAGCGCTTGCGGTAAACCCAGACACGGGCGGGCGGAACGTTCATCCAGATTCGCTCGGAGCCCTCGGTCGACACGCCGGGCAGCGACTTCGGGATCGGAGGGGCCACCGAATAGGTGAATTGCACGAACGGCGCGCCGGGTTCGAGCAGCGTGAACGCATCGCGGATCAGTTTCATCCGCGTCAGCATCGGCTTGGTCACCAGCGGCAGACCGGACACGACTGCAGTTGCCGGGACCTCGAGCGCGTCCCATAGCGAGTCGCGCAGCCGGTAAGCATCGCCCTGCACGACTTTGGCGAGCGGAAAGCGCTCGCGCAGCAGCGCGCAGAATCCAGGATCAAATTCCAGCAGAACCAGACGTTTCTGGTCGACGCCATGCTCCACCAGCGCGCTGGTAATCGCGCCGGTCCCAGGCCCAAGTTCGACGACGGGGCCATCGGATTGGATGTCGACGTAACGCGCCATGGTCCGGGCAAGCAGCTTGCCCGACGGCATCACCGCGCCCATGTGTAACGGCTTCTCAATCCAGGAGCGCAGAAAGCGAACCTCGTCGACAAGCGGACGGGGTGGCTTCTTGAACGCGCGAACGGACGACTGCAAAGCCATTCAGCTACCAACCGGGAAAACGCGGCCCAGTGTCAAATTTTTGTTACATCAACAAGTATAGGCCACACCCAGGCCGGTCAAGTTAGACGACCGTCAGGGAGCGCTAGCGCGGGAGCCAAAGAATTCTTTGACCTTCGAGAAGAAACCCACGGCCTCGGGCTGGGTTTCACCGGAGGACAATTTTTCGAACTCCGCCAGCAGTTCCTGCTGCTTCTTGGTGAGGTTCTGTGGCGTTTCGACGACCACCTGGACATACATGTCGCCGACCTGCCGCGAGCGCAGCACTGGCATGCCCTTGCCGGCGATGCGGAATCGGCGGCCGGTCTGCGTGCCCGACGGGACTTTGACCTTGGTCTTACCGCGATCGATCGTCGGCACTTCGAATTCGCCGCCGAGCGCCGCCGTCACCATCGAGATCGGCACGCGGCAGTGCAAATCAGCGCCGTCGCGCTGGAAGATGGCGTGGTTGGCCAGCGACAGGAAAATATAGAGGTCGCCGGGCGGTCCGCCGCGCAGACCGGCTTCGCCTTCACCGGCCAGCCGGATCCGGGTGCCGTCTTCGACGCCCTGCGGAATGTTGACCGACAGCGTCCGCTCCTTGGTGACGCGGCCGGAGCCGGTGCAGGACGGGCAGGGGTCTTCGATGGTCTGGCCCCGGCCCTGGCAGCTCGGGCAAGTCCGCTCCAGCGTGAAGAAGCCCTGGGCCTGACGGACGCGGCCGGCGCCGCCGCAGGTCGAACAGGTCTTCGGCTTGGTGCCGGCCTTGGCGCCGGTCCCAGAGCAGGCTTCGCAGGTGACCGAGACCGGAATTTCGATCTGAGCGGTCTTGCCCTTGAAGGCGTCCTCCAGGGTGATTTCCATATTGTAGCGCAGGTCGGCGCCACGCTCGCGGCCGGTGCCGCGGCCGCGCTGCGCCGCCATGCCGAACAGATCTTCGAAGATGTCGGAGAACGACGAGGCAAAGCCCGCGCCGAACCCGGCGCCGCCGCCGAAGCCGCCCTGCTCAAACGCCGCGTGGCCGTAGCGGTCGTAGGCGGCGCGCTTATCGCCATCCTTGAGGACTTCGTAGGCTTCGTTGATCTCTTTGAACTTAATCTCGCACTGCGGGTCGCCCGGATTGCGGTCCGGGTGCCATTTCATCGCGAGCTTGCGGAAGGCGCTCTTCAGCGTCGAATCGTCGGCGTTGCGCTCGACTTCGAGGGTTTCGTAGTAGCAACGCTTGGTAGTGGACATCCGTCAAACCTGCTGGAATTCGACCCGTTTGGCTCCGGGTGCGTGCAGCTTTCATGCCGGTGAAAGAACCGTTCCGAGGGAGGGTCCGCCACGGCCGGCGCCCAATCCCGAAACGGGATCGATACGCCTTACAAGACAACCCCCACCTGATGACCGCGGATGGCGTTCCTCAGATGGGGGCATGGTCCACGTCGCGTAGTCTCCGTCGGAGGTGACTTACGCCGACTTCTTCTTGTCGTCGTCGACTTCGGTGAACTCGGCGTCGACCACGTCGTCCTTACCGGCCTGCTGCGCAGCGCCGCCGGCTTCGGCCTGCTTGTACATCGCTTCGCCGAGCTTCATCGAAGCCTGCGCCAGCGTATTGCTCTTGGTCTTGATCGCCTCGGCGTCGTCGCCCTTCAGGGCTTCGCGCAGATCGCTCAGTGCGTCTTCGATGCTGCGGCGCTCACCTTCGTCGATCTTCGAACCATGCTCGGCCAGCGCCTTCTCGGTGGAGTGCACCAGCGCGTCGGCGTGGTTCTTGGCATCGACCGCTTCGCGGCGCTTCTTGTCTTCGGCCGCGTTGGCTTCGGCGTCCTTGACCATCTTGTCGATCTCGGAGTCGGACAGACCGCCAGAAGCCTGGATGCGGATCTGCTGCTCCTTGCCGGTCGCCTTGTCCTTGGCCGAGACGTTGACGATGCCGTTGGCGTCGATGTCGAACGTCACTTCGATCTGCGGCATGCCGCGCGGTGCCGGCGGAATGCCCATCAGGTCGAACTGACCGAGCATCTTGTTGTCGGCCGCCATCTCGCGCTCACCCTGGAAGACCCGGATGGTGACCGCGTTCTGATTGTCTTCGGCGGTCGAGAACACCTGGCTCTTCTTGGTCGGGATCGTGGTGTTGCGATCGATGATGCGGGTGAACACGCCACCCAGCGTCTCGATGCCCAGCGACAGCGGGGTCACGTCGAGCAGCAGCACGTCCTTGACGTCGCCCTGCAGCACGCCGGCCTGGATCGCAGCGCCGATCGCCACGACTTCGTCCGGGTTGACGCCCTTGTGCGGCTCCTTGCCGAACAGCTGCTTCACCACTTCCTGGACCTTCGGCATGCGGGTCATGCCGCCGACCAGCACCACTTCGCTGATCTCACCGGCGGTGAGGCCGGCATCCTTCAGCGCCTTGCGGCACGGCTCGATGGTCTTCTGCACCAGGTCGTCGACCAGCGCTTCGAACTTGGCGCGAGTCAGCTTCATGGTCAGATGCTTCGGACCGGACTGGTCCGCGGTGATGAACGGCAGGTTGATCTCGGTCTGCGTCGTCGACGACAGCTCGATCTTGGCCTTTTCGGCGGCTTCCTTCAGGCGCTGCAGCGCAAGCTTGTCCTTGCGCAGGTCGATGCCCTGCTCCTTCTGGAATTCGTCGGCGAGGTAGTTGACCAGACGCATGTCGAAGTCTTCACCGCCGAGGAAAGTGTCGCCGTTGGTCGACTTCACCTCGAACACGCCGTCGCCGATCTCCAGGATCGAGACGTCGAAGGTGCCGCCGCCGAGGTCGTACACCGCGATGGTGCCGGTCTTGGCCTTGTCGAGACCGTAGGCCAGCGCGGCCGCGGTCGGCTCGTTGATGATGCGCAGCACTTCGAGACCGGCGATCTTGCCGGCGTCCTTGGTGGCCTGGCGCTGGGCGTCGTTGAAGTACGCCGGAACGGTGATGACGGCCTGATCGACTTTCTGGCCGAGATGCGCTTCCGCGGTCTCCTTCATCTTCTGCAGAATGAAGGCCGAGACCTGCGAGGGCGAATAGGTCTTGCCGTCGGCTTCGACCCAGGCGTCGCCGTTGGAAGCCTTGACGATCTTGTAGGGGACGAGACCCTTGTCCTTCTCGACCATCGGGTCGTCGTAGCGGCGGCCGATCAGGCGCTTGACTGCGAAGAAGGTGCGCTCGGGATTGGTGACCGCCTGACGCTTCGCCGGCTGGCCGACCAGACGCTCGCCGTCGTCGGTGATCGCGACGATCGACGGGGTCGTGCGCATACCCTCGGCGTTCTCGATGACTTTGGCAGACTTACCATCCATTACGGCAACGCACGAATTCGTGGTGCCGAGGTCGATACCAATGACCTTTCCCATGGTGTTCACATCCTTCTTTTTGCGGCGAGTTGGACGGGCCCTGACGGCGCACCGGTCCAAACCCCCTAAGAAAATTCACTTGCTCGCGATTTGGCGGCGGTGAGCCTGATATAGGAGGGGGGGGCGGGTCCGCAAGGACCGTGGCGGCGTTTCGATCACGAAAACATGGGCTTTACGAATCGTTACGAACCGCCTGCATAGCGCGCTGCGGCGCGGCTTGCCGGGCCGGCGCGCGCAGCGCATCATCGCGGTCGCCGGCCGTCCGATTTGCAGCACCAAACCCGGTCGAACCCGACCAAACAACGGCCTCAATGCAGCCCCAGGACAACTCGCCATGAGACAGATAGCGCGCTTGTTTGCGATTGCCCTGCTGTCGGCCGCCGCGACCAACGCGGTCGCCGCCGATGCGGTTTACCCACGCGGCATCCGGGTCGGCATCGTGCCGATGCCGGGGCTGAACCAGTCCACGGCCTTCCTGGGCTTTGAGTCCGCCGACCAAGGCGTCAAGGTGCTGGTCTCCGAGCTGCCGGGGCCGGCGTTCGATCAGATCGACGCGGCCTTCAAATCCGCGCCCGAAGGCTCGCTCGGCAACGTCAAGCCGGAGAAGATCGAGACCGCCGCCGGCAACGGCTATTTCACCGCCGAAGATGCCGTGGTGGGGCCCGACAAGGTCCGCCGCTATTCGCTGATCGTGCCCGGCAGCAAGCTGTTTTCCGGCTACGTCGCCGTCCAGGTGCCGGCCACCGAGGCGAAGACCTACTCGGACGAGGCGGTCAAGAAGATGCTGTCGTCGGTGTCGGTGCGGCAGCAGGTGCCGATCGACGAGCAGGTCGCGCAGATGCCGTTCAAGATCCGCGAGCTCGGCGACTTCAAGACGGTGCGGACGCTGGCCCCCGGCGCTGCATTGCTGCTGACCGACGGCAACGAAGAAGCGGTCGAGACCGGTCCGTTCATGGTGCTCGGCCTGATCGGCTCGGTGCCGGAGAAGACCGACGACCGCGCCCGCTTCGCCCAGCAGGCGGCCGAAGCAATCCCCGGCGTGCGCGAGAGCAAGATCACGATGTCGGAGCCGATCCGGATCGACGGCGCGCCCGGATTCGAGACCCGGGTCACCGGCGTCAGTGGCAAGGACAATACGCCCGTGACCGTGGTGCAGTGGCTGCGCTTCGGCAGCGCCAATGTGGCGATGCGGGTGATCGGCTCGTCGCCGAAAGAGCAATGGGAAACCGCGTTTCCGCGCTTCCGCAAAGTCCGCGACGGTCTGCAGCCACGCTGATCAAGTGAAAAACGACGCGCAGGCGGCGCGTCGTTTTTGTCTCTCAGAACAACTTGAAGCTGATCAGCGGCGCGGCTCCGGCTCGCGCCGAAGCCGCAGCTCGCCTCAGTTGACGCTGCCGGTCTCGCTGCCGCCGTCGCTCGGCGGAGCCTTGGCCCCGCCCTTGGCGACACCGACCAGCGCCGGACGCAGCACACGGTCACCGATCGTGAAGCCGGCCTGAACCACCTGCACCACGGTGCCGGCCGGCACCGACGGATCCGGCACTTCGTACATCGCCTGCTGGAAGTTCGGATCGAACTTCTGGCCCTTCGGATCGAACTTCTTGACGCCGTTCTTTTCCAGCGCGTTGAGCAGCGAGCGTTCGGTCAGCTCAACGCCCTCGATCAGCGCCTTCAGACCCGGCTCGGCATTGGCGCGGGCGTCGGCCGGCACCGCGTCGAGCGCACGCTGCAGATTGTCGGCGATATCGAGCACGTCGCGCGCGAACGAGGTCACCCCATAGGTACGTGCGTCGGCGACTTCCTTCTGGGTCCGCTTCCGCAGATTCTCCATTTCGGCGAGCGTCCGCAGCATCTTGTCGCGCGCGTCCGCAGCCTCACGCACCAGTGCCTCGTTCGATCCTTCTTCCGGGTCGTCCGGCATGATGTACGGCTTGGAAACGACCGGATCGGCGGCGGCCTGCGCCGTGTCCTGGTTGTTGTCCTTCTGTCCATCAGTCTCGGTCATCACGCTACCTTCTTGAAAAATCTCTGGATCGTTACGGGAGAGCTGGCCGGGATATCGTGGTTTGCGGCGCGAAAATCAAGTTTCGGAAAATCAGCCGCCGAGCATCCGGCTGACGATCCGCGCGGTGTAATCGACCATCGGGATCACCCGCGCATAGTTCAGCCGAGTCGGGCCGATCACGCCGAGCACCCCGACGATGTGGCCGGCGCCGTCGCTATAGGGCGCGATGATGGTGGACGAGCCCGACAGCGAGAACAGCTTGTTTTCCGAGCCGATGAAGATCCGTACGCCGTCGGCGCTTTCGGCGCGGCCGAGCAGATCGATCACCCCGCGCTTGGTCTCGAGGTCATCGAACAACAGCCGCACCCGCTCCAGATCGTCGAGCGCGTGCAGGTCTTCGAGCAGATTGGCGTGGCCGCGCACGATCAGCTGCCGGTCTTCGCCGTCACCGCCGGACCAGCTGGCGATGCCCGCCGCGATGACCTTCTGGGTGAGCTGATCGAGCTCGGCCTTGTTCTGAACCATCAGCGATTCGAGCTCGAGCCGGGCTTCGGCCAGCGTCCGGCCGCGAATCCGCGCGTTGAGATAATTGGCCGCCTCGATCAGCGCCGACGACGGCACACCCGGCGGCAGCGTCAGCACGCGGTTCTCGACCTGACCGTCTTCGGCCACCAGGATCACCAGGGCACGCTCCGGCTCCAGCCGGACGAATTCGATGTGCTTGAGCCGGACGTTGGCCTTGGCAGTCAGCACCACCGCGGCGGCGCGCGTCAGCCCCGACAGCCGCGTCAACGCCTCGCCGAGCGCGGCTTCCACCGTGTGGGCCCGCCCCACTGACGAAAGCTGCGCCTGGATCGACTGCCGCTCCGGCTCGGTCAGGTCGCCGACCTGCATCAGGGCGTCGACGAAGAACCGCAGGCCGAGTTCGGTCGGTAGCCGGCCGGCCGAGGTGTGCGGGGCGTAGATCAGGCCGAGCTGTTCGAGATCGGCCATGACGTTGCGCACCGAAGCCGGCGACAGCGGGACGGAAATCAGACGGGAAATGTTGCGGGAGCCCACCGGCTCACCGGTCGCGAGATAGCTTTCGACGATCTGACGAAAAATCTCCCGCGAGCGCTCGTTGAGCTGGGCAAGGCCGGCATTGGGCGCGATCAGGCCGATCGGGTCGTGCTGAGCCAAATTGTCCTCCGTAATCCCCTTAATTTGTCGTCGCTTCGGCCCGGTTACAAGCGGGGAGCGCATGGCTTTGGCCCGCAACCCTTGCCGCTGCGGCTGCGGCCCCCTAAAAGCACCGCAACATTGTTCTTCCCCCTGCCATAGATGGAGGTCCCCCATGCGGCCGAGCCGCCGTGCGCCCGACGAATTGCGCGCCGTGTCGCTGGAACGCGGCGTCGTCAAATATGCCGAGGGCTCCTGCCTGGTGAAGTTCGGCGACACCCATGTGCTGGTGACCGCCACCCTGGAAGAGCGGCTGCCGCCGTGGCTGAAGGGCCAGGGCCGCGGCTGGGTGACGGCCGAATACGGCATGCTGCCGCGCGCCACCCTGGAGCGCACCCGCCGCGAAGCCTCGGCCGGCAAGCAGAACGGCCGGACCGTGGAGATTCAGCGCCTGATCGGCCGCTCGCTGCGCACCATCGTCGATCTCGAGGCGCTCGGCGAGCGCCAGATCACGGTCGACTGCGACGTGCTGCAGGCCGACGGTGGCACCCGGACCGCCTCGATTACCGGCGCCTGGGTGGCGCTTGCGGACTGCCTGAACTGGATGAAGGCCCGCAACATGATCAAGGGCCAGGTGCTCCGCGATAACGTCGCGGCGATTTCCTGCGGCATCTACAACGGCACGCCAGTGCTGGACCTCGACTACGCCGAGGATTCCGAGGCCGAGACCGACGCCAACTTCGTGATGACCGGCGACGGCCGGCTGGTCGAAGTGCAGGGCACCGCGGAACGCACTCCGTTCTCGCAGGACGAGTTCCTGCAGCTGATGGCGCTGGCGCAAAAGGGCGTCGCCCGGCTGGTGGACCTGCAGAAAATGGCGGTTGGGTGAGTCATTCCTGCCACTTCTTTGCAACGCGAGCTGAGCTAGGCTGACATCGCCATGCATCGTCGAATCACCGGCAAGCTCGTTATCGCCACCCACAATCCCGGCAAGCTGGCCGAGATGCGCGAGCTCTTGGCGCCTTACGGCATCGAAGCGATCTCCGCCGGCGAGCTCGGCCTCGCCGAGCCGGACGAGACCGGCGACAGCTTCCAGGCCAATGCCCGGATCAAGGCCGAAGCCGCCGCCAAGGCCGCGCAACTGCCGGCGTTTGCTGACGATTCCGGCCTTGCGGTGGACGCGCTCGACGGTGCCCCGGGAATATATTCCGCACGCTGGGCCGGCGAGACCAAGGACTTCGGCGCTGCCATGGCGCGGATCGAAAGGCTGCTGCAGGAACGCGGCGCCAGGGCGCCGGAGCGGCGCACCGCGCATTTCGTCTCAGCGCTGTGCGTCGCCTGGCCGGACGGGCATGTCGAAGAGGTCGAAGCCCGCGCCGACGGCACTTTGGCGTGGCCGCCGCGCGGCACCGCCGGCTTCGGCTATGACCCGGTGTTCCTGCCCGAGGGTCACAGCCGCACCTTCGGCGAGATGACCAGCATCGAAAAGCACGGCCTGCCGCCGCTCGGGCTTGGCCTGTCGCATCGCGCCAAGGCATTCGTCAAACTCGCGGAGATCTGCCTTGCGGGCTAGCTCCGACCCAGCTTTCGGCGTCTACGTGCACTGGCCGTTCTGCCTATCGAAGTGCCCGTATTGCGACTTCAACAGCCACGTCCGCCACGCCGCGATCGACGAGGAGCGGTTCGCCCGCGCGTTTGCGCGTGAGATCGCCACCACCGCAGAGCGGATCGGGCCGCGTCAGGTGAGCTCGATCTTTCTCGGCGGCGGCACGCCGTCCCTGATGCAGCCATCGACGGTGGCGGCGATCCTGGACGCGATCGCGCGGCACTGGCAGGTCGCGCCCGACGCCGAAGTGACGCTCGAAGCCAATCCGACCAGCGTCGAGGCGACGCGGTTTCGCGGCTATCGCGCCGCCGGCGTCAACCGCGTGTCGCTCGGCGTGCAGGCGCTCGACGATGCCTCGCTGAAAGCGCTCGGCCGGCTGCATTCGGCCGAAGAAGCCCTGAATGCGGTAGCGATCGCCAAGTCGGCGTTCGACCGCTATTCGTTCGACCTGATCTATGCGCGGCCGGGACAGACCGCGGCGATGTGGGAGGCCGAACTGCGCTACGCGATCGGCGAGGCCGCCGAGCATCTGTCGCTGTATCAACTCACCATCGAGCCCGATACGCCGTTCTATTCGCTGCACAAGGCCGGCAAACTGCCGACGCCGGACGAGGCCGAAGCACGGGCGCTGTACGACGTCACTCAATCAGTGTGCGCCGAACTCGGCCTGCCGGCTTACGAGATTTCCAACCACGCCCGCCCAGGCGCAGAGTGCCGGCATAATCTGATCTACTGGCGCGGCCAGGAATATGCCGGGATCGGCCCCGGCGCCCACGGCCGGCTCGATATCGGCGCGGTGCGCTACGCCACCGCGACCGAGAAACGCCCCGAGAGCTGGCTGATGCGGGTGGAAGCCACCGGCCACGGGCTGATCGCCGACGAACGCCTCACCAGCGAAGAGCGCGCCGACGAATTCCTGCTGATGGGGCTGCGGCTTGCCGAAGGCATCGATCCGCAGCGCTATCAACTACTGTCCGGCCGCCCGCTCGATCCGTCGCGGATCGCACTGCTGCGCGAAGAGGGCGCGATCGCGGTCGACGCCGATGGCCGCCTGCGCGTGACGCAAGAGGGCTTCCCGGTGCTCGACGCCGTGGTGGCCGATCTGGCGGCCTAGCGGACTATGCGCCGATCTCGAGCGATGTGATGCCGTCCTCGCCGAGACCGAACCGATAGGTCAGCCGCGCGGGACTGCCCGGAAAATCGCCTGCGACGTGGGCCGTAACGATCGCGGTCTGTGCGGCCCGTTCGATCGTCAGTGGCTCCATCTGCATCTGATACTTGTCGAGTGCCGCGCGCTTCCAAGCCGCGATCGCTTCGCGCCCACGATGGATCTTGCCCTCGTCGCGGACCTCGGCATCGGCGGCGAAGGCCGCTGCAACATCCTGCACCGCCCGTGCATTGGAGGCGACGAAATAGGCTTCTATCGGTGCGGGAAGGGAAACCGTCATGGGGACCTCGCTCAACTCTCGAAAGCGCCGCAGGATTGCGACGTGACAGAGCTGGCAATAGGCTGCGGCCATGGCAAGAACGCACGAAAAGGTCGGTGACTTACCTCGAAGTAACCCAGTCCACACGCCGCTGACCGCCGCGCAGGGCATCGCGGCCGGCTTCCGGCTGCTCGAGGGCCGCTGGAAAATCCTGATCCTGTTTCATCTGTTCGGCGGCCGCGTCTTGCGGTTCTCCGAACTGGAGCGCTCGATCCCCGACGTCTCGCAGAAGATGCTGGCCCAGCAACTCCGGCAGCTGGAGGCCGACGGCATCGTGGCCAGAACGGTGTATCCGGAAGTGCCGCCGAGAGTGGAATATCACCTCACCGATTGGGGGCAGTCACTTTGCCCCGCGCTCGACGCCCTGCTGGGCTGGGTGGAGCAGAAGCCCTGAGGCGCTGACGTTGGTTGTCAGGCGCCGAAGCTCTTCGGCGAACCGGCAACCGCCTGAGCACCGCCGCTGGCGACCTTCATCACCGCAAGGCCGCGCTCGTTAGTGCCATCGGCCCTGAACCTGAACAGCCCGTCGATGCCGGCGAAGCCGGACGGATTGGTCAGCGTTTCGGCGGAGAACCGCTGCGGGCCCTGGGTGCGGGCGAGCGCCGCCACCAGCGCGACGCCGTCATAAGCGAGCGTCGCGGTGCGGACCGGGTCCTGGCCGTAGCGGGCGCGATAGCGGCCCGAAAACGCGCGGAAGCCGGACGGATCGGGGGCCGCAAACAGGCCGCCTTGCAGACTCTGCGTAGCGAAAACCCGCGGATTGTCCCACAGCCCGGTGCCGAGCAGCTGCACCCGCTTCAGATCCGCGCCGGCAGCCCCGAGCGCGTCGGCCACCGCGGCCAGCGCGTCGCCATCATCGGCGAGCAACAGCGCATCGGCACTGGCAAGAGAGGCCGCGATGGTTCGCGCCGGACCGGCACGGTCGGCGCCGTATTTTTCGAATGCGACGATGCGGCCGCCCTTTTGGCTGGTGATCTGCTTGAACGCAGCTTCGACCACCGCGCCGTAAGCGTTCTCGGGCAGCAGTGCCGCATAAGACCGCTTCCCGATGCTGCCGGCATAGCCGATGATGCGGTTGACGTCGGACTCCGGCAGGAAACTGAGCAGAAACACGCCGCGACCGGCGACGCTGGAGTCGGTCGAGAATGCGATCACGGACACGCCGCGGGCGCGGGCCGCCTGCGCCGCAGCCGGCACCGATTGGGCGAACAGCGGCCCAAGAATGATCTCGGCGCCTTCGTCCAGCGCCTGCTGGGTCGCGGTCTGCGCACCTGTCGGATTGCCGGCGTCGTCCTTGATCAGGAGCTGAACGTCCGGATTGCGGAATTCGGCGAGCGCCATTTCGGCGGCGTTCTTCATCGACTGTGCGGCGAGCCCGGCGTTGCCCGGCGCCGACAGCGGCAGCACCAGCCCGACCTTGACCCGGCCGTTGCCGACCGCAGCCGGCTGCTGCGCCGGCCCAGTGGCGGGCTGTTGCTGGCCGAACTGATCGCTCAGGCTTTGCTGGACGCCCGAGCAGGCGCTCAGCAGCGGCGCTCCGAGGAGCAGGCCCAGCGCGGTGCGGCGGGTGGTTCGCAACGGTTTCGTGTCTGGATCGTGCAAGCTTGCCATGCCATCTCTTGCAGCGGTCCGGCGGGGCTGCCGGATCCCGTGTCGTCCTCCGTACGATCGGCCTTTCGGCCTTTGACGGAAGATTTCATCACAATGTCGGCCAATGATTAACCGGGCCAAAAGGTTTATGCTCATTACGAGCGCCGGACAAATCACCGTGCCGTCGTTTTCAACCTTTCCTCTGCCATCCTGCCGTCCAGGCCGATCAAGTTAGTGGCGATGCGCGTCAAACCAGAAATTTCAGCACCGCCGTCCGCAGCGGCGGAACCGGAGGCACGAACGTTTCTGGTCGCCGGCCAACGTCTGGTCGCCCCGCGCATCGCACCGGGACTGCATCTGGTCGCCACCCCGATCGGTCACCTCGGCGACATCACTCTACGTGCGCTGGAAACGCTCGCCGGCACCGATCTGATCGCGTGCGAAGATACACGAATTACGCACCGCTTGCTCGAACGATATGGCATCTCGGCGCGGCTGAAGCCGTACCACGAGCACAATGCCGCGCAGGCGCGGCCAAAGCTTTTGGAAATGCTGGCGCAGGGCCAGTCGGTCGCGCTGGTCTCCGATGCCGGTACGCCGCTGATTTCCGATCCCGGCTACAAGCTGGTGCGCGAGGTGTACGCTGCCGGACATCAAGTGATCGGACTACCCGGCGCGTCAGCCGTGTTGGTTGCCCTGTCGCTCGCCGGCCTGCCGACCGACCGGTTCTTCTTCGACGGTTTTCTACCTTCCAAACAGGGAGCCCGCCGTACGCGGCTCGGTGAGCTGGCGTCGATCGATGCGACGCTGGTGCTGTTCGAAGCCGGCAGCCGGATTCAGAACTCGGTGCATGATTTTGCCGACCTGCTCGGTGCGACACGCGAGGCTGCGATCTGCCGCGAACTCACCAAGCTGCATCAGGAGGTGCGGCGCGCCACCCTCGGCGAGCTCGCCGCCCAAGCTGACACGATGGAGACACGCGGCGAATTCGTCGTGGTGATCGGGCCGCCCGATCCGGCCTCGCGGGTGATGAGCGACGACGACCTCGACCGCTGGCTGAGCGAAGCTCTGACTCGCCACAGCGTCAAGGACGCGGTCGCGCAGGCGGTCGAGCTTTCGGGCCGGCACAAGCGCGAGATTTACGCGCGCGCATTGGAGCTGTCGCGGCAGCGCGAGGCCGACGATGGCGAAGACTGATCGTTCGCAAACCTCCGTGCTAGCGCGCATCGCAGCGTTTCGCACCGGCCTGTCGGCCGAAGCCAGCGCGGCGGATTATCTCGAACGACAAGGCTACCGCATCCTGGCGCGGCGCTTCAAAACCCGCTGCGGCGAAATCGATCTGGTGGCGCAGCGCGACGCGCTGGTGGCGTTCGTCGAAGTGAAGGCACGCGGCAATGTCGACGATGCCGCCTACGCGGTGACGCCGCGGCAGCAGAGCCGCATCGTTGCGGCCGCCGAAGCATGGTTGAGCCGGCATCCCGAACACGCGATGAGCGAGCTGCGCTTCGACGCCATCCTGATTGCCCCCAACACAGCGCCTCGGCATCTGCCGGGCGCATTCGACGCCACGCCATGAGCCCGGCTGCTTGACCAAGCCGCCGCCACCCCGCATCGTCACCGCCGCTCTGCCAACCTCGGAACACACGACATGACATTGAAGGTCGCCGTCCAGATGGACCCCATCGCGCGGATCAACATCCGCGGCGATTCGACGTTCGCGCTGCTGCTCGAAGCGCAGGCTCGCGGCCACGCGATCTCGTACTTCACGCCCGACAAGCTGTCGCTACGCGGCAACGATGTGGTCGCCTCGGTGCAGAGCCTGAAAGTACGCGATCAGGAAGACGATCACTTCACCCTGGGTGAACCGACCCGCGTCGATATGCGTAGTTACGACGTGGTGCTGCTGCGGCAGGATCCGCCGTTCGATCTCGCCTACATCACCTCGACGCATCTGCTCGAGCGGATTCATCCGTCGACGCTGGTGGTCAACAATCCGGCCAGCGTGCGCAACGCACCGGAGAAACTGTTCGTGATGGATTTTGCCGAGCTGATGCCGCCGACGCTGATCAGCCGCGACAAGGACGAGATCAACGCGTTCCGGGCCGAGCACGGCGCGGTGGTGATGAAGCCGCTGCACGGCCATGGCGGCGCGGCGGTGTTTCGGGTGCTGCCGCAGGACATCAATTTCGGCTCGCTCTACGACATGTTCGCGGTCACGTTCCGCGAGCCGTGGGTGATCCAGCGCTTCCTTCCCGAGGTCAAACACGGCGACAAGCGCATCATCCTGGTCGACGGCGAATTCGCCGGCGCGGTCAACCGCGTGCCGGCCGAAGACGATCTGCGCTCCAACATGGTCCGCGGCGGCGCCGCGGCCGCGACCGAATTGTCGCCGCGCGAGCGCGAGATCTGCGCGACACTCGGGCCGAAGCTACGTGAGCGTGGGCTGTTGTTCGTCGGTATCGACGTAATCGACGGCTATCTGACCGAGATCAACGTGACCTCGCCGACCGGTATCCGTGCGGTGGCACGGCTCGGCGGGCCGGACATCGCGGCGAAGATCTGGGACGTGATCGAGGCCAAGCGCGCCTGATCTGCTGCCCTGGAGAGCGGCTGAGGCAACGACACCCTTGCCAGTCGGCAAAGGTGGCCGCACAACTACGAGGATCGTCCACTATGCGGACGTCCGCGGGGGGCTGCCGGGACGTGGACGCATGGTGAAAGCGGCAGCGGTAAGCTAATGATGTTAGGTCGGACGGCGGCAGGCACATGGCCCCGCTGTTCCTGGTAATGGGATCAGAGGTAGCGACGGTATGATCGTCGGCGAAGATCAGCATTGGGGACGGCGGGCGCTGGAATTCGTCGATTCCGTCGAGCGGCTCGAAGCGCCCGCGCTGATCAGCCGGTTTGAATCGCTGATCGCGAGCTGCGGTTTTACCGCCTACATCATGGCCGGCCTGCCGTCGCGAAACGCCGGGCTGCCCGAACTGACGCTGGCGAACGGCTGGCCGCGCGACTGGTTCGACCTCTATGTCAGCGAGAACTTCAGCGCGGTCGATCCGGTGCCGCGTCATGGCGCCACCACGGTTCATCCTTTCGTATGGTCCGAGGCGCCTTACGATCGCGACCGCGATCCGGCCGCCCACCGGGTCATGACCCGCGCGGCGGACTTCGGACTGGTCGAGGGCTATTGCATCCCGCTGCACTACGACGACGGCAGCGCGGCGATCAGCATGGCCGGTCGGGAGCCGGACCTCAGCCCGGCGGCCCGCGGCGCGATGCAGCTGGTCAGCATCTACGCACATAGTCGGCTGCGCGCGCTCAGCCGGCCTAAGCCGATCCGGCGCAACCGGCTCACGCCGCGCGAGTGCGAGATCCTGCAGTGGGCGGCCCAGGGCAAGACCGCCTGGGAAATCTCGATGATCCTCTGCATCACCGAGCGCACCGTGAAATTTCATCTGATCGAGGCGGCCCGCAAGCTCGATGCCGCCAACCGCACCGCGGCCGTCGCCAAGGCATTAACACTCGGCCTGATCCGTTTGTGACCTGTCCGATCGGACAGTAGTTCGGTTCCCGTTCGCACCTGCACTGTTCCCGCCTGCAGACCCACTGCAGGAGGGGAATTGCATCATGCAGGTCCATGTCATCCGTCGGGAGAACCGCGCGCTCTATGCCGGTCTGCTCGACAAGTACTTCCGCATCCGTCACCAGATCTACGTCGTCGAGCGCGGCTGGAAAGAGCTCGATCGGCCGGACGGCCGCGAGATCGATCAGTTCGACACCGAAGACGCGGTGTATCTGCTCGGCGTCGACAATGACGACATCGTCGCCGGCATGCGGATGGTGCCGACCACGTCACCGACGCTGCTCAGCGACGTCTTCCCGCAGCTCGCATTGGCCGGCCCGGTCCGGCGGCCGGATGCCTACGAGCTGTCGCGGATCTTCGTGGTGCCGCGCAAGCGTGGCGAGCATGGCGGCCCGCGCGCCGAAGCCGTGATCCAGGCGGCCGCGATGGAATACGGCCTGTCGATCGGCCTGTCGGCCTTCACCATCGTGCTGGAGACCTGGTGGCTGCCGCGGCTGGTGGACCAGGGCTGGAAGGCCAAGCCGCTCGGCCTGCCTCAGGACATCAATGGCTTCTCGACCACTGCGGTGATCGTCGATGTCGACGACGACGCCTGGGTCGGCATCTGCAATCGCCGCGCGGTACCCGGCCCGACGCTGGAATGGCGTGGGCTCGAAGCCATCCGTCGTCATTCGCTTCCGGAATTCCAGGTGATTTCATGAACGCCCCTTCCAAACCGCGCGGCGCCCGGCCGATCACGCTGAACCCACCGCTGAAGCAGCACGCGGTCTGCATCGACGCGCTGGCCTCGACCATCAACCGCGCCATTGAGCAGGCCGAAGAGCTCGGCATCTCATCGGCGGTCCAACTGCTGATGATGGCGCGGCTCGAGGTCGACCTGACCGAGATCGCGCTTGAAAGCCGCACCAAGAACAGCGCCTGACACGACACCGGCGGGGGAAGGCCCCGCCGGTTTGTTCCCTTAATGTTCTTGCGCAGCGACTGCGCCGCGGTTAGCCTCGTTGCTCTGCGGAGAGGGCGTTATGGTCCAGCACGTATCCACCGTGGCGTTCGAAGGCATCGAGGCGCGCAGCGTCGATGTCCAAGTGCAGGTGTCGCCTGGACTCCCGGCCTTCGCCATGGTCGGGCTGGCCGACAAGGCGGTGTCGGAAGCGCGCGAGCGGGTGCGGTCGGCGCTGATCGCATCGGGACTGGCGCTGCCGGCGCGGCGGATCACCGTCAATCTCGCTCCCGCCGATCTGCCCAAGGAAGGCAGCCATTACGACCTGCCGATCGCGCTCGGCTTGATGGCGGCGATCGGCGCCATCCCGGCCGACGCGCTCGAAGGCTTCACCGTCCTCGGTGAGCTCGGGCTCGACGGCTCGATCGCACCGGTGGCCGGCGTCTTGCCGGCGGCGATCGCAGCCAATGCGCGCGAGCACGGCCTGATCTGCCCGGCGGCCTGCGGCTCCGAGGCGGCCTGGGCGAGCCCCGACATCCAGATCATCGCGGCGAGCTCACTGATCCAGATCGCCAATCACTTCAAGGGCTCGCAACTGCTCGGGCGGCCGCAGCCGCGGGTCCGGGAAGCCGAAGCCTCAATGCTCGACCTGCGCGATATCAAGGGCCAGGAGAGCGCCAAGCGCGCGCTCGAAATTGCCGCGGCCGGTGGGCATCATTTGCTGATGATCGGGGCACCAGGCGCCGGCAAATCGATGCTGGCAGCGCGGCTGCCGTCGATCCTGCCGCCGCTGTCACCAGCCGAGCTGTTGGAAGTCTCGATGATCGCCTCGGTCGCCGGCGAAATCCGCGATGGCGCGTTGACGGCGCGGCGGCCGTTTCGCGCGCCGCATCACTCCGCCAGCATGGCGGCGCTGACCGGCGGCGGCATCAAGGCGCGCCCGGGCGAGATTTCACTCGCGCATCAAGGCGTCCTGTTTCTCGACGAGCTGCCGGAGTTCGATCCCCGCGTACTGGATTCGCTGCGGGCGCCGCTCGAAACCGGTGAAGTCGCCGTCTCGCGCGCCAACCATCGCGTCACCTATCCGGCGCGGGTGATGCTGGTGGCGGCGATGAATCCATGCCGCTGCGGCCACGCCTTCGAACCGGGCTTTGCGTGCAAGCGCGGCCGGATCGATCGCTGTACCTCGGACTATCAATCGCGCATCTCCGGTCCGTTGATGGACCGCATCGATCTGCGAATCGAAGTGCCGGCGGTGAGTGCTGCCGACCTGATCCTGCCGCCGCCGGCCGAAGGCTCAGCCGACGTCGCAGCGCGTGTCGCTGCGGCGCGCGAGGTGCAGCGGACACGCTACGCATCGATCGGGCTGCCGCAGATCCGCACCAATGCGGAAGCCCCCGCCGCAGTGCTGGAGACGACCGCACAGCCGGATACGGCCGGGCTGAAATTGCTGCATGACGCCGCCGAAACCATGCGGCTGTCGGCGCGCGGCTATCACCGCGTGCTGCGGGTCGCCCGCACGCTGGCCGATCTCGACGGCTGCGACCGCATCGGCCGCGTCCATCTGGCCGAAGCATTGTCGTATCGCGCGCTGGCCGACGATCAGCGTCGCGCGGCTTAAGCGCGGTTAACGCACCATCAACCTTGTTGGGAGCACCAACTCGATTCTGCGCAACTTTCAACCTGATGGCAGCACCCCAAGCGCATGTTTCCGCGTTGCCGGACAACGGCAAATGTTGGAGCGGCGATGACGGGGAAGCTGCGGATCAGGTCGAGGCTGCGCTTATGGACGCGCCGGCATCCGCGCATCGCGATGGCGGGCCGCGCCGTCACAGCGTTTTCCGCCGGTTTCGGCGGCGCCTATGGATTACTCTTCAGCAGCCGTCCGGAGATCTCAGGTTACGATCCGCATACGTTCGCGATCGGCACCAGCTTCCTGTTCGCGCTGGCCTGCCTGGCGCTGGCGATCCAGACGATGCGGCTGCGGCGGATGCGCAGCCGCCTGCGCCTGCTCACCGATTTACGTGACACGGCCACAGCGAGGTCGCCGGAGCACGGCGGCCGGAATGCGGTGATTGAGCCTCGCGATAGCGCCGAGGCGGAGAGCCGCGCAAAGTCGCGGCTGCTGGCGATGGCGTCGCACGAAATTCGCACGCCGCTGAACGGCATCATCGGTATGAGCCGGCTGTTGCTCGATACGCCGCTCAGCCCCGAACAGACAACTTACGCCAAGGCCGTGAAGACCTCCGGCGAGGCGCTGCTGGCCCTGACCGACGAACTCCTCGACTACGCGCGGGTCGAGGCCGGCAAAATCGAACTCGACTCCGATCCGTTTGTGTTGAGCAGCCTGATCGAAGACGTGGCCGAACTCCTGGCGCCGCGGGCACAGGCGCGCGGGCTGGAGATCGCCGCCGATGTCGACGAGCGGCTGCCGGCGCGGCTGATCGGCGATGCGGCGCGTCTGCGGCAGGTGCTGCTCAATCTGTGCGGCAACGCCATCAAGTTCACCGAATCCGGCGGGGTGGCGCTGATCGCCGAGCCGGGCGAGGCCGGCGAATGGCGCGTGATCGTGCGCGACACCGGGATCGGGATCGCGCCGGAGGCCCAGGCGCGGATTTTCCGCGAGTTCGAGCAGGCGGACGCCGGCATCGCCCGCAATTTCGGCGGCACCGGTCTCGGCCTCAGCATCAGCGACCGCATCGTCACGGCGATGGGCGGCCGCATCGCACTCGACAGTCAGCCGGGGCAGGGCTCGACCTTCACCATCACGCTGCCGCTGAGCGCAGCCGAAGACGATCGCGCAGCCGCGACCTTCGCGCCGCCGGATCTGCATGGCAGCTCGGTGATGATCGTCTCGCCGCATGGGGTCGAAGCTTCGCTGGGCGCGCGGCGGCTGGGACGCTGGGGCGCCGAGACCTGCCTATGCGATGATATCGCCGCCGCAATGACCCGATTGCCGGAGCGCGACTGGCACGCGGTGCTGATCGATCATGCGTTCGGGCCGGACGCGATCGAGACCCTCGCGCGCGAAGCTCAGCCGCACGCGACCCATCGCCTGGTGATGCTGACGCCGGCGGCACGGCACGAGCTGCTACCGAACCTTCCGGCCGCATTCACCGGCTATCTGGTGAAGCCGCTCCGCGCCGCCACGCTGGCCGCACGGCTCGGCGCACCGGTCGAGGTCGCGGCGCCGAGTATCGCGGACGGCGATCCGCCGACGCTCCAAGACACGCCGCCAGTAGTCACGCGTGAATCGCTCGCCATCCTTGTCGCCGAAGACAACGACATCAACGCGTTGCTGATTCGCGCGCTGCTGCACCGGCTCGGCCACCGCGCCGAGATCGTCGGTGACGGCCGCCGTGCCGTAGAGGCGTGGGGTGCTGCTGACAAGACCGGCACGCCATTCGATCTGGTGCTGATGGACGTGCAGATGCCGATCCTCGACGGGCTGGAAGCAGCCCGCCAGATCAGGACGCTGGAAGCCGAACGCGCAAGGCAGCGGGTGCCGATCCTGGCGCTGACGGCCAACACGCTGGCGGAGGATCGCGAAGCCTGTTTGGCGGCCGGGATGGATGGCTTCCTGATCAAACCGGTCGATCCCGACAAGCTCGCCGAAATTCTGGCGAACGTATCCGCCGCGCACCAAACCGCCTGACGCGGCAAGTAAATACCGAATGCCGCTGCTAACAACAAAGTCAGTGGCGATGTCATCGTTCGGCAATCATCGCGTCACATCGCTGTTGAACGGTCATGATTGTTGGTGCGATCAGGCCGCGGCGATTCCGTTACGGGACGGGTGCGGTCGCGAGGACGCCATGCACACCGACCATCTCGCCCGTTCGAAGAAATTCATTAAGCTGCTGCGCCCGGAGACCGCCGGAGCCGCCGCGCAAACCGCAATTACTTGGTTCAAGCCCGCGCTCAAGCTGGCCGAGACCGGCAAGCCGATCGGCCCGTCGCCGGCGACGCTCGGCCGCCTCGGGCCGCTCGAAGTTCGGCTCGCGCAGACCAAGCAGGACGTCAAGCGCGCCCAGAAGCTGCGCTACCGGGTGTTCTACAAGGACGGCACCGCGATCGCCGATGCGCCGACGATGCTGGCCCGGCGTGACAAGGACGCCTTCGATCCGATCTGTGATCACCTCTTGGTGGTCGATCACGCCGCCAAGCCGTCGCTGAGTGGCAAGCAGCCGGTGGTCGGCACCTATCGGCTGCTTCGTCAGGACGTCGCCAATCGCAATGGCGGTTTCTACACCGAGAGCGAATTCGATATCGGCGGACTGATCACCCGGCATCCGGAGCTGCGCTTTCTCGAACTCGGCCGCTCCTGCGTGCTGCCGCCGTATCGTAACAAGCGCACCGTCGAGCTGCTGTGGCACGGCATCTGGACCTACGTCCGCCAGCACGGCGTCGACGTGATGCTCGGCTGCGCCAGCTTCGACGGCACCGATCCGGATCGCCTGGCGCTGCCGCTGTCGTTCCTGCATCACTACGCGCCGGCGCCTGAGGCTTGGCGCGCCCGCGCACATCCGTCGCGCTATGTCGAGATGAACCGGCTGCCCAAAGACGCGATCGACCAGAAGGCCGCGCTGCGCGAACTGCCGCCGCTGATCAAAGGCTATCTGCGGCTCGGCGCCACGATCGGCGAAGGCGCGGTGATCGACTATCAGTTCGGCACCACCGACGTGCTGATCATCCTGCCGGTCTCGGCGATCAGCGCCCGATACATCGAGCATTTCGGCGCCGATGCTTCACGGCACGCGGCGTAGCAGGGTGCATCCACCCGACACGTCCGTCATTGCCGGGCTTGACCCGGCAATCCATCGTCTTCGAGAAAACACATCGTCACGCGCGCTTGCGCGCGCGATGGATCCGCGGGTCAAGCCCGCGGATGACGCTGAGTAACCGGCGAGGACTACAACCTTCGCAGCGCCACCGAATCCACGACGTGGTCGGCGCCCTTCTTCAGGATCAGCGTCGCGCGCGGGCGGGTCGGCAGGATGTTGTCTTCGAGGTTGGCCAAGTTGGTGCGTTCCCAGATCGCAATCGCGGTCGCTGTCGCCTCTTCGTCGGACAGCACCGCGTAGCGATGGAAGTACGACCGCGGATCGTGGAACGCGGTGTCGCGCAGCGCCAGGAAGCGCCGGA
This sequence comes from Rhodopseudomonas sp. BR0G17, assembly GCF_010907025.1. Classification (NCBI taxonomy): domain Bacteria; kingdom Pseudomonadati; phylum Pseudomonadota; class Alphaproteobacteria; order Hyphomicrobiales; family Nitrobacteraceae; genus Rhodopseudomonas; species Rhodopseudomonas sp. BR0G17. The sequence continues at coordinate 108,033 of NZ_QUML01000013.1, read as the reverse complement.
CGTACCAGTCGCGCAGCACCGGCTCGTCGGCGTCGAGATACACCGAAAAATCGAAGAAGTCAGATACCACCGGCACCGCCTTGCCGTCGCGCGGCAGCCGGCCGGTTTGCAGCACGTTGACGCCCTCGACGATCAGGATGTCGGGGCGGTCGATCACCGTGAACTTGTTCGGCACGATGTCGTAGGTGAGGTGCGAGTAGATCGGCGCTTTGACCTTGCGGCGGCCCGACTTGATGTCGGACAGAAAGCCGAGCAGCGCCGGCAGATCGTAGCTTTCCGGAAAACCCTTCTTCTGCATCAGTCCGGCGCGCTCCAGCACCGCGTTGGGATGCAGGAAGCCGTCGGTGGTGACGAGATCGACCGTCGGGCGCGGCGACCAGCGCGCCAGCAGCGCCTGCAGCACGCGCGCGGTGGTCGACTTGCCGACCGCCACCGATCCGGCGACGCCGATGATGAACGGCATCTTGCGCTCGACCACGCCGAGGAACCGGCGCTGCGCGTAGTACAGCTGCTGCATCGCCGCGACATGGATCGACAACAGCCGCGACATCGGCAGATAGATTTCTTCGACCTCGCTGAGATCGAGCCGGTCGTGCATCGAGCGGAGCGCCGCAACCTCGGCGGCATCGAGCGTCATCGGCGTGTCTTCACGCATGCTCGCCCATTCCGCCCGCGAGAACACCCGGTACGGGTTGTAGTGGTGCAGATCCGACCTTGCGTCCATCTCGCGGGCCCTTCGCCTTGGTTTTGAGTGGCGGGATTTATTGTTATTGCGGCCGCCCTGTGCGGCCGATGCCGTCAGTCGCGCTTGCGCGACGCCTTTTCCTCCAAGCCCGACATCGAGGTGCGCTGCGCCAGCGCGGCCTCGACTTCCTCGAGCTTCACGCCGCGCGACTTCAGCAGCACCAGCATGTGAAACAGCACGTCGGCGGTCTCGGAGATCAGATGGCCGCGATCGTTCTCGACCGCGGCGATCACCATCTCGACCGCCTCTTCGCCGAATTTCTTGGCGCAGTGCTCAGGGCCCTTGTCGAGCAGCTTCTTGGTGTAGGAGCTCTCGCCGCCGGACGCCGCGCGGGCATCGACCGTCGCGGCGAGATCATGAAGGGTGAAACGGGCCATACGCTAACTCTGCCGGTTCTTGGTGCGAGAGTACCGCCCCTCGCCGCGTTACGCTAGGGATCGAGCCGCATCGGCAGCCCGGCCTGGACCATATGATCCTTGGCCTGACGAATAGTGTACTCACCAAAATGGAAGATCGAGGCCGCCAGCACCGCGGTGGCGTGGCCTTCGCGGATGCCGTCGACCAGGTGGTCCAGATTGCCGACGCCGCCCGAGGCGATCACCGGGACGCCGACGCTGTCGGCGATCGCCCGGGTCAGCGGAATGTCGAAGCCCGACTTGGTGCCGTCGCGGTCCATCGAAGTCAGCAGGATCTCGCCGGCGCCGAGCGACACCACTTCCTGGGCGAATTCGATCGCGTCGATGCCGGTGCCCTTGCGGCCGCCATGGGTGAAGATCTCCCAGCGGTCGCGGCCCGGCACCCGCTTGGCGTCGATCGCCACTACGATGCACTGGTCACCGAACTTCTCGGCGGCTTCCTTGACGAATTCGCGCCGCGCCACCGCGGCGGAGTTGATCGAGACCTTGTCGGCGCCAGAGCGCAGCAGGGTCTTGATGTCGTCGACGGTGCGAACGCCGCCGCCGACCGTCACCGGCATGAAACAGGCTTCCGCCGTCCGCCGGACCACGTCCAGCATGATGCCGCGGTTCTCATGGGTGGCGGTGATGTCGAGAAAGCAGAGTTCGTCCGCGCCGGCAGCGTCATAGGCGATCGCCGCCTCGACCGGATCGCCGGCATCGCGCAGGTCGACGAAATTGACGCCCTTGACGACTCGGCCGTCCTTGACGTCGAGGCAGGGAATGACGCGGACCTTGAACATCGCCGGCTCCTTAGGCCGCCTTGGCGGCGCCGATCAGCGCCAGCGCCTCAGTGGGATCGAGCCGGCCGTCATACAGCGCCCGCCCGGCGATCGCGCCTTCGAGCTTTTTGGCGCGCGGGCTGAGCAGCGTCTTGACGTCTTCGATCGAGGCGAGACCGCCGGAGGCGATCACCGGAATCGAAATCGCCTCGGCCAGCGCAATGGTCGCGTCCCAATTGATGCCCTTGAGCAGGCCATCGCGGGCGATGTCAGTGAAGATGATGGCGGCCACGCCGGCGTCTTCAAACCGCTGCGCGATGTCGAGCGCGGTGACTTGCGAGCTCTCGGCCCAGCCCTCGACCGCGACCTTGCCGTCGCGGGCATCGAGACCGACGGCGACACGACCCGGAAAGGCTTTGGCGGCTTCCTTCACCAGCGCCGGATCGCGCACCGCGGCGGTGCCGATGATGACCCGGGCGATGCCCTTGGACAGCCAGGCTTCGATCGTCTTCAGGTCGCGGATGCCGCCGCCGAGCTGCACCGGCATCGACACCACCTTCAGCATCGCTTCGACCGCCTGCGCGTTCATCGGCTTGCCGGCGAAGGCGCCGTCGAGGTCGACCACGTGCAGGTACTGAAAGCCCTGAGCCGCAAAGCTCTGCGCCTGCGCGGCGGGATCGAGATTGAACACCGTGGCGCGCGCCATGTCGCCCTGTTCGAGCCGCACGCACTGGCCGTTCTTGAGATCGATCGCGGGGAAGAGAATCACGGCTTCCACTTCAAAAAGTTCGAGATCAGCGCCAGGCCGAAGCGCTGACTCTTCTCGGGGTGAAACTGAGTACCGATCGCGGTGTCCTTGCCAACCACGGCAGTGACCGGCCCGCCGTAATCGGCGCGCGCCAGCACGTCGCCTTCATGTTCGGCGGCGAGGTGGAAGGAGTGCACGAAATAGGCGTGCAGGCCTTTCGAACCGAGCGGCAGCCGGTCCAGCACCGGGTGCTCGCGGATCTGATCGAGCGTATTCCAGCCCATATGCGGGATCTTCAGATCCTCGCGATTGGGCGCGATCTTGACGACGTCGCCGGCGATCCAGTTCAGCCCGTCGGTGGTGACGTGCTCCTTGCCGCGGGTCGCCATCAACTGCATGCCGACGCAGATGCCGAAGAACGGCCGGGCCTTGACCCGCACCGTCTCGTTCAGCGCCTGGACCATACCGTCGATCGAATCCAGCCCCTTGCGGCAGTCGGCGAAGGCGCCAACGCCCGGCAGGACGACGCGATCGGCCCGAAACACCTGGTCCGGATCGCGGGTCACCAGGATCGGTTCGGGGTTTTCCATGCTCCGTGCCGCGCGCTCGAATGCTTTCGCCGCCGAGTGCAGGTTGCCGGAGCCGTAGTCGATGATCGCGACGCTCATCGCGAGCCTCCGGGATTCGGGAACGAGCCGAAGATGTCGCCATGGATCGACGACGCCGGCAGCGGAATGCTGCGCGCCGGCGGCGGCGCGCCGCGGTCGACCGGAAGGGTGAAGCTGACCGGTTGCGGCTGGCCTGCGACCCAGCGATCGAAGAACCGCCGTTCGGCGATCTCGCGGTCCTCGCCGACCGCGACGCCAACGGACTGCCAGCCGCGGCGGGCCAGGGTCCAGCGCCACAGGCTGCCGGCCTCGAGCCCGAGCAGGCTGGCGAGCAGCAGTGCGACCACGAACCGGGTGCCGCTTCCGGCATGCAGCGCCGTGAGCCCCACCGCGGAGACGGCGATCACCACCACATAGCCGAGCGTCGCCAGCCAGAGCCGGCGGTACAGCAGCCAGAACGGGCCGAACACGAAGGCCCAGACGTAAAAGCCATCACGGACAAAGCGGAATTGATCGGGCGCAGCCTGCTGCAGCTCGTCGTCGTCCGCCCGCGGGGCATGAACAGTGAACACCGGCATGGACTTGTCTCCGCCGCCCGACGGCGATCAGCCGCCGAGCTGCCCCTTGGTCGAGGGCACTTCGCCGGCCGTCTTGGGATCGATCGCGACCGCCGCGCGCAGCGCCCGGGCCAATCCCTTGAAGCAGGATTCGGCGATGTGATGGCTGTTCTCGCCATATAGGGTCTCGACGTGCAGAGTCACGCCCGCGTTCATGGCGAAGGCCTGAAACCACTCCCGCACCAGCTCGGTGTCGAATTCGCCGATCTTGTCGCGCGGGAAGTCCGCCTTGAACACCAGGAACGGCCGGCCCGATACGTCGACCACCACCCGGGTCAGGGTCTCGTCCATCGGCATGAAGATGCTGGCATAGCGGCTGATGCCCGCCATATTGCCGAGCGCCTGCTTGACCGCCTGGCCGAGCGCGATGCCGACGTCCTCGGTGGTGTGGTGGAAGTCGACATGGAGGTCGCCCACCGCCTTGACGGTGATGTCGATCCGCGAATGCTTGGCGAGCAGATCGAGCATATGGTCGAAGAAGCCGATCCCGGTGGCGGCGTTGGCCACACCGGTGCCGTCGAGGTCGACCGTGACCTCGATGTCGGTCTCCTTGGTCTTGCGCTTGATCGTCGCCGTGCGCATGAAGCGGGCTCTCCGGTAAAAACGCCGGTCTTTTAACAGGCCGGTGACACCTTCGCTACTGCGCCAGCTGCGGAGCGGGGCCGATCTTCGTCCTATGGTGAGCGGATTGGCCGCTCCGGCGGCCTCCCGGAGAGCAATTGCATCGCCGCCCGGCCGTGCCTAGATCAGCGCTCGCGAAAGGAACTCCATGGCACCTCATAGCTCTTCGGCAGACGCCGGCCCCCCGGTCTGGCACGGCACCACCATTCTGACCGTGCGCAAGGGCGGCAAGGTCGTGATCGGCGGCGACGGCCAGGTCTCGATCGGACAGACCGTGATCAAGGCCAACGCCAAGAAGGTCCGCAAGCTCGGCAAGGGCGACGTGATCGGCGGCTTCGCCGGCGCCACCGCCGACGCTTTCACGCTGTTCGAGCGGCTCGAAGCCAAGCTCGAACAGTACCCCGGCCAGCTCACCCGCGCGGCGGTCGAACTCGCCAAGGATTGGCGCACCGACCGGTATCTGCGCCGGCTGGAAGCGATGATGATCGTGGCCGATAAGGACGTGTCGCTGGTGCTGACCGGCACCGGCGACGTGCTCGAGCCCGAGGCCGGCGTGATGGCGATCGGCTCCGGCGGCAATTATGCGCTGGCCGCCGCCCGCGCGCTGATCGACACCGATCAGGACGCCGAGACCATCGTGCGCAAGTCGCTCGGCATCGCCGCCGACATCTGCGTCTACACCAACGGCAATCTCACGCTCGAGACGCTGACCGCATGAGCGCGGCCGGGGCCGAACGGCTGATGTCGTCAGCGGCCGGCCTGCCGGTCCGCTGGGCACTGGCCGTCGTCCTGGCTCTGCTTGCCGTCCAGGCGACCGCGCTGTTTGCGATGGGACGGGTGCCAATCTGCACCTGCGGCACCGTCAAGCTGTGGCACGGCGTGGTGCAGAGTTCGGAGAACTCGCAGCACCTCACCGACTGGTACACGTTCTCGCACATCATCCACGGCTTCCTGTTCTATGCCGGCACGTGGCTGCTGTTGCGGCGCTGGTCGTGGACCGCGCGGCTGATCGTGGCGACACTGATCGAAGGCGGCTGGGAGCTGGCGGAGAATTCGAGCTTCATCATCGAGCGCTACCGCGCCGGCACGATCTCGCTCGATTACTACGGCGACAGCATCGTCAATTCGGTCGCCGATACGCTTGCGATGATCTCTGGCTTCCTGCTCGCACGCTGGCTGCCGATTGCCGCCACCGTCGCGATCGCGGTGCTGTTCGAAGTGCTGGTCGGCTTGCACATCCGCGACAATCTGACCCTCAACGTGATCATGCTGATTCATCCGTTCGATGCCATCCGGCAATGGCAGGCGGGACCTCCGATCATCTGACCCCGCTTGTTCCCTCGTTCGACCGACCTTACGTAGGCCCCATGACCGACTTTTCCCCCCGTGAAATCGTCTCCGAACTCGACCGCTTCATCGTCGGCCAGGCCGACGCCAAGCGCGCGGTCGCCATCGCGCTCCGCAACCGCTGGCGGCGGCTGCAGCTCGAAGGGTCCTTGCGAGAAGAAGTGCTGCCGAAAAACATTCTGATGATCGGCCCGACCGGCGTCGGCAAAACCGAGATCGCGCGGCGGCTCGCGAAGCTTGCCGGCGCACCGTTCCTCAAGGTCGAGGCGACCAAGTTCACCGAGGTCGGCTATGTCGGCCGCGATGTCGAACAGATCATCCGCGATCTGGTCGAGGTCGCGATCGCGCAGGTGCGCGAGAAGAAGCGCAAGGACGTACAGGCCCGCGCCCAGGTTGCCGCCGAAGAGCGCGTGCTCGATGCGCTGGTCGGGCCCGGCTCGGGTCCGGCGACGCGGGACTCGTTCCGCAAGAAGCTGCGGGCCGGCGAGCTCAACGACAAGGAAATCGAAATCGAGACCCAGGCCGGGTCAGGCTCGCCGATGTTCGAAATTCCCGGCATGCCGGGCGCGCAGATCGGCGCGGTCTCGCTCGGCGACATCTTCGGCAAGATGGGCGGCCGCACCAAGAAGCGGCGGCTGACGGTGGCCGACTCGCACGAGATCCTGGTCAACGAAGAAGCCGACAAGCTGCTCGACACCGATCAGCTGGTGCAGGAAGCCATCGCTGCGGTCGAGAACAACGGCATCGTGTTCCTGGACGAGATCGACAAGATCTGCGTACGCGACGGCCGCAGCGGCGGCGAAGTCTCGCGCGAAGGCGTGCAGCGCGATCTGTTGCCGCTGATCGAAGGCACCACGGTGTCGACCAAGCACGGCGCGGTGAAGACCGAGCACATCCTGTTTATCGCCTCTGGCGCGTTCCACATCGCCAAGCCCTCCGACCTGCTGCCCGAACTGCAGGGCCGACTGCCGATCCGCGTCGAACTCAACGCGCTGAGCCGCGACGACATGCGCCGGATCCTGACCGAGCCGGAAGCCTCGCTGATCAAGCAGTATGTGGCGCTGATGAAGACCGAGGGCGTGACGCTGGACTTCTCCGACGACGCCATCGACGCGCTGGCCGATGTCGCGGTCGCGGTGAACTCCACCGTCGAAAACATCGGCGCGCGCCGACTGCAGACCGTGATGGAGCGCGTGCTCGACGAGATCTCCTTCGTCGCCCCCGACCGTCACGGCGAGACCTTCCAGGTCGATGCGGACTACGTGAAGACCAATGTCGGGGATCTGGCCAAGAACACCGATCTGAGCCGGTTTATTTTGTAGTTGGCCATAAGGCACTTCGTTTGTTCACCGACCGCAGCTACGCCAACAAACGTCATGCGCGGGCTTGACCCGCGCATCCATCGTTCTCGTGAGATGATGGATTGCCGGGTCAAGCCCGGCAATGACGGGCGTGAAGTACTGATCCGTCGCGGCTCATCATGGGCCACCGCCCCACCTTCCAAGGTCATCGCCCGGCTTGACCGAGCGACCCAGTATCGCAGAGCTTCTGTGGCTAAGTAACACCCGCTCTGGACTACTGGATCACCCGCATTCGCGGGTGATGACGGTGGGTGTTGCTGATGGGCCGGTGAACTAACCGCGCGCTCGTCTCACCCGCACGTACAACGCGCCTTCGCCGCCGTGGCCGATGTGGGCTTCGTCAAAGCCGACCACATAGGCGCGGAATTCAGGGAGGGCGAGCCACTGCGGCACCTGGCGGCGAAGGATGCCGCGTTCGGTGTCGCCGCTCTTGCCCTTGCCGGTGATCACCAGCACGAAGCCGAGCCCGTCATGACTGGCGCGCTGCAGGAAATACAGCAGCGCGTGATGCGCGCGCGCCTGGGTCATGCCGTGCAGATCGATCCGCGCGTCGATGTCCTTGCGGCCACGCGACAGATGCGCCCGTTCGCGGCGGCCCAGCGTGGCGAGCGGCGGGGGGGCAGTTGGGGGCGATGGTTTCGCGGCACGCTTGAGCGGCTGCGGCGGCGCCACCGGCGCCGACTTGATCGCGGGTGCAGGGACCTGCGGATCGGCAATCTCGACCTTGATCAGCCGCGGCCGGCCGCGCAGCGGCTTGATCTGACGGGCCACGCCATCCCACAGCGCCCGCTCGTCCTCGGTCAGGCTGCGCTTGCGGCGCGACATCGGCGGGTCGAGCGGCGGGATGATGCGTTTCATCGAGATCAGCGCAGGTAGCGATGGTGCCGCGAGTGGTGGGAGCGATGCCGTTGAGCCGGCGGCCGTGACGGCGCCGCAGCCGGCCGGCTATCCGGTGTCGGGACAGTCGTGGCTCCGTCTTTACCACCGGACTTCGACGGCGTCGCTGCGGGTTTGTTGGTTTTGGCAGGCGGCCGCGGCTCGGGCACCGGCAGACTGCGGGCGCGCGCAACCGGATCGAGGCTCTTCGGCACCAGCATGGCGAACGCGATCGGATGCCGAATCCGTCCTGCCACTGCACCTGCCTCGGCCCCGGCGCCGAAATACAGGTCGGCCCGCGCCGGGCCGACGATCGCCGAGCCGGTGTCCTGGCCGATCATCAACCGCCGAAACGCTGTCTTCGCGGTCGGGGAATCGATCGGCAGCTCGCCCGTAATGAAGAACGGCGTGCCGTAGACATGCAGCCCCTTGTCGACAGCGATCGAGCGGCCTGGGGTCAGCGGCACGCCTTGGGCGCCGATCGCTTCATCGTCGTCCTTCAGCTCGACCTTACGGAAGAACACGTACGAGCGGTTCGCCCGCCGCAGCTCCTTGGCGCCCTCGGGATTGGCATCCATCCAATCGCGGATGCGGTGCATCGACATCTCTTCGCGCGGGATGATGCCGCGCTCGATCAGGATGCGACCGACCGGCGTGTAGGGGAAACCATTGTGGGCGTCGTAATTGATTCGAATCACCCGTCCGTCGGGCAGTTTGATCCGCGCCGACCCCTGGATCTGTGCGAACAGCAGATCGGTCTGGCTTTTCAGCCAGCAGATCTCCAGACCCCGGCCGTCGATCGCGCCGTCTTCGATTTCTCCGCGGTCGTAATACGGCACCAGCTTGCGCCGGCCGATCTTGCGAAACACCGGCCCGCCATTAGGCAGGGCCGCATCCTGCTTGTAGCCGCGGACGAACAGGTTCGAGGGGCGGCGATACACCGGCACGGTGTAGTCGTCGGTCTTGACCGGCGAGCCTTCGATCACCGGCTCGTAATAACCGGTGACGAAGCCGAGCGGCTCGCCGAGACGGGAGATCTGCAGCGGCACAAAATGCTGTTCGAAGAACGCGCGAGCCTCGGCCGCGGTGGTGACGTGCGCCGAGCGCGCCGCATGACACGGCTCCCACAACGAGCCGCCAAGCGGCTTGTCGATCGAGGGCGCTCGGCCCGCCGCCAGGATTGGCCGGCAACTGACGCGGAAGGTTTTCAGGGCGGCGAGCTGATCGTCGGCGTCCCAACCAGGGACGTCCGACCAGGCGACCGGCAGATATTGGCCGCCCGGGATTTCCAGCGGCCACAGCGGATTCCGATACTTTGCGTGATGCTCGGCGAATTTCGAGACGGATCGGGCGCCAGAATGGTGATGCCGGCTGCGCGCGTCCGCCTCACTCGGCGCAGACAATAGCGCGGCTGCGAGAACGCAGCCGGCCAGGGCGGCGCGGCGCGCGCCGCGTGCGTCAGCTGCCGCTGCCGGTCCCAACCAGCTTCCAGTTCGGATCGCGCGAGCTCGTGTCGCGGGCGAAGGTCCAGACGTCGGTGATGTCGGCGACCTTGTCGGGCGAGCCGTCGACCACCGCGCCTGTCTTGTCGCGGGTCGCCGAGATCATCTGCGACACGAACTTCAGCGTCAGCATCGCGGTGCGATCGCGCAGCTCGGCACTGATCAGCTCGGCCTTCTCGATCGACACGAAGCGGGTCTCGACCTTCAGGTCGTTCTTCTCGCGATCCTTGATCGCCGCATCGAAGCTCTCATAGACCTCGCTGGACAGCAGATCCCGCAGCGAGCGGCGGTCGCCATTGGCGAACGCCATCACGATCATCTCATAAGCGCTCTTGGCGCCGGCGATGAAGTGCTGCGCGTCGAACGAGGAATCGTTCTGGGCGATGGCGTTGAGGCCGTGCTCAAGTTCAGAGTCCGGCTCGGCGATGCCCTTCCAGCGATCGGAGGGCGGCACCACGTCCGCGTTCGGCGCCATCGGCGCCTGGTCGATCACGGTGCCGGGCATCGAGATCACGTTGGTGTCCTGCTTGCCGGGAATCATGTCCCGCGCGGCAGCGCGATCGAACGGCGGCCGTTCGCTGCCGGTGCGCTGGCCGAGCACGTTGCGCAGACGCAGGAAGATGAACACCGCGAGCGCCAGGAAGATGATGGTGTAAATATCCACGTCGCATTCACTTTCTGATCGGGCCGGGGCCTGCCGGCGCGCTTTGGTCTCCGGCCTCGCGACGCCAACGCGGCAGAGAGCCGGTTTGCACCATGTAGGCATCAACCGCGGCGCGCCAATGGCGCGTTTTGGCACAGCCGGTGGGGTTGGCAACCCCCACACAGCGATCTTGGGAGCTGTGGCCCGGCGAGCTTACGCGCTTCGCGCCCCGCCGGAAACCGGTGAGAGGCCCGAAAACCTGGCCGGTGGGCGGTTAAGGAGAGGTTTCGGCGGGCCGTCCCGGGACCTTTAGGCTGTGGGCGCGGTATCCAGCACCCGCCTGCCGGGCTGCGGCCGCAGCCTCTGTCTACCTTGTGGAACGCCGGGGGCGTATGATAGCCACTCGCCAAAGCACCTGCCCATTGTTGCGACGCCCTCTGCAAGTCGGCGGCCGCCATCCAAATCCGCTTCCAGGAGAACCATCGATGACCAACGGTAACGGCACGCCTCCCGAGGGTGCTCCTCCGCAACTCAATGTGCTGGCGCAGTACACCAAGGATCTGTCGTTCGAGAACCCGAACGCCCCGGCGTCGCTCGCCCCGCAGCAGCAGCAGCCCGCGATCAACATTCAGATCAATGTCGGCGCCAACAACGTCGGCGAGAACGAATACGAAGTGACGCTGTCGATCGAAGGCAAGGCCGAATCCGGCAGCAGCGTGCTGTTCAGCTTCGAGCTGGCCTATGCGGGCGTGTTCCGGGTGCTGAACGTGCCGCAGGAGAACCTGCATCCGCTAATCATGATCGAATGCCCGCGGCTGCTGTTCCCGTTTGCCCGCGAGATCATCGCCAGCGCCGTGCGCGACGGCGGGTTCCCGCCGCTGATGCTCGACCCGGTCGATTTCATCGGCCTGTATCGCCAGAACCTCGAGCGCGCCCAGCAGCAGGGCCAGCCGAGCTGATCCGCTCGCCGCTCACGCTCACGACTTTCTGCAATGCCCGGCCGACGCGCCGGGCATTGTCGTTTCGGGAAGACAAATGGTCAGGCGCCGGCGGCCAGATAGTCCGGCCAGATCGCCTTGTCGCCCATGGTGGCGATGAAGGCGCGGTGGGCTTCGAGGTCGGCGTCGGTCAGCCGGTTCGGCAGCGGCGCGGGTCGCTGGCGGCGACGGTTCTCGCTGGCAGCTCCGACCACCTCGGCTGGCACATCGGCCAGAATGAGCTGCGACTGCCGGGCACCAATCAAGTCGATATAGACTTCGGCCAACAGCTCGGCGTCGAGCAATGCGCCGTGTTTGGTCCGGCGCGAATTGTCGATCGCGTAACGCGAGCACAGATCGTCGAGCCGGTTCGACACGCCCGGATGCTTGCGGCGGGCGAGCAGCAGGGTGTCGACCAGGCGATCGCGCGGCACCGGCGCGCGCGACAGCCGTGACAGCTCCGCATTGATGAAGCCGATGTCGAACGAGGCGTTGTGAATCACCAGCGGCGCATCGCCGATGAATTCGAGAAACTCATCCGCCACATGCGCGAACAGCGGCTTGTCGGCGAGGAATTCGCTCGACAGCCCATGCACCGCAAAGGCTTCAGCCGGCATGTCCCGTTCGGGATTGAGATAGCGATGATAGGTGCGGCCGGTCGGCATCCGGTTGAAGATCTCGACGCAGCCGATTTCGACCAGCCGATCGCCGCGCAGCGGATCGAGGCCGGTGGTTTCGGTATCGAGGACGATCTCACGCATCGGTTCTGATCAGGCTGTCTTGGTGGCCGCGCGAATCAGTCGCGCCGGCGCGGTATTTTAGCAGCGGCCTCGAGGATTTCGCGGATCTGAAGCCGCACCGGGTCGAGTCCGTTGGAGGTATCCACCACGAAATCCGCGCGCTTGCGCTTCTCGGCATCGGGCATCTGGCGGGCCAGAATCGCATCGAGTTTTTCAGGGGTCATGTTGTCGCGGGCGAGAATCCGTTCGCGCTGCACCTGCGGCGAGGTCGTCACCACCACCACCGCATCCACGCGCTTTTCGCCGCCGGTTTCAAACAACAGCGGCACATCGACCACCGCGACCGGCGCGCCCGATGATTCGGCATCGTCGAGAAACTGTTGGTGATGAGCGCGCAGCATCGGGTGCACAATTCCTTCGAGCCGCTTCATCGCGGCCGGATCATGAACGACCTTCGCCGACAACAGCGCGCGATCGACTTTGCCGCCGACCGTGGTGCCGGGAAATGCCGCTTCGATCGCCGGCACGGCTTCGTTTTCGTAGATCTTATGCACGGTGGCGTCGGCGTCGTAGACCGGCACACCGGCTTCCGCGAACAGCTTGGCGGTGGTCGATTTGCCCATCCCGATCGAACCAGTCAGTCCGAGCACCAGCATTCCGTTGCCTCCGTCTTTTTCTTCCGCGCGAGACGTTTCAGATCCGATCCCGATCGGTCCTGCGTCTCGCTTGTTGTTTGGTTCGTCGCCCGCGCGTCAGACCGCCAGCAGGTTCTGGCTACGCAGAAAACCGAGCAACGGCAACAGCGGCAGACCCAGGATGGTGAAATGATCGCCGTGGATGCCGTCGAACAGGTGCACGCCGAGGCCTTCGATCTGATAGGCGCCGACGCTGGTGGTGGCCTTGTCGCCGACCACGTCGAGATAAGCGTCGATCTCCGCCTCGGTGAGCGGCCGCATCGTCATCCGCGCGATCGACACATCGGCAAACAACGTGATGCCGTTGCGGACGATAGCAATCGCCGAATGCAATTCATGGCGTCGGCCGGCCAGTTCGCGGAGCTGCTTGGCAGCGGCGGTGCGATCAGCGGGCTTGTTGAAACCACGCGCGCCGAGCGCCAGCGTCTGATCGGCGCCGAGCACCAGGCGGCCGGGATGATGGTTGCTGACGAACGCCGCCTTCTGCTGCGCCAACAGCGCGGCGATCTCCCCCGGCGCACTGAGGCCAGATGCGTCCGCGATGCCTCGCTCATCGATATCGGCCGGAATCGCATCGAACGGAATTCCGGCGTTGCTAAGCACCGTCTGGCGGGCGCGGCTCTGCGAAGCCAGCACCAGCGGCTGCGGCCCAAGCCACAGCGTCATTCCGGCACCTTCTGGCGCTGCCGATCAGCAAGCAGTTTCATGATCGCTGCGGCAGTCTCTTCGATCGAACGGCGGGTAACGTCGAGCAGAGACCAGCCATATTTGGCGCTGAGCTTGCGCGCCAGCAGCACTTCGTCGGTCACGGCCTGGCGATCAATATAAGAGTCATTGCCCGTGCCGGCGCCGAGACTGAGAAGCCGGTTCTGCCGCACCTGGATCAAACGCTCCGGCGACGCATGCAGGCTGACCACCAGCGGCTTCTTCAGCGTCTCGAGCTGATGCGGAATCGGAATGCCGGCGACCAGCGGCACATTGGCAGTGCGGATGCCGCGATTGGCCAAATAGATCGAGGTCGGCGTCTTCGAAGTGCGCGACACACCGACCAGAACCACGTCGGCTTCTTCAAGCCCTTCGACGTGCTGGCCGTCGTCGTGCATCATCGAATAGTTCAGCGCATCGATGCGCTGGAAATATTCGGCATTGAGCGTGTGCTGCGCACCGACGCGGCCCATCGTCGACGCGCCCAGATAGGCTTCGAACAGCTGCATCACCGGACCGATGATCGACAGGCTCGGGCTGTTGATCTCCTGGCACTTCGCCTCGAGCCGGGTGACCAGCTCGGTCTCCAGCAGCGTGAACAGGACGATGCCGGGCGCTTCCTCGATCTCCTGCAGCACGCGATCGAGCTGCTTCTGGCTGCGCACCAGCGGATAGACATGCTCGACCGGGGTGACGTTGGCGTATTGCGCCGTCACCGCACGCGACACCGTGATCAGAGTTTCGCCGGTCGAGTCCGAGACCAGATGAAGGTGAAAGTAGCTGCCGTCGGTCAGCATCGTAGCCCTGTGTAACCTGTGAACAACGGGGCGAGAATCGCACCAAAGCTGACCCCCGGCCGTCGCGGTCGGGATAACCCGGCTTTTTCTTCACAGGCGTCGGGTGAGAGAAGCATTTCGGGATGGCAGTGAGGTTAGCGGGTGAATGTGGATTTGTCTCTCGGTAATGCGGCGACGATCCGGCGCAACCCTCTGATCCTGCAAGAGCCCGACGAACAGACGAGCAGTTGGGGATGGCTGTGAAGATGTGGGTCGATGCGGAAGAACTCTGGAATGCCGTTGGGTGAGTCAAATCCACGGCCACTTAGACTCAAACCTTAAGAATCTATAAATATTGATAAGAAAGCGGGCGCTTGCGGAAATCTCCGCATTCGAGCATTCGATCAACGCGCGATGCGGGTCCTGCGTTCCGGATCGTCTGGCAGCTTCGCGGCACAGCGGAATGGAAGATCGAATGATCGACTGGGTGGATGTCTATCCGTGGGTGAAGACCCTGCACGTGGTGGCGGTGATCTCCTGGATGGCCGGCATGCTGTATATGCCGCGATTGTTCGTCTACCACTGCACTGCCGAAGTCGGATCGACGCAGTCCGAGACTTTCAAGATCATGGAACGCCGGCTGTACCGGGCGATCATGAATCCTGCCATGATGGTCGCATGGGTCGCTGGCTTGGCGATCGCCTGGGAGCAGGGCTATTTCACCTCGGGCTGGTTTCACGCCAAGCTCGCCGCCGTGGTGCTGATGACCGTGATTCATCTGCTGCTCGGCCGCTACGTGCGCGACTTCGCCGCCGACCGGAATAACCGATCTCACAAATTCTATCGCGTTATCAATGAGATACCGACGCTCCTGATGATCGCGGCGGTGCTGTTCGTGATCGTCAAGCCGTTCTGACGGCACTGGATGACGGTACGGCGTCGATCGTCTTGCGTGGACGCAACGGATTTTCTATACTGGCATTCGTCCCACCTAAAGCAGGCGAATGTGGTTGCGATCAGGTTCCTTTCTGAACCGGCCGCCGCATCGGGTCTGAAACCTCCCGCACCTTCCTTGCTCAAGACACCGTCGACCTGAAGACCTGCGGACTCCGGTTATTTCCTCCCGCTTTTTCTTCCGCTGACGAATCCCCAGTCTCGTTTCCACAGGACCACCCCCATGCGGGAAATCAAACTTCAAGACCTGAAGGCCAAGACGCCGGCCGAACTCGTTTCGTTTTCGGAAGAGCTCGGGGTCGAGAACGCCAGCACGATGCGCAAGCAGGAGCTGATGTTCGCCTGCCTGAAGCAGCTGTCGGCCAAAGAAACCGACATCATCGGCGAGGGCGTCGTCGAGGTGCTGTCCGACGGTTTCGGCTTTCTGCGATCGCCGGATGCCAATTACCTTCCAGGCCCGGACGACATCTACGTTTCGCCTTCGCAGATCCGCCGCTTCGGCCTGCGCACCGGTGACACCATCGAAGGCCACATCCGCAGCCCGAAGGAAGGCGAACGCTACTTCGCGCTGCTCAAGGTCAACTCGCTGAACTTCGAAGATCCCGAGAAGTCGAAGCACAAGGTCAATTTCGACAATCTGACGCCGCTGTTTCCGGATGAGCGCTTCCGGCTCGAGATCGACGATCCCACCCGCAAGGATCTGTCGGCACGCGTCATCGATATCGTCGCACCGATTGGTAAGGGCCAGCGCGCGCTGATCGTCGCGCCGCCGCGCACCGGTAAAACCGTGCTGATGCAGAACATCGCGCACTCGATCACGGCGAATCACCCCGAGTGCTACCTGATCGTGCTGCTGATCGACGAGCGGCCCGAAGAAGTCACCGACATGCAGCGCTCGGTGAAGGGCGAGGTGATCTCCTCGACTTTCGACGAACCGGCAGTTCGCCACGTCCAGGTCGCCGAGATGGTGATCGAAAAGGCCAAGCGCTTGGTCGAACACGGCCGCGACGTCGTCATCCTGCTCGACTCGATCACCCGTCTCGGCCGCGCCTACAACACGGTGGTGCCGTCTTCGGGTAAGGTGCTGACCGGCGGTGTCGACGCCAACGCGCTGCAGCGGCCGAAGCGGTTCTTCGGCGCCGCCCGTAACATCGAAGAGGGTGGGTCGCTCACCATCATCGCCACCGCGCTGGTCGATACCGGCTCGCGTATGGACGAAGTGATCTTCGAAGAGTTCAAGGGCACCGGCAACTCGGAGCTGATCCTCGACCGCAAGGTCGCCGACAAGCGCACCTTCCCGGCGATCGACATCTCGCGCTCCGGCACCCGCAAGGAAGAGCTGATCACCGATCCGCAGCTGTTGAAGAAGATGTACGTGCTGCGCCGTATCCTCAACCCGATGGGGACGATGGACGCGATCGAGTTCCTGCTCGACAAGCTGCGCAACACCAAGAACAACTCCGAATTCTTCGACTCGATGAACACCTGAGCGAGTTGGATATCCGGCCATCAAGGGCGCCCCAGCGGGCGCCCTTTTTGTTTGCGTTCGGAACAGGGCCTCGGCAAGACAAGCGCCATGCATCCGAGCGACCAGACCATCTTCGCCCTTGCGACCGGACCGCTGCCGGCGGCAATCGCCATCGTGCGAGTCTCCGGATCGCGAGCGGGCGACGTGCTGACAGCGCTGACCGGATCTCTGCCGTCGCCGCGGCGCGCCGTGCGCTGTGATCTTCGGACCCGCGATGGCGAGTTGATCGATGACGGCGTGGCGGTGTGGTTTCCGGCGCCTGCGTCCGCGACTGGCGAAGACGTCGCCGAATTGCACATCCACGGCAGCCGCGCGGTGGCGGCGGCGCTGATCAAAACCCTCTCGGCGTTCGACGGTGTGCGGCCGGCGGAGCCTGGCGAGTTCACCCGGCGGGGATTCGAAAACGGCAAGCTCGACCTAACGGAAGCCGAAGGTCTCGACGATCTGATCCATGCGGACACCGACGCGCAGCGTCGTCAGGCGCTGCGCCAGCTCGGCGGGGTGCTTGGCGACCGTGCGCGGAGATGGCGCGACCAGATCATCGAAGCGCTGGCGCTCGTCGAAGCGGGGATCGACTTTTCCGACGAGGGCGACGTTGCCGATGAGCTGATGGGGCCGGCGCGGGCGAGAATCGCGGAGCTGTCCGCAGAGATCGCCGAGGTCTTGGCTGAGCAGGGCCGGGGCGAAAAGCTCCGCGACGGAATGGTGGTGGCGATCGCCGGGCCACCGAATGTAGGCAAGTCCACTCTGATCAATCGTCTCGCCCGCCGCGAGGTGGCGATCGTGTCGCCGCATGCCGGCACCACTCGGGATGTGATCGAGGTCCAACTCGATCTCGACGGCTATCCGGTGACGGTGATCGATACCGCAGGACTGCGAGACAGTGACGATCCGGTCGAGCAGGAGGGGGTGCGACGCGCCCGCGCGCGCGCCGCTTCGGCGGATCTGGTGCTGTGGCTGAGCACGGCCACGGATGCTTCCGATCCGGATGTGAGCGGTCCGGAAGTCTGGCGAGTCCGGAATAAGATCGATCTGACGGTCGGCGAGGCAGAAGCCGGCCCCTCACAGCCCGCTTTCCGGATCTCAGCGGCGACGGGCGAGGGGTTTTCGGAGTTGCTGCGCCAGCTGACGCGATTTGCTGCGCAGTATTTTGGGTCTGCAGAAGCCGGATTGATCACGCGGGATCGCCATCGGCTGTTGCTTGCCGAAGCTTCGGCATCGCTGGAGCGGAGTCTGGTGTCGGGACTGGCCGAAGAAATCGTCGCCGAAGAACTCCGCTCTTCGGCTCACAGTCTTGGCCGATTGCTGGGGCGGGTCGACGTCGAGGACGTCCTCGGTGAGATCTTCAGCCGGTTCTGCATCGGCAAATAGGCTCACCGGTCGCCGATCAGTGGCGGTGGTTACGATTGGTTAACCACGATACCGGGATTTCGGCACTGCTGTTTCACGTGAAACAGTCCGGTGAGGTTTAGCCGGTATCAAGGTCGGCGGACTCGCCTTCAAAGCTCCCCGGAGCTGAGCTACAACCCCACCATGCGCACCTCTTTCGACGTCATCGTCATCGGCGGCGGCCACGCCGGCTGCGAAGCTGCGGCTGCGGCGGCCCGGATCGGCGCGGCTACCGCTCTGGTCACCCATCGGTTTGCCACCGTGGGCGCAATGTCCTGTAATCCGGCGATCGGAGGACTGGGCAAAGGCCATCTGGTCCGCGAAGTCGATGCTTTGGACGGCCTGATGGGCCGGGTCGCCGACGCTGGCGGCATTCAGTTTCGGATGCTGAACCGCCGTAAAGGCCCCGCTGTTCGTGGTCCCCGCGCCCAAGCCGATCGCAAACTGTATGCAGCCGCGATGCAGACCGCGATCCAGGCCATTCCGAACTTGTCGGTCATCGAAGGAGAGGCCGACGCACTTCTCTGGCAGAATGGCCGCGTGACCGGCGTTCGGCTCGGCGACGGCCGGGAGTTTGCGGCCGCGGCGGTCGTGATCACCACCGGGACCTTCCTCCGGGGCCTCATTCACCTCGGCGAGCGAAGCTGGCCGGCAGGCCGGATCGACGAGGCGCCGGCGATGGGGCTCTCTGGATCGTTCGAAGCGCTCGGTTTTGCCCTCGGCCGGCTCAAAACCGGCACTCCGCCGCGTCTGGACGGCCGGACGATCGACTGGAGCGCGGTCGAAATGCAGCCCGGTGATGATCCGCCGGAGCCATTTTCGGTGCTGACGCCCGCAATCACCACGCCGCAGATCGAATGCGGCATCACCCGGACCACGACAGCCACCCACGAGGTGATCCGCACCAATGTGCATCGCTCGCCGATGTATTCCGGGCAGATTCAGTCCACCGGCCCGCGCTATTGCCCGTCGATCGAGGACAAGATCGTCAAATTCGGCGACCGCGACGGCCACCAGATCTTCCTGGAGCCGGAAGGGCTCGACGATCCGACGGTCTATCCCAACGGGATTTCGACCTCGCTGCCCGAAGATGTGCAGCGTGCGATCCTGAAGACGATTCCTGGCCTGGAGCGGACCGAGATGTTCCGCCCGGGCTACGCGATCGAATACGACCACGTCGATCCGCGGGAACTGGAACCCACGCTGCAGACCAAGAGATTGCGCGGGCTGTTTCTGGCCGGGCAGATCAACGGCACGACCGGATATGAGGAGGCCGCCGCCCAGGGCTTGGTTGCGGGTCTCAACGCCGGATTGTCTGCCGGAGGCGGCGACTTGGCGGTGTTCGATCGAGCCGACGGCTATCTCGGCGTGATGATCGACGATCTGGTGACCCGTGGCATCACCGAGCCGTACCGGATGTTCACCTCACGGGCCGAATATCGCCTGACCCTTCGAGCCGACAATGCGGACCAGCGCCTCACCGACAAAGGGCTGGCGATCGGCTGCGTCGGTACGGAGCGGGCGGCCTTCCATCAGGATAAAATGGCGGCGCTGTCTGCGGCGAAAGCGCTCGCCCAGTCGCTGTCGATCACCCCGAACGAAGCCGCCAAGTATGGACTGGCGCTGAACCGGGACGGCCAGAGACGATCGGCGTTCGATCTGTTGTCCTATCCGGAGATCGAGTGGTCTCAGGTCTGCGCGATCTGGCCGGAGCTCGGCAAGGTCGATCCGGCGATAGCCGTGCATGTCGAGATCGACGCGAAATATCATGTCTATCTGGAGCGGCAGACTGCGGACGTCGAGGCGTTTCGTCGGGATGAGAGTCTGCGGCTCACCGATGTCGATTATGCCGCGGTCCCCGGCCTGTCGAACGAGGCTCGCACGCGCCTCGAACGGCATCGACCCCACACCGTCGGGCAGGCGGGTCGGCTGGACGGGATGACGCCGGCGGCCCTCGGAATTCTGGCCGCCTATCTAAGGCGTGAACAACGAAAGCGGAAATCGACGGGGTAAGCGCGGGGGCCCAGTGTTTCACGTGAAACACACCATCTCTAAGTTCCGTCGTGTTTCACGTGAAACTTGAGCCCTCGATTCCAAATCGGTGCCGTATTCGATGGCCGGAATCGGTTTGCAAGAATATAATCAGAACAGGCCTGTAGCCGCCTGTCTCCCCGCAGTGAAGTTCCATGCAGCGCGCTGCCAAACCTCTTGTTTCTCTCTCTGATCTCGACGCCGACAAGGCGGCGGCGCTGAAGCTCGTCCCGATCTCATCGGCGCTCGAAGCGCGGCTCGATGCCTATGTCGCCTTGCTGCAGCAATGGCAGGCTAAGACTAATCTGGTCGCTCCATCGACCCTGCCGCAGCTTTGGACCCGTCACGTCGCGGATTCGCTGCAGCTTGTCAGCCTCATGCCCCATGCCCGGCGATGGCTCGACTTTGGATCTGGAGGCGGATTCCCCGGCGTGGTGCTCGCTTGCGCGATGGCGGACGTCGGTGGGCACGTCACATTGGTGGAGAGGATCGCCAAGAAGGCGGCATTCCTGCGCGAGGCGCTCCGCGTGGCGGCCGCGCCGGGCACAGTGATGCTCGCGGACATCGGGGATAACGTGGATAGATTCCCACAGGCGCTCGATTGCATCACCGCCCGTGCGGTTGCTCCGCTACACCAGCTCATCGGTTTTGCCGAACCTCTGATGACCTCCGGAACCACGAAGGCGTTGTTCCTGAAGGGTCAAGATGTAGATGCAGAATTGACGGAAGCTACTAAATATTGGAAATTCCAGCCTAAGCTGCATGCCAGCGTGACCGGTGGCCAAGGCTGGATCGTCGAAATCGACCACATCGAACGACGCACATAACCGCCACCAACCAGCCGAAGAACCTGCCATGACCGTAATTGACGAGATTTATCAAGGGGATAGGTCGAATTCAGAGCCCGGGCGTCCGCGCATCATCGCGCTCGCCAACCAGAAGGGCGGGGTCGGCAAGACCACCACCGCGATCAATCTCGGCACGGCGCTGGCCGCGATCGGCGAACGGGTGCTGATCGTTGATCTCGATCCACAGGGCAACGCCTCGACCGGGCTCGGCATTGATCGCCGCGATCGCAATACTTCGACTTACGACGTGTTGGCCGGCGAAGCGCCGCTGCGCGACGCGGTGGTCGCCACCGCGGTGCCGCGGCTCCACATTGCAGCTTCGACGATGGATCTCTCGGGCCTCGAGCTCGAGCTCGGTCATCGCGGCGACCGCGCGTTCCGACTGCGCGACGCCATCGGCGTGCTCAACAAGGACATCGATCCGCCGCTCGACTACACCTACGTGCTGATCGACTGCCCGCCGTCGCTGAACCTGCTGACTGTGAATGCGATGGCGGCCGCGGATGCGATCCTGGTGCCGCTGCAGTGCGAGTTCTTCGCCCTCGAAGGTCTGTCGCAATTGCTGCAGACGGTCGAGCAGGTCCGCGCCAACCTCAATCCGAACCTGACGATCCACGGCATTGTGCTGACGATGTTCGACAGCCGCAACAATCTGTCGAGCCAGGTCGTCGCCGACGTGCGCCAGTTCATGGGCAAGAAGGTCTACGACACCATGATCCCGCGTAACGTGCGGATCTCTGAAGCGCCGAGCTACGGCAAGCCGGTGCTGGTTTACGATCTGAAATGCGTCGGCAGCGAAGCCTATCTGAAGCTCGCCACCGAAGTGATTCAGCGCGAGCGCGAACTCCGCACCACGCATTGAGGTGCGTGGCCGGCGGCGCCTACCAGGCCTCGTCATTGCGGGCGAAGCAACGCGATCCAGAGCCGGGCAGGGCGCCGGCTTGTTTGCGATGCCGCTTCTCAGTGACGATGCGAACTAACAACTTTCATTTCATCAGTGCGGAGTAGCGACGTGAATCCAAGGGAGCTGGCGATGGCCGATGAGCACCGTTCGCGACTGGGGCGCGGCTTGGCGAGTCTGATCGGCGATGTCGGCGGCGAGGCTACGCAGACCGAACGGCCGCGGGCGCAGCGCAAGGTGCCGATTGAATTCATCAAGGCCAATCCGCGCAACCCGCGCCGCACCTTCACCGACGCCGAGCTTGGTGAACTGTCGGACTCGATCAAGCAGCACGGCGTGATCCAGCCGATCGTGGTCCGCCCGGTGAAGGGCACCGCCGATCGCTACGAGATCATCGCCGGCGAACGGCGCTGGCGCGCGGCGCAGCGCGCCGGTCTGCACGAAGTGCCGATCGTTCCGGTCGACGTGTCGGATGCGCTGGCGCTCGAAATCGCCATCGTCGAAAATGTTCAGCGCGAAGATCTCAATCCGCTCGAAGAGGCGCTCGGCTATCAGGCGCTGGCGGCCGAGTTCAATCGCAGCCAGGAAGAGATCGCCAAGATCGTCGGCAAGAGCCGCAGCCATGTCGCCAACATGATGCGGCTGATCAAGCTGCCCGACGACGTCAAGTCGCTGATCGCCTCGGGCGAACTCACCGCCGGCCATGCGCGTGCGCTGATTGGTCTGCCCGACCCGTCGGCGATCGCCAAGCGGATCGTCGCCGAAGGTCTCAACGTCCGTCAGACCGAAGCGTTGGCGCATGAAGAAGGCGTGCCGGAGCGCAAGCCGCAGAAGCCCCGCGCCGCCTCGGGTGCCAAGGCGGTGAAGGACGCCGACACCGTGGCGCTGGAAAAACGCCTGAGCGACGCACTCGGCATGAAGGTGACGATCGACGATCACGAAGGCACCGGCGCAGTCCAGATCCGCTACACCGATCTTGATCAGCTCGACGACATCATCCGCCGGCTCGAGGCCGGCGGTTAGTTCGCGTTGTTCGTTGATTGAAGCGGATTTGGCCCTCGCCATGAGTTCTGGAGTCCTCATCCTGAGGAGCCCGGCAAAGCCGGGCGTCTCGAAGGATGAGGGGCCCTTGGCTCGCGGCACATGGTTCGAGACGGCGCTTCGCGCCTCCTCACCATGAGGTTGTGCTTGTCGTAAGTACTCCGACGCGATGTCCCGACTCTATCTAACGCGGAACTGCTCTAGTTCGCGTTGTTCTTGGTCGCTTGAGGCGACTATCTCTCGTCGCCGAGGGCGCAGGGGTTATGGAATCCGGGCTCGCGCTCCGCGCGCCCCGGAATGACGAACGAAAGGGTGGTTGTGCCGCGAGGTGCGCGTGACCTGCGCTACGCTAAGTCCGCGCGGATCGCAACAACGAGACTAACTCCGCCGCCTCGCACTGACCGCGATCGACAGCAGCGTGCGCTGTGCGATTGCGGCGCCGAGGGTGGCTTGGCGACGAGTTTCGAGCGCGGCGCTGGCGAGCTGTTCGATGATCTGCCCGAGGCGCGTCGTTGAGAGATTGCGGAGCGCCGTCTCGGCTGCGGCCTTGCGCGAGAAATGCAGCCGCGGAAATCCGGAATCGAGAACCACGGCGGCTGGCGTGCCGCCTTCGACCACGAGGCTGGTCTTGTGCAGAAACGCCGCGTGGCGCTGCGCCGCGAGGATGATCTGACCCGGATAAGTGCCGGCCACCATCGCCTTGGCGAATTCAGTCTCGACCACGATGGGCTTGCCCGAGAATGCAGCATCGACGATCGCGTCGAGCTTGAGATCGGACGCATCCGATACGCAGGTGATCACGTCGTCGAGCGTGACTTCGCCCTTGCCGTGCGCGTACAGCGCCAGCTTCCGCAGCTCATTACGTGAGGCCTGGCGATCGCCACCGAGCAGCGTCGTCAGCACCGCCTTCGCATCCTTGGCGATCTGCAGATTCGAGCCGCGCAGTTCGTCGTCGATCAGCCGGGCGATGTCGGCTTCCGCATCCGGATAACAGCCGATCGCGACGGCGCCGGTGGTCGCCTTTTCGCAGGCCTTGCGCAGTGCATTGTCCGGCTTGATGTCGCCGGCTTCGATGACAACCCGGCATT
Source organism: Rhodopseudomonas sp. BR0G17 (assembly GCF_010907025.1). Taxonomy (NCBI): domain Bacteria; kingdom Pseudomonadati; phylum Pseudomonadota; class Alphaproteobacteria; order Hyphomicrobiales; family Nitrobacteraceae; genus Rhodopseudomonas; species Rhodopseudomonas sp. BR0G17. Next base: position 84,115 of record NZ_QUML01000013.1, on the reverse strand, counting down.
CTTTCGGCGGCGAGGAGATCAGCGCTTCGACGCCGGCGACGAAACTGCGCGAACCGGCGCGAACGCGGATCGCGCGGCGTCCGCCGAACATTGGAATGGCGAGGGCTTCGTCGACCAGCCGCGACGGCTCCGCGGCGAGCTCGTCGCCGTCGAGCCGGACCAATGCAAATGGATCTTTGGGGTCGTCGAGCGAGGCCGCGATCAGCGCATCTGCGCGTTCGCGCACGAGCCCCGCATCAGGCCCATACAGCAGCACGATCGGCCGGCCGGGATCGGGCCGGGCCAGAAACGAGGTGGCATCTTTGCCGCGAAGCGCAACCATCACTCAGCGCCAGAGCCGAATGTGAACCAACACCGCGTGCTCGGCGGAATCGCCGATCACATCCCGGCGTAGAAGAACGAGGCGAGCCGAGTGTTGATGTTCTCGGCGATCTCCTGCACGGCGCGATCTTCCGCGTCGCGGCCGGCGCGAGTGCGGGCAAAGCGCTGCGACTGGCCGGGCACGTCGTATTCGACGCGCGAGAAGGTGTTGCCGCTCATCACCGTTTTGCCGGTGGCGATGTCCTTGAGCTGATAGCTGGCATCGATCGCGTAGTTTTCGATCGTCGGCAGCTGCGTGCTGGGATCGACGATCAGCGACGACCGCGAAGTCGAGATCGAGATCTTCAGGGTGTACAGCGGCGGCGCGCCGGTGGCGCTGCCGTACAGCTTGAACATCAGCTTATTACGCAGCTCGACGCCAAGGCGGGAGTTACGCGACCCGTTCGGAATATCGAGCGGCGGGACTTCGATGGCGTTCAGCTTATCGCGCAGCGTCGGCGAACCGTCGCCGCGATCGGCGTACATCGGTTGGAAGCAGCCGGCGACCGGGGCGGCCAGCGCAACCGCCAGCGCCAACCGGACGACGAACTTCTTGAGCTCCGCGGGCTTAGCCGACGACATTCACGATCCTCTGCGGGACGACGATCACCTTGCGAACGGGCTTGTCACCCAGGGCCTGTTTTACCGCATCGAGCGCCAAAACGGCAGCCTCAATTTCGCTGGTCGGAGCGTCGCGCGGTACCGTCACCTCGCCGCGCTTCTTGCCGTTGACCTGAACCGGCAGGGTGATGCTGTCCTCGACCAACAGATCCGGTTCGATCTGCGGCCACAGCGCCTCGGAGACCAGGCCGGTCTGGCCGAGCACGGTCCAGCATTCCTCGGCGAGGTGCGGCATCATCGGGTGGAAGAGCTGCACCAGGATCACGGTCGATTCGCGGATCGCCCAGGCGAGATCGGGCGAGGGCGTCTGCGAACGGGCCAGCGCATCACCGAGGGTATTCGAAAACTCCCGGATGTGCGCCAGGCTGACGTTGAAGGCGAGCCGCTCGATGCCGGACAGCACCTTGTCGAGCGCACCATGTGCGGCCTTGCGCAAGGTGAGCGCGTCGGCGCTGAAGCTCGCCGGCCGTTCGGCCGGAGCCGACGCGGCGATCGGGGCCGCATCGTTCACTATCCGCCACAGCCGCTGCACGAAACGCGACGCGCCCCTGACGCCTTCCTCGCTCCAGATCACGTCGCGGTCCGGCGGCGAATCCGACAGCATGAACCAGCGCGCGGTGTCGGCCCCGTAGGTCCCGATGATATCGTCGGGGTCGACGGTGTTCTGCTTCGATTTTGACATCTTCTCAATCGAGCCGATGTCGACCTTGTACCTCAACGTTCCATCTGGGGCCGTGATGATGTGGTCAGCTGGCACGTTTGAGACGTCGAGGACTTGGAAAGTGCTATTGGCGACGCGTTCATTGCCAACCAGGGTAATCTCAACGTTCGCTGGGTTTACCCACTTGCCAGCTTTATCGCGATAGGTCTCGTGCACCACCATGCCCTGCGTGAACAGGCCGGCGAACGGCTCGTCATGCTTGATGTCGATATGACCCGCCGCCTTCATCGCGCGGGTAAAGAACCGGCTGTACAGCAGATGCAGGATCGCGTGCTCGACGCCGCCGATGTACTGATCGACCGGCATCATCCGGTTGACGACGTCCGGCGTGGTCGGCGCCTCGGTGTTCCACGGATCGGTGAAGCGCGCGAAGTACCAGGACGAATCCACGAAGGTGTCCATGGTGTCGGTCTCGCGCACGGCCTTGCCGCCGCACTTCGGACAGGTGACGTGCTTCCAGGTCGGATGATGGTCGAGTGCATTGCCCGGCTTGTCGAACGACACGTCTTCCGGCAGCACCACCGGCAGCTCCGCGTCCGGCACCGGCACCACGTCGCAGGTCGGGCAGTGGATGATCGGGATCGGACAACCCCAATAGCGTTGACGTGAGATACCCCAGTCGCGCAGGCGGAAGTTGACCTTGCGTTCGCCGACCGGCGCGCCGCCGAGCTGCGTGGTCTCGAGCCGCTTGGCAACTTCTTCCTTCGCCTCGGCGATCGTCTTGCCGTCGAGGAAGCGGGAGTTGATCATCCGGCCGTCGCCGTCATAGGCGGTGTCGGTGATGACGAAGCTCGCCGGGTCCTGGCCTTCGGGGCAGACCACCGGCGTATTGCCGAGCTGGTACTTGTTGACGAAGTCGAGGTCGCGCTGGTCATGCGCCGGGCAGCCGAAGATCGCGCCGGTGCCGTATTCCATCAGCACGAAGTTGGCGACATAGACCGGCAGCTTCCAGCTCGGATCGAACGGATGCACGGCGCGGATGCCGGTGTCGATGCCCTGCTTCTCGGCGGTGTCGATCTCGGCCTGCGCGGTGCCGCGCTTCTTGCAGTCCTCGATGAACGCCGCGACCTTCGGGTCCTTCGCCGCCGCCGCTTGCGCCAGCGGATGGTCGGCCGCGATCGCCATGAACTTGGCGCCGAATAGCGTATCGGGGCGGGTGGTGAAGATCTTCAGTTCGGTCTCGCCGGCCGGCGTCGTCGCACTATCGAGCGCGAACCGCACCATCAGGCCTTCGGAGCGCCCGATCCAGTTGCGCTGCATCAGCCGCACCTTGTCGGGCCAGCGATCCAGCGTATCCAGCGCGTCGAGCAGCTCCTGGGCGTATTTGGTGATCTTGAACACCCACTGGTTCATCTCGCGCAGCTCGACCACCGCGCCCGAGCGCCAGCCGCGGCCGTCGATCACCTGCTCGTTGGCCAGCACGGTCATGTCGACCGGGTCCCAATTCAGCTTGCGCTTCTCGCGCTCGACCAGCCCGACCTTCAGGAAGTCGAGGAACATCTTCTGCTGGTGCTTGTAGTAGGACGGATCGCAGGTCGCGAATTCACGCGCCCAGTCCAGCGACAGCCCCATGGTTTGGAGCTGCTTCTTCATCGCCGCGATGTTGTCGTAGGTCCAAGCCTTCGGGGCGACCTTGCGTTCGATCGCGGCGTTCTCGGCCGGCAGACCGAATGCGTCCCACCCCATCGGGTGCAGCACATTGTAGCCGCGTGCCCGCATCGTCCGCGCCACCACGTCGCCCATGGTGTAGTTGCGGACGTGACCCATGTGGATCCGTCCCGACGGATACGGGAACATCTCCAGCACGTAATACTTCTTGCGCAGGTCGTCGTTGCGGGTGGCGAAGATCTTCGCCTCGTCCCATTTCGCCTGCCACTTCGGCTCGGATTCGCGGGCGTTGTATCGTTCGTTGCTCATGAGATCAGGATTCGAAAGATCAGAAGACGGCCGGCCGGTTCGAGCGCGGATCAGGGCGGAAAAACGGGGCGCGGCCGAGGTCGCCAACCGGTGCGGGGGCTCGGGTCAAATCGCGCGCGAAGCGCGCGGACTAGGCCATGAAACATGGTGTCGGGTCAATGGGATGGCGCAAGCCCGGCAGCTCGCCGGGCGGCCCTTGGGTGGCCTCAGCTCGCCATGGCCACGGGGCCGTCGCTGGCCCGGATGAAGCCGTGCTCGACGACGTTGTTGCGGCCGCGATGTTTGGCCGCGTACAGCGCCGCGTCGGCGGCTTCGATCAACTCGGCCGGGGTGGCGTGTTCGCTCGGCAGCGTGCAAGCGACGCCGATGCTGACGGTCACGCGTTCGAACGCGCTGGTTCGATGCGGCAGATCGAGCTGTTCGACGGCGGTGCGGACCAGCTCGCCGACCTGCAGGGCGCGGCCCATGCCGGTTTCCGGCAGCAGCAGGCAGAACTCTTCGCCGCCATAACGTGCCGCGAACCCGCTGGTCTGGTCGGCCACCGCCGCCAACGTCTCGCCGATCCGGCTGAGGCAGGCGTCGCCTTCGGGATGGCCGTAGGAATCGTTGAACAGCTTGAAATGGTCGACGTCGATCATCATCAGCGCCAGGCGGTGCCCGGTCTGCTGGCCCTTCATCCATTCGAAATCGAGCCGGCTCTGCAAGCCGCGACGGTTGGCGAGGCCGGATAGCAGGTCCATCGAGGCCATCACGGTCAGGCGGCTGTTGCTGGCGACCAGCTCGCGTTCGCGCTGGCCGAGCTGCGCCGCCATCGCGTTAAATGCCCGCGCCAGCGGCACAAATTCGGACGGCAGGCGCTTGCGCGCGACCCGGGCCGACCAGTTGCCTTCGGCGAATTTCTTGGCGACCCCGGTCAGCACCGAGATCGGCTGCACGATCAGCCGCTCGGCCGCGATCAGAGCGCCGAGCAGCACGAACAGGCAGACCAGCGCCAGCTGCAGATAGGCGGTGCGGATGTCGCGATTGATTCCCGCGGAGACCTTGTTCTCGTCGACGGTCACGACAAGCCGGGCGCTGGTTCCAGGAATCCGGCTCACGGTCATCAGCCGCCCGGCATCGTCGTGCATGGTGATGCTGCCGCGGCCTTGCGGCGTCTCCGCCATTGCCGGCAGCAGCGACAGACGGTCGAGCTTCTTGCCGATCAGGCTGCGCTCGTCCGGCGGCGCCGCCAGTACGGTGCCTTCGCCGTCGATCAGGGCGGCGTTGACGCCGACGCGGCCGGCCAGGCTGCTCATCATGTCGGACAGCCAGTCCAGATTCATGCCGGCGACGATCACCGCCTCTTCGCCGGTATCGATCGCCGACACCGGGTAGGCGGCCAGGATCGTGCCCTTCTGGGTCTGCCGGCCGACCAGGAAGTCGCTGACGACGAAGTCGTGTGTTTCCAACGCTTTACGGAAATAAGGGCGGTCGCTGATGTTGCTGCCGACGAACATCGAAGAGGTCGAGCAGTGCACCACGCCGTCGGGGCCGGCGACCAGCAGCATCCGGATCGAGGGCAGATCGACCCGCAGGCTGGCGCGCAGAATGCTGCAGCTTCGCCCCGCCTGGGCGGCAGCGGCGTGCACATAGGCGGCCGATTTCAGCACCGCTTCGACCGACGAAATCACCTCGCGCTCGGCGTCCGCGGTGCGCTGCGCTAGCGTCGATAGTTCATTGGCCATGGCGGCGAGCTGAGCGGTGCGCGTCTCTTCAAGCAGACGCACTCGGTCCAGCATCAGCGGACACACCAGGATGAGTGCCAGCACCACGAGCCTGGCCCGGATGCCGAGCAAGGCCCTCAGTTTGGCTTTCTTGCGGACGATTGCGATGCGTGACATCGTTGCCCCTCGACCCCCCGCAATCATCCTAGGTGGAAGGCTTCAAGAAGCCTTTCCTCGATTCATTACAATTTGAGCGAAGCCGGAACCGTGCACAAACTCGCAGCGTTGAGCGCGCCGCCAAGGTCGCTTTTCACCCGCCGCCCACTGTCATCTGGAGCTTCGAGCCGATGAGCGCCGCCGACAATCTGGACGCCGTCGAGGCCGAAATCGTCAATGCCTGTAAGGATGCACGGCGCGAGCGCAGCGAGGTGACGCTGATCGCGGTGTCGAAGACCTTCGAGGCGGAGGCGATCCGTCCGGTCCTGTCGGCCGGTCAGCGGGTGTTTGGTGAAAATCGTGTCCAGGAAGCCAAGGGCAAATGGCCGGCGCTGGTCGAAGAGTATCCCGGCACCGAACTGCACCTGATCGGACCGCTGCAGTCCAACAAGGCCAAGGACGCGGTCGCGCTGTTCGATGCGATCCACTCGGTCGACCGCGACAGCCTGTGCGAAGCCCTGAGCAAAGTGCTGCCGCAGGCCGGACGCAAGGTCGAGTTGTTCGTGCAGATCAACACCGGTGAAGAACCGCAAAAGGCCGGCATCGCTCCGCAGGATGCCGATGCCTTTCTGGTCGCGTGCCGTGAGCGTTGGGGGCTGGCGATCGGCGGGTTGATGTGCATTCCGCCGGTCGATGAAGCTCCTGCACCGCATTTCGCGCTGTGCGCCAAGATCGCCAAGCGCAATGGACTTGCGAAGCTGTCGATGGGCATGAGCGCGGACTTCGCCACCGCGATCCAATTCGGCGCCACCCACGTCCGGGTAGGGTCGGCGATCTTCGGACATCGCTGAACCGGCGAGGGCGGGCGCCTCGATCTGATCGAAGCTTCGGTCTGCTGTGCAGGCGATGACGGCAGGAAACCTCGGCTACCCGATCACGATCTTCGTGTTGGGGCCGAGCCGGGCCAGCAGGCGGGTGAGGTTCGGCCGGGTCATTGCCACACAGCCGGCGGTGGGGCCGAAATTATCGCGGGCCAGATGCAGAAAGACCGCGCTGCCGCGGCCCGCGACGCGTGGCCGGGTGTTGTGGTCGATCTCGACGATCAGGTCGTAGAGATGATCGTCACGCATCAGACGGTCGCCTTCGCCGGCCGGTGACCGGTGGATCGGCCGGTTGTAGTGCCGGCTTTGCGGGTCTTCGCACCAGGCATCGTCAGGACCGATGATGCGGATCGACAGATGGGTGCGGGGGCGTGGGCCCCGGTCGGCACGCCACCATAGCCGCAGTGGCCGAAACGTGCCGCGCGGGGTGCCGCCGTCGCCTTCGCGCTTATTGGCTAGAATGCCGCCGCGACCGAGCGCCACCGGGATGGTCAGCCCACCAGCGACCAGCCAGCCGCGGCTAAGCTCGCCTGCAGCCCTGCGCACGATCAGCCGAAGCAGTGGCCCGGTCTGCGGCGATTTTCGCGAAGGTGCTGATCTGGCTGTCTTTTTCATGCGTCCGGAAGGTTTGCCGCAGGCATCATGGCGGCAAATTTAGGTCGCCGCAGTTAAATTCCGCGGAATCGCTCCCTATCTGCTGATCTGCGATACAATCGCGCGTGATTTGCGTGCGCGCCCCCACGAGAGCCGCGCCGCCAGACGACGGAAGGACAGCGCCGATGCCGAACGCCCGCAAGATCCTGATCGTGGACGACGACAATGATCTGCGCGACGCGCTGGTCGAGCAGCTGTCGCTGCACGAAGAGTTCGAGGCATCCGCGGTCGATACCGGTGCCAAGGGCGTGCAGACCGCCAAAGCGCTGTCGCCCGATCTGGTGCTGATGGATGTCGGCCTGCCCGACACCGATGGCCGCGAAGTGGTGCGCAGCTTGCGCAAGGGCGGCTTCAAGGCGCCGATCATCATGCTGACCGGCCACGACACCGACTCGGACACCATTCTGGGCCTGGAAAGCGGCGCCAATGACTACGTTGCCAAGCCGTTCCGGTTCGCGGTGCTGCTGGCGCGGATCCGCGCCCAGCTTCGCCAGCACGAAGCCAGCGAGGACGCGGTGTTCACGGTCGGGCCGTATTCGTTCCGCCCCGGCTCGAAGATGCTGACTGGCGCCAACGCCAAGAAGGTCCGGCTGACCGAGAAGGAAACGGCGATCCTGCGCTTCCTGTACCGCGCCGGTCAGGCGCCGGTGTCGCGCGAGACGTTGCTGCAGGAGGTGTGGGGCTACAATTCCGGCGTCACCACCCACACGCTCGAGACCCACATCTACCGGCTCCGCCAAAAGATCGAGCGAGACGCGGCGAATCCGGAGATTCTGGTCACCGAGGCCGGTGGCTACAAACTCGTGCCGTGATACCAATAAGGGGCCGATTCACTCGTTTCCCGGTCCCGCATGTCGATCGAAGATGATGTTGCCCTGCTCGCGCGCGTTCAGACGCTGCGTCTGCTCGGCGAGCAGGCGCTGCGGATGCTGGCAATCGGCTCCGAGCAGCGCGACTTCGCGCGCGGCGACGTGATGTTCAATGCCGGCGAGCCGGCCGACGCCGGCTATGTGGTTCAGCGCGGCGCGTTTCAGATCACGATGGAAGACGGCGGCCTGCACGAGATGGTGGCGCGGCCGGGCGACCTGATCGGCGAACTCGCGCTGGTGATGCCGATGCGGCGGCCGACCACCGCGGTGGCGCTGGAATATTCCTCGGCGATCCGGATCGCCCGCAGCCTGTTTCAGCGGGTGCTCGAAAGCGATCCCGGCGCAGCGCTGCGGCTTCGCGACGAATTCGCCGCCCGCACCACCCAGGTTGCCAACGACATCGTCATGGTCGGCAGCAAGCTGACGTCGTAGCGACTTCACCGCGAGTTGGATGACCGGGTCGCGCGACGACCACGGGCCGAACCAACTAACTACAGCTCCATCGTCATCGTCACTGGGACGTGGTCGCTCGGCCGCTCCCAGCTACGCGCGTCGCGCAGGATCTTGAAGTCGATAACGCGGTCCTTCAGCGCTTCCGACACCCAGATGTGGTCGAGCCTCCGGCCGCGGTCGCCGACCGTCCAATCGGCAGCCCGATAGCTCCACCACGTATAGACCTTCTGATCGAGCGGGATGCGATCGCGCGCGACGTCGACCCAGTTGCCGGCGCGCAGCACCCCGAGCAGCTTCTCGCATTCGACCGGCGTGTGCGACACGACTTTCAGAAGCTGTTTGTGCGACCAGACGTCGTGCTCGTGCGGCGCTACGTTGAGGTCGCCGACCAGGATGTGCCGCTGATCGCCGGACGGATGCAGCGGCTCGCAGGCTTTCATCTCGTCGAGAAACGACAGCTTGTGCTTGAACTTCGGATTGACGGCCGGATCGGGAATATCACCGCCAGCCGGAACGTAGAAATTGTGCAGCACCAGCGGCGGCGCGTTCTCGTCGGTCTTCACCGAAACCGAGATGTGGCGGCTGTCGATGATGTCGCAGAAGGTGCGGATGTCGGTGGCGACAAACGGCAGCTTCGAAATGACCGCGACGCCGTGGTAGCCCTTCTGTCCGTTCAGCGCGATGTGCTCGTAGCCAAGGCGCTTGAACCGCTTCAGCGGAAACGCGTCGTCCGGACACTTCGTCTCCTGCAGGCACAGGATGTCCGGGCGCTGGGCTTTGAGGAATTTCGCCACCAGCTCGATGCGAAGCCGCACCGAGTTGATGTTCCAAGTCGTAAGCGTGAGACGCATGGGAGCTCGGTCGCAGGAGGGCAGGACGGCGCCGAAAGACGTATGACGCATCGTTGTTGCGCGGCATGAGGTCGGACGCAAGTCGACGGTGTGAACAACCGGCCGAGCATTTAGGCTGCGCTTTCACCTACGCGTCATGCGCGGGCTCGACCCGCGCATCCACCGTCCGTGGAGCGACCATCGAGAACGGCCCGATGGAAAGTCTCTAGCCCGGTGGAGTGCCGTAATTGGTGTAGTCGATCTTGAACATCGACGGATCAGGGCGCCTCGTGGTGTCGAGATTGTACACTGCCACGGTGGTGTCGTAGCCCTGCGGGTCGGTGACGGTCCATTGCTTGAGCTGACCGTCCTTGGTGCCGAACATCAGCAACAAGCGGCTGGTGCCGATGACGGCGTTCTTCTCTTCGATGATGATGTTCGAATACAGGTCGTCGGAGGTGATGCTGACGACGTTGGTGTCGCGTAGCAGATCGAGCCGGTCGCTGAGCAGATAGCGCAGCGGCGTCTGCGACAGCGGATAGACGTCCTGGGTCGCCAGCTTGCGATCACGCACCACCACCGACTGGCCGTCGGCGATCATCGAGATCGGACTCGGATCGTCATACTCGAACCGCACCCGGCCGGGCTTCATGATATAGAAGTCGCCGGTGAGTTTGCTGCCGTCCGGCCCGACCTGAACGAATTGGCCGACCAATGTCTGCAGCGACGACAGATACGCGCTGGCCTTGGCGGCCTCCGCCTTTTGAGCAGCATCGAAGGTGGTGAAGATTGATGCCGGCACGTTGCGCCGCGGATCGGGAATCACCGGCTCGGGCGGCGTGGTCAGCTTTGCGACCGGCGGCTGGGCGGGAGCTTGCGGCGAGCGCTGCTTCGGCTCGGCGGCACTGAGCTGGGTCGCGCGCGGGGACGGCTTCGGAGCCGGCACCGGCTCGGCGGTCGCCGGCTGGACTGCGACGCTGACGAGGGTGGCCGCAGCGGCGGCGACGCAGAGCTGCCGCAGCCCGATCCCGGTCGCCCAATTCGGCATCAAGTCGTTGAATTGTTTGATCAAGCTCATGTCCTGCACGGCCGCGACGGCGTCGTCGCGGTGCCGGTCTGCCGCTACAGGGGCGCTGTGGCGATTTCGCGACCCCGCCCCGGCCGCCTGCATGACCCTGATCGCGCGCTTCAAAAGTTCGAATCCTCTTCCGCCACCAGGATCTCGCGTTTGCCGGCATGGTTGGCTTGGCCGACGATGCCTTCGAGCTCCATTCGCTCCATCAGCGACGCGGCGCGGTTGTAGCCGATTTGCAGCCGGCGCTGAATATAGCTGGTCGAGGCCTTGCGGTCGCGTTTGACGATCGCCACCGCCTGCTGGAACAGATCGCCGCCGCCGTCGCCGCCCATGCCGGTGGCGTCGAACACCGCGCCGTCTTCTTCGCTCGGCTCTTCGGCGGTGACCGCCTCGAGATACTCGGGCGCGCCCTGCGCCTTGAGGTGTTTGACGACCTTCTCGACTTCCTCGTCCGAAACGAACGGGCCGTGGACGCGGCTGATGCGGCCGCCGCCCGCCATGTACAGCATGTCGCCCTGGCCGAGCAGCTGCTCGGCGCCCATCTCGCCCAGGATGGTGCGGCTGTCGATCTTCGACGTCACCTGGAAGGAAATGCGGGTCGGGAAGTTGGCCTTGATGGTACCGGTGATGACGTCGACCGACGGGCGCTGCGTCGCGAGGATCACGTGGAGGCCGGCAGCGCGCGCCATCTGGGCAAGGCGCTGCACCGCGCCTTCGATGTCCTTGCCGGCGACCATCATCAGGTCGGCCATTTCGTCGACGATGATGACGATGTAGGGCAGCGGTTCGAGGTCGAGCTTCTCTTCCTCGTAGATCGCTTTGCCGGTCTCCTTGTCGAAGCCGGTATGCACCGTGCGGGTCAGCTCTTCGCCCTTGGCTTTGGCTTCGCCGAGGCGGGTGTTGTAGCCGTCGATGTTGCGGACGCCGAGCTTGGCCATGCGCTTGTAGCGCTCTTCCATCTCGCGCACCGCCCACTTCAGCGCCACCACCGCCTTCTTCGGATCGGTGACGACGGGCGTCAGCAGATGCGGGATGCCGTCATAGACGGAGAGTTCGAGCATCTTCGGATCGACCATGATCAGCCGGCACTGATCCGGCCGCAGCCGGTACACCAGGCTGAGGATCATGGTGTTGATCGCGACCGACTTACCCGAGCCGGTGGTACCTGCGATCAGCAGATGCGGCATCCGGGCGAGGTCGACGATGATCGACTCGCCGCCGATGTTCTTGCCGAGGCACAGAGGCAGCTTGTGCACCGTCTCGTTGGTGTCCTTCACGCTGAGCAGTTCGCGCAAATACACCTTCTCGCGGTGCGCATTGGGCAGTTCGATGCCGATCGCATTGCGGCCGGGCACCACCGCGACGCGCGCCGACAGCGCGCTCATCGAGCGGGCGATATCGTCGGCGAGGCCGATCACGCGCGACGATTTGATGCCGGGGGCCGGCTCCAGCTCGTACAGCGTGACCACCGGGCCCGGGCTCGCCTTGATGATCTCGCCGCGCACGCCGAAGTCCTGCAGCACGCCTTCCAGCGCGCGCGAATTGGCTTCGAGCTCGGACTTGCTGAGCGGCTGCCGATCCGAGGCCTTCGGGGCAGATAGAACGTTAACCGAGGGCAGGTCGAACCGCGCCTTCTTGGTGGCCGGTTTCGGCGCCGCCTTCTTGCGCGGCGCGCGGGCGACCGGAGGAGCTTCCTCCTCTTCGTCGTCCTCGTCTTCGATCTCGTCGACCGGCTCGGGTTCGTAGTCGTCGTGGTGATCGACGTCCGGCGCGATCGGCGGCGCGGAGCGGCCGCCGAGCCGCGGCTCCTGCCGTTCAAAACCCTGCTTGCCGGCCGCGGGTGCACTGCTGACGAGGCCCTGATAGGACAGCTTCGCCAGCCGCCACAGCCGGGCCTTTGCACTCAGCATCGCGTGCACCAGCCAGCCGAGCGACACCGAGCCGCGGTCGGATTCTTCTTCGTCTTCGAGCGGCAGATCCTCATCGGACGTTGCCTCATCGGGTTCGCGTTCACGCGATCCGAAACCGCCTGCGATCAGGAATGTCGCCAGCACCGCGGCGCCGAGGATGAAGCTGAGGATGACGCGGAAGATCAGGCCGGGACCGAACACCAGCGACGGCGCCCGCACCAGCGCGTCGCCGACCACGCCGCCGAGTCCGGTCGGCAGCGGCCACGCGGTGTCATGCGGAAACGATGAGGCGAAGCCGGCGGCGAAGATCGTGCACAGGAACCACGCGCCCATCCGCAGCGCGGTGCGGTCGAAGGGGCGGTGATTGAGCATCCGCCAGCCCCACACAGCGACCGGCATCAAAAGTCCAATCGCGCCGAGGCCGAGGATCTGCATCGCCAGATCGGCACCGATCGCGCCGGGATAGCCGAGCAGATTATGGATGCGCCGCGAGGTGGCGTGGCTGAGGCTGGGGTCCTGCACCGACCAGGTCGCGAGTGCAGCCGCCGCCACCGCCGCGATCGCGATCAGGCTGAAGCCGGCGAGTTCGCGCAGCCGCCGCGTCAGCACCTCGCGCACCGAGGGCGGCAGGTGTCCGACCAGAGGAAAGGCTCGTTCGATCGCCGGCATGCTCATGGGGCCCTGCGCATCATCCGAGAATCCGCACCAGGCGATGCAGCGCCTCTGCGGTGGTTTCGCTGTCCTGCACCATCGCGACGCGGATATAGCCGGCGCCCGGATTGCTGCCGTCGTTCTGCTGCCGGGCCAGATAGCTGCCCGGCACCACGCGGACGCCGCCGTCCTTGAACAGGCTCACCGCCGCGGCCTCGTCGCCGCCATGGGCGGACACGTCGAGCCACAGGCAGAAGCCGCCGGCGGGCCGCTGATAACCGTAACGGGCGCCGAGGATCTGGTCGGCGAGATCGAATTTCAGTCCATACAGCCGCCGGTTTTCCTCGACATGCGCTTCATCCGAATATGCGGCGACTGCGACATGCTGCAGCGGGATCGGCACCTGCGGACCCGCGACGTTGCGCAGCTCGTGGTAGGCTTTGAGAAAGTCCTTATCGCCGGCGACGAAGCCGACCCGCATGCCGGCCAAGTTCGATCGCTTCGATAGCGATTGGAACACGACGACGTTGCGGAAGTCGGGACCTGCGACCTGCAGCGCGCTGCCGGGCGCGACCTGGGTGTAGATCTCCGAGTAGCACTCGTCGCTGAGGATCATGAAGCCATAGCGATCGGTGAGCTGCTTCAGACGCACGAAGTAATCGCGCGAGGCGACCGAGCCTTGCGGGTTCGCCGGCGAAGCCAGATAGATTGCCACCGTGCGTTTCAGCGTGGCCTCGTCGAGCCGATCGAGATCCGGCAGGAAGCCATTGGCGAGTGTGGTCGGGAGGAACACCGCCTCGCAGCCGGCGGCGCGCGCGCCGGCCGCATAGGCCGGATAGAACGGGTTGGGCATCAGGATCGCCGGCGTGCCGTCGCGCTTCGGCACGTAGCGCGCGGCAGCGATCGCAGCGAGGAACAGCCCTTCGCGGCTGCCGTTCAGCACCAATATTTCGGTTTCGGGATCAGGCGCGCGACCGAGCGCAAAGCGCTTGGTCAGCCAAGCGGATGCGGCTTTGCGGAACGGCTCGATGCCTTTGGCAAGCGGATAGCGGCCGAACTCGGCGGTGTGCCGCGCCAGCACGGCGCCTACGAAATCCGGGACCGGATGCTGCGGTTCCCCGACCGACAGATTGATCAGGCTTTGGCCCGGCTGATACGGCGCCAGCAGTTCGGTCAGCCGCGCGAACGGTGAGCGCTCGCTCTGCCCGGTAGCGTCGACGCTGCCGGCCGCACGCGCCGGTGTGGTGGAAGCGGACAAAGCCATTCGAAATACGCCAGTTTTCACCGCACCCGATCGCCGTGGTGGATCGAGCGGAAACAGATCAGCCACCATAGATACGGCGAGGTTAAGACGCGATTAACCATCGACGGTTGGGGGCGGCGTGCCTAGATTATGGGAGTGCCTCGCGAGCAGGCGGAGGTCGGTATGGCGAGCAAGATCACCGGCAAGGGCCAAGTGACGATCCCGCAGGACATCCTCGAAACGCTCGGGGTTGGTCCTGGCGGCGAGGTCGACTTCAAGCGGGCCGCGAATGGTCGTGTCGTCGTTGAGAAGGCCCATCCGTCCCGCTTAGAGAGCGATTGGAGCAAGGCGCGCGGGTCCGCCGATGCCGGGCTGTCGAGCGATGAGTTGATGAACCTGCTACGCGGCGACGATTGAGCTGTGACGCTGGTCGACTCCAATGTGCTGATCGACTTCTTCACCGATGATCCCGTTTGGTCAGGATGGTCCCTGACCAAATTGCGCGAGGCCGCGAGCCGTGGACCGTTGCTGATCAACGATGTGATCTTTGCGGAAGTCTCTGCCAGTTTTCAGAGCCTCGAGCCTGTCGAAGCTGGCTTGAGGACTCTCGGAGTTCAGACCGTCCCAATCCCGCGCGAAGCTCTGTTTCTTGCCGGGAAGGCGTTTGTCCAATATCGGCGCGCGGGCGGAGTGAGGACCGGCGTTTTGCCGGATTTCTTTATCGGGGCACATGCCGCGAACGCGCAATTGCCGCTGTTGACGCGCGATATCCGTCACTACCGCACGTACTTTCCCACCGTCGAGCTGATCGTTCCGGACGGCCACTAGTCGTCTTGGCGCAGTCGACGCGTCGCCGCGACCATAAAGAAAGGGGCCCCAGCTTGCGCTGGGACCCCTCGACGGTTCGGACATTGCCGGGTAGTTGCCCGAACCGTAGGTCTGGGCGCGGCGGTCTGGAGAACGCCGCGCCCTCGGGAGAACTTACATGTTGTAAGCGCGCTCGGTGTGCTCGACGAGGTCGAGGCCTTCGCGTTCGACTTCCACCGGGGCCCGCAGACCGACGATCACGTCGACGACCTTGTAGAGAATCGCCGAGCCGATGCCGGACAGCAGCACGGTGGTGCCGACACCCCAGCACTGCGAGATCAGCTGGGTGGTCATGTCGTAGTCGCCGACCTTGCCGGCCACGTAGTCGTACACGCCGGTACCGCCGAGAGCCGGGTTCACCAGGATGCCGGTGCCGATCGCGCCGACGATGCCGCCGACCGCGTGGACGCCGAACACGTCGAGCGAGTCGTCATACTTCAGCGCGTTCTTCACCACGGTGCAGAAGAACAGGCAGACCACGCCGACCACCAGGCCGAGCACGATCGCGCCCATCGGGCCGGAGAAGCCGGCGGCCGGGGTGACCGCGACCAGACCGGCGACGGCGCCCGACAGCGCACCGAGCACCGACGGATGACCCTTGAAGATCCACTCGGCAAACATCCACGACAGCGCCGCCGCCGCAGTTGCGACGAAGGAGTTGGTCATGGCGAGCGCAGCGCCGCCCGAAGCTTCGAGGTTCGAACCGGCGTTGAAGCCGAACCAGCCGACCCAGAGCAGCGAGGCGCCGATCATGGTCATGGTCAGCGAGTGCGGAGCCATCAGCTCCTTGCCGTAACCGGTGCGACGGCCGACCAGCAGGGCGCCCACCAGACCGGCGATACCGGCGTTGATGTGCACCACGGTGCCGCCCGCGAAGTCGATCGCGCCCTTCTTGAACAGGAAGCCGGCGTCGGCGTTGATTTCGTCGAGCTTGGCCTGCGCGGCGGTCTTGGCGGCTTCGTCGGCAGCGGCAGCGAGCGCCTTGGCGGCGTCGTTGATCGCGTCCGGACCGGCCCAGTACCAGACCATGTGGGCCATCGGCAGGTAGATCAGGGTGATCCACAGCGGGATGAACAGCGCCACGGCGGCGAAGCGGGTGCGTTCAGCGAAGGCGCCGACGATCAGCGCGGGAGTGATCGCGCAGAAGGTCATCTGGAAGCAGACGTACACCAGCTCCGAGATGTTGGCGTCGACCGAGAAGGTCGCGGCCTTGGAGTCGGTGGTCACGCCGGCGAGGAACGCCTTGGAGAAGCCGCCGATGAAGTCCGAACCGCCGGTGAAGGCGAGGCTGTAGCCGTACAGTGCCCAGATGATGCAGGCGATACACACGGTGTAGAACACCTGCGCCAGCACCGAGAGCATGTTCTTGGAGCGGACCAGACCGCCGTAGAACAGCGCCAGGCCCGGGATGGTCATCAACAGCACCAGCACCGTCGAGGTGAGCATCCAGGCGTTGTCGCCCTTGTTGACCGTTGGCTCGGCGTAGGCCGCGGTTGCGGCGAACATGCCGGCCGCAAGGACCGCCAGTCCCGCGCCGTAGGGACGTTTGAACGTCATTTGTCGTCTCCTGAGTGAAGCAATGAAGGTGAGGGGATCAGAGGGCGGCCGCGTCGGCCTCGCCGGTGCGGATGCGCACGGCGTGGTCGAGGCCGATGACGAAGATCTTGCCGTCGCCGATCTGGCCGGTCTTGGCGGCGCTGGTGATCGCCTCGATGGTCTTCTCGACCTGCTCGTTGGCGATCGCGACCTCGATCTTGATCTTGGGCAGGAAGCTCACCGCGTATTCAGCGCCGCGGTAGATCTCCGTGTGGCCTTTCTGGCGGCCGTATCCCTTCACTTCCGTCACCGTCAAACCGTGAACGCCGATGGCGGTCAGGGCGTCACGGACTTCTTCGAGTTTGAATGGCTTAATGATCGCCATAACAATTTTCATGGGTCCTATCCCCGCTAGGTCCCGACCGAACTGGCCGGGAAATGATCTCGACTGAAAATCCCCACGCGGAGCATCACTACGCGGGCACAGCCGGCCCCTTAGAATCAAATGCCGTGCCAGTCGGGCGGGGCTTTGGAATCGTTTCGGAATCAGCGCCTTTTTCGCGGTGCGGCACTGGAGCACCAGCTGCGCTATTCGGTCGCGCTCAACAGGTGGGCATGCCTGATCAAAAATCAGGCATGCCAGCTTGCGGACACAATGATTGCCCAACCGAAGGGCATAACGCTTAGTCTAAAGTCGGGCGCTGGCTTACTGCAGCGCCTCGCCATGCTGCGAAATATCCAGGCCCTCGATCTCGTGCTCGCGGGAGACGCGGAGCGCCACGAACAGGCTGACAGCCTTCAGCAGCACATAGGTGGCCACGGCTGACCAGACGAAGGTGACCAGGATACCGGCAAGCTGGGTCAGCGGCTGCATCCAGGAGCCTTCAAGGGCGCCCGAGACGCCGCCGATCGAGGCGGTGGCGAAGATGCCGGCCAGGAACGTCCCGGTGAGACCGCCGATGCCGTGGACGCCGAATACGTCGAGCGAGTCGTCGTAGCGCAGCTTGTGCTTCAGCCAGGTGCAGGCCCAGTAGCAGATCAGGCCGGCGACGATACCGATCACCACGCCATGCCAGGGTTCGACATAGCCCGACGCCGGCGTGATGGTGCCGAGACCGGCGACGGCGCCGGAGATCATGCCGAGCACTGACGGCTTACGCCGAGCCATCCATTCGATCGCACCCCAGGTCAGCGCGCCGGAGCAGGCGGCGAGGTGGGTGGCGGTGATGGCGAACACCGCGCGGGAATCCGCCGCCAGGGCGGAGCCGCCATTGAAGCCGAACCAGCCGACCCACAGCAGGCCGGTGCCGATGACAGCGAGCGACAGGTCGAACGGCGACAGGTTTTCCATGCCGTAGCCGTGGCGGCGGCCGATCACGATCGCCGCCACCAGGCCTCCGGTGCCGGCCGACAGATGCACCACCAGGCCGCCGGCGAAATCCAGCACGCCCATCGCGCCCAAAAAGCCGCCGCCCCAGATCCAATGCGCCAGCGGCACATAGACGAAGATGAACCAGCCGATCGAGAACAACAGATAGGCGGAAAACCGCATCCGGTCGGCGACCGAGCCGGCGACCAGGGCCACCGTGATGACCGCGAACGTCATCTGGTAGAGCATGAACAGCGCTTCCGGGATAGTCTTGGCCGCCGGGTTGACGCTGTCCATGGTCATGCCGGCCAGGAAGATCCGGTCGAACGAGCCGATCAGGCTGCCGCTGCCGGTGAAGGCGAGCGAATAGCCGAACGCCACCCACAGGATCGAAATCAACGCCACGGCCGCGAGGCTCTGGGCCATCGTGGCCAGCACGTTCTTCTTGCGCACCATGCCGGAGTAGAACAGCGCCAGACCGGGGATGGTCATCATCAGCACGAAGGCGGTCGCGACCATCATCCAGGCGGTGTCGGCCGGGCTGATACCCGGCGCCGCCGTGGCCGTCCCTTGCGCCAGCGCCGGCGTCACGCCGGCTGCCGCAAGGCCGAATGTTGCAAAGATGTAGCCCGTCGCGGCCGACGCCGCGCGGCGTAGCAACAAGGTCATGATGCCCGTCCTGTTGGAACTGTGCGCGGCGCCCCCCGGCTCCGCGGGGTTGGGAAATGGCTGTCGAAGGCCGGCTTACAGCGCGTCGACGTCGGTCTCGCCGGTGCGGATCCGCAGCGCGCGGTCGATCGGCGTGACGAAGATCTTGCCGTCACCGATCTGACCGGTGCGGGCGCCGCGGGTGATGACTTCGACCGCCTTGTCGGCGAGCGCGGAATCGACCGCGATCTCTATCCGCAGCTTGGGCAGGAAATTCACAATGTACTCGGCGCCGCGATAGATCTCGGTATGGCCGCGCTGGCGGCCGTAGCCCTTGACCTCGGTGACGGTCATGCCGTGAACGCCGATCTCGGTCAGCGCCTGGCGGACTTCGTCCAGCTTGAAAGGTTTGATGATGGCGACGACCAGTTTCATGCGTTAGCCCCTCATTCGCGCAAAGCCATTTGACACCGCCGCAGCGGTGCTCCGGTCCCGTGTATATGCCGGGTTTAGCGGCAAGGCGCGCAGAAAATAAGCTGATTGACTGCTCAGCGAGAAGGCTGACTGCCAGAGGTCGTCATTGCTGGCAGCCGAGGGGTGGGGCCGCAGCGCCGGAGTGGCCGTCAGCCCTTGGGCGCCTCGCGGCGTTCGCGCACTGAGCCTTCTTGGGCGACGGAGGCCACCAGGGTGCCGTCGGTCTTGAAGATCTGGCCGCGGGTCAGGCCGCGGCCGCCCTGCGCCGACGGCGAGTCCTGGGCGTACAGCAGCCATTCGTCGGCGCGGAACGGGCGGTGAAACCACATCGCGTGGTCGAGGCTGGCCGGCATCATCCGCTTGTCGAACAAAGTGCGGCCGTAGCGTGCCATCACCGCGTCGAGCAACGAGAAGTCCGACGCATAGGCCAGCGCGCACATGTGCAGCGCCGGATCGTCCGGCAGCTTGGCGGCGGTCTTGATCCAGACGTGGATGCGGCCGTCGTCGATCTTCTGGCCGAAATAGCGCGACAGCTCGACCGGGCGCAGCTCGATCGGCCGGTCGCTCTCGTAATAGCGCTTGATGAAGTCCGGCATCTCTTTGAAGAACGGCTGCTTGATGATCTCCTCGGCCGACAGCGCTTCGGGCGGCGGCACGTCGGGCATCTTGTCCTGGTGGTCGAAGTTGGTCGGCTCGTCGTCGTGGAACGACATCATCAGCGAGAAGATCGCGTTGCCGTGCTGGATCGCCGTGACCCGGCGGGTGGTGTAGCTGCGACCGTCGCGCAGCCGCTCGACCTGGTAGATGATCGGCACCTGCGGGTCGCCCGGCAGAATGAGAAGACGGCATACGAGATTCATGAGCGTCTCGTGGGCTCGGAGAGGTGTATAAGAGACAGATGAAGTAGCAATGCAGCGAATGCGGCAGCCGGTTCTCGACGGTTCGGCAGCCGGCGACCATCGCCTGGCCGATCACCTGGCCGCCGAACACCCGCTGCCAGCTGGTCTTCGGGCTGGTGCCGCGGAACAGATTCACCTCGAGCGGTTCGAGATCGAGAATCGAGATCAGATCGATCAGGCTCTTGGACACCGGTCGAGCTCCTTCAGGGCGTTCGTGCGAGGCGGAACAACGCGCAACAAAGCGTCGAAACAACAAGTTGGCCCGTCGCAACAGCGACCAGGGCGGAATGCCGCGCGGCCATGCAGGTGATTTCCCACCGCCAGCGTTGTCTGTTAGAAACCGCCCCAGCAACAGCGGGTTGGTCCTTGAAACCTGTTTCGCCCAGCTCCGATCCGGGCGCAAGGATCATGGCGCGAGAGTGAGAAATATGACGGCACCGCGAAGCATTGTGATTGGGGGCGGGGCGTTCGCCGGCTTGGCGCTGGCGCTGGCGCTGCGCCAAGGGCTCGGGCCCGAGGTGCCGGTGATCGTCGCCGATCCGGCGCTCGCGCTGCGACCGAGCCGCGACCCGCGCGCCACCGCGATCGTGGCGGCATGCCGGCGGCTGTTCGAAGCGCTCGGGGTCTGGGACGAGGTGGCGCCGACCGCCCAGCCGATCGTCGACATGATCGTCACCGACAGCCATCTCGAAGATGCGACCCGGCCGGTGTTCCTGACGTTCGCGGGCGAAGTGCAGCCCGGCGAGCCGTTCGCCCACATGGTCGAGAACAAATATCTGGTCGAGGCGCTGGCCAAGCGCGCCGAGGCCGAAGGCGTCGAGCTGCGCGCCACCCCGGTCACCTCCTACGACGCCCGCACCGAAGCGATCGGCGTCACGCTCGGCGACGGCAGCGTGATCGATGCCAGCCTGCTGGTCGCCGCCGACGGCGCCAAGTCTCGACTGCGCCAGCGTGCCGGCATCGCCACCTATGGCTGGGATTACGACCAGTCGGGCATCGTCGTCACGGTCGAGCACGAGCGCGACCACAATGGCTGCGCCGAAGAACACTTCCTACCCGCCGGTCCGTTCGCGATCCTGCCGCTCACCGGCCGGCGCTCGTCGCTGGTGTGGAGCGAGAGCCGCCGCGATGCCGAGCGGATCGTCGCGCTGCCCGAGAAGGAATTCCAGCGCGAGCTGGAGAAGCGGTTCGGGCTGCGGCTCGGCGACGTCAAGCCGCTCGACAAGCCGAAATCGTTTCCGCTCGGCTATTTCGTCGCGCAGTCGTTCATCGCGCCGCGACTCGCACTGATCGGCGACGCCGCGCACGTGATCCATCCGATCGCAGGGCAGGGCCTCAATATGGGCCTGCGCGACGTCGCGGCTCTGGCCGAGGTGGTGGTCGATGCGGCGCGGCTCGGAATCGATCCCGGTCAGGTCGACGTGTTGGAGGGCTATCAGCGCTGGCGGCGGTTCGACACCATGGCGATGGGCGTCGCCACCAACGGGCTCAACTTCCTGTTCTCCAACAACTCGCCGCTGCTGCGCGGGATTCGCGACATCGGCCTCGGTCTGGTCGACCGCCTGCCGCCGCTGAAGGGGGCCTTCATCCGCCAGGCCGCCGGCCTCACCGGCGAGACGCCGCGGCTGCTGAAGGGCGAGGCGCTGTAAGGCGGCGCCCTTCCCAGGTTCACCCGACGGCTCAGGCCACGCGGCGCCCCTCGCGTGTTGCAAAAAGCTGAAAATACCTCAGCCGTGCCGCACGAGCCTCGTGGCTACGGTGCTGCCGCAGGGAATCAGGGCATGGATGGATGCCATTTTGCACAATTCGCTGCTTACAACCGCTGGGCCAACGCCCGGCTCTATCAGGCCGCGTTGGCGCTGCCCGATGACGTCTACCGCCGCAGCGTCGGTGTGTTCTTCGGCAGCCTGCACGGCACGCTGAATCATGTGCTGGTGGCCGACCGAATCTGGCTGAAGCGACTGACCGGCGCGGGCGAGGCGCCAACCCGCCTCGATGAGATCTTGTTCAAAGATCTTCGTGCGCTGGCGGGTGCCCGTGCCGCGGAGGACCAGCGCATCATTGAGATGATCGACGGCCACGATGCTGCCGCGTTTGCCGGAATGGTCGATTACGCGACGACCTCAGGCAAATCCTTCCATCAGCCGCGCGCCGAGATTCTCTGTCACGTCTTCAATCACCAGACGCACCACCGTGGCCAGGCGCACGCCTGCCTGTCGATCCTGACCGGAGCCGAGCCGCCGACGTTGGATCTGCTGGCGTTTCAGCGCGGGGTGACGGCGCCGGATCTCGCGGCACTCGCGGCGGGGCGTTAGTCGAGTCGACGTGCCTCTTCCGGAAGCATGATCGGGATACCGTCTCGGATCGGGTAGGCCAGCTTGGCGCCCCGCGAGATCAGCTCCTGGCGGGCGGCATCGAACTCAAGCGGTCCCTTGGTGACTGGACAGACCAGGATGTCGAGCAGCTTGCGGTCGACGGTGTCGGGCCGCTCGGACGGCGAAATGGTCATAGCTTCAGGCTCCAGAACAACGGGCTCGCGTCGGGCTTGATCGGACAGCAGAGCGGCGCCGTCAACGCGCCCGCGCAAATTG
Organism: Rhodopseudomonas sp. BR0G17; assembly: GCF_010907025.1. Lineage (NCBI taxonomy): Bacteria > Pseudomonadati > Pseudomonadota > Alphaproteobacteria > Hyphomicrobiales > Nitrobacteraceae > Rhodopseudomonas > Rhodopseudomonas sp. BR0G17. Next base: position 61,687 of record NZ_QUML01000013.1, on the reverse strand, counting down.
CTGTGTCGTCACTGCAGCGGCGGGTCGCCGCTGGTGCGCTTCTTGGCGAGGTCCATCTCGGTGACGGCGATCAGGATTTCGGCGCGGGTCTTGAGGTCGGGCGCCTCTAAGAGCGCCTGCTTCTCCGCCGGCCCATAGGGCGACATCATCGCCAGTGCGTTGACCAGGGCTTCGTTTGGCGCGCTTTCGACGCCGTCCCAATCGACCTTGAGGTTGTTGGCCTTGAGAAAGTCGGTCAGTACCGACAGCAGGGTCTCCCGATCGACCTCATCCTCGCCCTTGCGAGCGGTAAAATCGTCGACGAACGGGAAATAGTCGACCTTGCACTGCCGGTACGGCGTCAGCACCTCCAGCTCCTCGACCACCTTGAAGCGCGAGACGCCGGTCAGTTCGAGGATGTAGCGGCCATCGCCGGATTCGGCGAGCTGGGTGATTCGCCCGACGCAGCCGACGTTGAACAGCGACGGCTTCTCGGCGGTCTCGGATGAATGCGCCGTATCCGGCTGAATCATGCCGATCAGCCGATGGCCGTCACGCAGCGCATCGTCGATCATCGCCAGATAGCGTGGCTCGAAGATATTCAGCGGCATCTGGCCACGCGGCAGCAGCAGCGCTCCCGCAAGCGGAAACACTGGAATCACTTCGGGAAGGTCGGCTGGCCCGCGATAGGCGGCATTGATCGGCATCGCCGGCTCCGCGCTTTGAATTTCGATTACGAGAACAGAATCGTCGACAGCCGCTTGCGGCCTTCGACGGTGGCGTCGTCGGTCGGTCCCCAGGCGTCGAAGAACTGCACCAGCTGCTTACGGGCGCCGTCGTCGTTCCATTTACGGTCGCGCTTGACGATGTCGAGCAGGTGCGTGGTGGCATCCTCGCGCCGGTCGGCGGCGTTCAGCGCGATCGCCAGATCAAATCGCGCCTGATGATCGAGCGGATCGGCCGCGACCTTCTGTTCGAGTTCGGCAATCGGCCCGAGCGACTGTGCCTGTTCGGCAAGATCGATCATCGCCTGCACGGCCTTGACGGAGGCATCCTCGCGCTTAGCCTCGGGCACCAGCCCGAGCGTCTTCTTGGCCTGTTCGGTGGCGCCGGTCTGCATATAGCAGCGGGCCAGTCCGGCGATGGCCTGGATGTTTGTGCCGTCAGCGCGCAGCACTTCGGCATAGATCGAGGCCGCGGTCTGGACATCACCCTCCGCCAGCACCGCTTCGGCTTCCTGCAGCAGCTCGGCGGCGGTCGGCGCACCGCCCGGCATGCCGGCGGTCAGTTTCTCGATGAAGGCGTTGACTTGGCTCTCCGGCACCGCGCCCATGAAGCCGTCGGCCGGACGGCCGTCCACGAAGGCAATGACCGCCGGAATCGACTGAATGCCCATCTGGCCGGGAATCGACGGATGCTCGTCGATGTTCATCTTGACCAGCTTGACCTTGCCGTTCGCGGCCCGAACCGCCTTTTCCAGGATCGGGGTGAGCTGTTTGCACGGACCGCACCACTGCGCCCAGAAGTCGATCAGAACCGGCTGGCGCTTGGATTCCTCGATCACATCGCGGACGAAGGTCTGGGTCGTGGTGTCCTTGATCAGATCGGCGGCCTGAGGCGCCGCACCGCTGCCCTGCTCCAAAATCGTCACGTCGTCCTCGCTGTTGTCCGTCGGGTTCGCCGTTTTAGCACGGCCCCCGCTCTAGATGGCGCCAGAAGTTCAATTTGCAACGGGAACCGGTGCTCCGTCGGTGTTCGCCAGCGAGCCGGCCGGATCGTTTATGCGGTGGCTGTCGGCGCCGTACGCCGCGCGCTTGGTCGCATTTGAGGCAAAATCTCTCAGGCGGTCATCGATCCGCAAAAAGCCGGCACATGAAATGTCGAACGGCTGTTGCAATCGCTCGCGGCATTTGGCATACGACTGCCCACGGTCGTGCCCACGGCGCGCCGTTTCTCGGATGCGGGTGTAGCTCAGGGGTAGAGCACAACCTTGCCAAGGTTGGGGTCGAGGGTTCGAATCCCTTCGCCCGCTCCAGAGATCCGCCAGACTAGGCGATTGCTTTTCCAGTCTATTGATCCACTTGTCGTGACGGCAGTTGTTCGCGCGCGCAATGCGCCGAGCAGACTTGTGATTTGCCCGACGCTCGCCCTGAACTTTAGATCGCCGCAACGAAATCGGGCCTCGCACGGATGATACCGCGCGGAGCCCGCTGCATCGCCGGCGCAGGGACCCGGCGATAATCGGTGGCCGGGCGTGTGCCGCTCGGCCGATCCGAATTACTCCTCCCGCGCCCAGCTCGCGCGGCGGACGGCACGTTCGCAGAGGAAATCCAGCGTGAAACCGATCAGGCCGATGATCACCACGGTGGCGGCGAGCCGGTCATATTCCAGCGTATCGCGGGCGTCGTTGATGGCGTAGCCGAGCCCGGAGGTGACGCCGAGGAATTCGGCCGGCACCAGCACGATCCAGGCGACGCCGACGGCGAGCCGGATTCCCGCGAGCGCGTCCTGCAGGATTGCCGGCACGATGATGGTAAACAGCATGTGCCAGGGTCGGGCGCCGAGATTACGGGCGACCTTGAACCAGGCCGGATCGATTCGCCGGAAGCCGTGCGCGGTCGAAAACAGAATCGGCCAGATCGCCGCGACGCCGATGAGGAATACGATCGCGCCGTTCCAGCTCGAAAATGCCATCACGGCGATCGGCATCCAGGCGAGCGGCGAGATCATCCGCAGAAACTGGAACGGCACCGAACTGGCTTGCCGCATCCCTTTGAACCGCCCGACCAGGATGCCGAGCGGCACGCCGAGCACGATCGCCCAAGCCAGCCCGCCGCCGATCCGCGCCAAGCTCGGCAGCGCCATCTTGGCTGCTTCGCCCGACGCCAGCATCGACCACAGCCGTTGAAAGGTCGGGAGCGGCGCAAAGTCGGCAAAGCTGGCGGTGCGAGGATTGGCGGCGATGAGCGCCCCGCCGATCCACCATACCGCGAGCAGCGCGGCGATGCCGAGCAGCACATAGCCGAAGCTGCGTGCATGGCCGGCGAGGTGTCCGTCGGCTCGCCGCGATGGCTCAATCGCGGCGGTGTCGTCGAGGGTCAGGTCGAGACTCACAGCGCCAGCACCTCGGTTCGGGTGAACGGGTCGGCCGGATCGACGCTCGGCGAGCTCTTCCAGTCCGGATATTTGGTCATCGCCTGCTTGACGAACGCATAGTCGACCAGATCCTTGGTGACGAAATCCGGATCGAGCTTTTTCAGGAACGTCGTATCTCCGGCCACGACGGTGTCGTTCATCGCCTCGACAATCAGCCGGGTGGCCGATGGATACGGCCACGGCTGAAAGTCGATGCGGCCGAGCTTCCACTCGGGGTGAGTGATGGCGTTGGTCTCGCCATAAGCCTTGTCGTCGTAATAGGTCATCGCCCGCTCGATCACCTCGGCCGGCAGCGGCAGATAGCCGGCGCCGTCCTTCGACAGTAGCTTGGCGACCTCCTTTTTATTGGCGCTTGCGTAGATCTCGGCGCGGACCAGCGCGTTCATCACCTTCTGGGTCCATTCCGGCTTCTTCTTCGTCACCTCCTCGTTCATGCACAGGACGCGGCAGGGGTGGTTCTTCCAGATGTCGCCGGTGAAGCGCAGCATCCGGCCGCCGGCCTTGGTTTCGCCGAGCGCGTTGAACGGTTCGGCGACGATGTAGGCGTCGATCTTCTTGGCGGCGAGCGCCGGCGGCATGTCGGGTGGCGCCATCACCTGGAGATTGCATTCGTCGGCGGCGAGCGGCTCGCCCTGGCTCTTGATCACCGGCTTGATGCCGGATTTGCGCAGCGCGTATTGCAGCACGATGTTGTGCATCGAGTACCAGAACGGCACCGCGACCTGCTTGCCGCCGAGGTCCTTGAACGACTCGATCCCGGCCTCCTTGCCGACCACGACGCCGGAGCCGTTGGTATGAGCCCAAGCCATGATCTTGACCGGGAAATTGTTGTTATATCGCATCCACACCGGGATCGGCTTGAGCAGATGCACCAGATTGAACTTGCCGGCCGCGAAGCTCTCCACCAGCGGCGACCAGCCGCGGATCAGCGTCGGGCGCTCGGCCTCGAGTCCTTCGTCTTTGAAGTAACCCATGCCGTGCGCGACCAGGAGTGCGGTGGCGTCGGTGATCGGCAGATAGCCGATCCGAACCACGTCATCGTCGGCCGCGCGCGCCGCCTGGCCGAAGCCGCCCAGCATCGTTCCAAACGCGGCTAGCCCGCCCGCGGCCAGCATGTCGAGCGTCTGTCGGCGGGTGATCCGAAAGCGGTCGTCTTCGGGATGGACGATGTCATCTCCGCAATTGATGCACATGGAGGTCTCCTGTTAGCGGGCGCCGGCGGCGACGATCTTGAGCGGGGCGGATTCAGCGAGGGCCGGGCTTGGGCCGCCGTGCAGCGCGCGGCCGGTTGCGCGCTCGAATGCGACCTGAAGCTTGGCCTGCGCGGCCTGCACGCCGGTTGCGCGGAGCTCCGGATCTGAATCGCGGCGGTCAATCTCGATCGCCACCGTCTCGGCGATCCGTCCGGGATCGGACGCCATCACTACGGCGCGGTCGGCCATCGCCACTGCTTCGGGAATGTCATGGGTGACGATCACCAGAGTGATCTTCATCTCCTCGGCGATGCGGCGGACGTCGCGCTGCAATGCGCGGCGCGTGACGGCGTCGAGTGCGGAGAACGGCTCGTCGAGCAGCAACACTTCGGGATCGACGGCGAGCGACCGCGCCAGTGCGACGCGCTGCTGCTGCCCCCCGGACAGATCCTGCGCGTTGCGGCTGCCGTAGCCATCGAGTTCGACGAGGTGCAGCAACTCATCGACGCGGGCGGCAATCTGTTTCTTCGGGCGGCCGGCGAATTTCAAGCCGAGCCCGATGTTCTGCGCCACGCTCATCCATGGATATAGGTTGGGCTGCTGGAACATCACGATCCAGTGCGGTGATGGGCCTTCGACCAGCGCGCCGTCGATACGGACCTCGCCGGTCGTCGGTTTGGTCAGGCCCGCGATGATGTGCAGCAATGTCGACTTGCCGCAGCCGGAACGGCCGACCAGCGCGAGCTGCTCGCACGGCTTGATCTCGAGATCGATGGTGTTGAGTACGTTGCTGCTGGAGCGGCGATAGCGATGGCTGACTCCCTGAATCGCGATGTGTGCGCCGGGCCAGGACTTCTTCGACTGATATGCCGGCATGCGGCCGCCGCTCCTTCGTATCGTGGAGATCGGGAAGGGACGGCACCGGCCACGGTAGACGCGGCCGGTGCCGGGGCGCGATTACTCCGCTGCCATCAGCGGCTGTGCCGCGTAGGGCAGACCCTGTTCGATCGGCAGCGACGGATCGCGCGACCATTCATTCCAGGAGCCGAAGTACAGGCTGACGTCCTTGATGCCGGCCTCCTTCAAGGCGACCAGCGTGTTGGAGGCGCGCGCACCTTTGAAGCAGTACAGAACCACTGGTGTGTCCGGCGTGATGCCGACCGTGGCGCATTCGGCGAGGATCTCGTTCGGTGATTTGAACATCGGACCGGCCGCCGACGGCTTCATCATTCGGTACCACTCGATCCACACCGCGCCGGGGATGCGGCCTTTGCGCGGGCAGAAATCCTTGCCGTAGGGCGAGGAGCTTTCGCCGACCCATTCGTCGACGTCGCGGGTATCGAGCTTCACCTTGCTGGAATCGCCGACCGCCGCCTTCATGCCTTCGAGATCGACCAGGATCGATGCGGCGGCCGGGTCGACCTTGAAGGTCTTCGGCGCCGGTGTCGGCACGTCCGTGGTGGTCGGCAGACCGGCGGCGCCCCAGGCGCTAGTGCCGCCGTGCAGAATCTTGACCTTAGGATAGCCGAGGTAGCTCAGCAGCACATAACCGCGGCACGACTGGCCGAAGCCGGTGTTCATCGACTGCTCGGTGATCACCGCGGTCTCTTCGCCGGACAGGCCGGCGGCGCCGAAGATCGCCGCGAACTTGTCGCGCATCTCGGCAATGCCTTCTGGGGTCGAAGTGGCGAGATAGGTGAAGATGTCGTGGATATTGACGGCGCCGGGAATGTGCCCTGCCGCGTAAGTTGCCGGGTCGCGGGTGTCGATCACCACGGTGCTGCCGGCGGCGATCATCTCGGAGAGTTCGACGGGCGATACAAGAACCTTGTCAGTCATCAGTCGCTCCAGTGCTCGTTGTTGGGTCAAGACGTCGTTGTCTGAGTGCTCTCCAGGGCGGTTCCCTGGAGCCGAGCGTTGAAGGTGCAGCCCGCGCCTGGCGCGGGCCGCGCGATGGCGTCTCGCGGGCTAGTGCGCCATGTCCGCGAGCATCTTGCGGAGTTGCTTAGTGGCCGGAGTGACGATGGCGACGAAGTAAGCCTCGCGCAGCCGGCGCTGCGCGGCGGCACCGGCCACATAGCCGCGCGCCCCACAATGCAGCATCGCCGCATGCGCCGCCGCGACCGAGGCATCGCCAGCGGCGAGCCGTGCCTCGATCACTGCGCGCCAATAGCCGAGGTCGTCCTCGAACGGGGTCGCGGCGAGGCGCGCGACCTCGGCCTCCATTGCTTCGAGCTGTTCGGCAATCGGCTCGGGCTGCACGTCGAGGTATTTGTTGACGTGGCCAAGCGGCGCCTTGGTCTGCTGCATCAGCCGCAGGCAGTCTCGGATCAGGCCGAACGCCATGCCGGCCTGCAGCAGGATGAACCCGGCGCGGATCCGTTTGATGAACGGATCAACCGGATCGGCCAGCACCCAAGCTTCGGGCACCACCACGTCGCGCATCTGCACCGCGAAGGTGCGGGTGCCGTCGAGCGCGGTGAACTTCGCATTGTCGGCGAGGCTCACGCCCTCCGCGTTGCAAGGAATCACCGCCATCACGTTGCGGGTGTTGTCGCCGTCCTCGACCTCGAAGATCGCGCCGAAGTAATGGTCGGCGCCGAGGTTGGAGACGTACGGCAACAAGCCCTTGACGACGTAGCCGCCGTCGCCGCGGCGGCCCTTCAGCCGCATCGGCTCGATCCCGAACAATGATTTCATCGGGTTCGACAGCGCGGTGCCGCCGAGTGCTGCGCCGCTGGCGATCTGCGGGCCGACACTGGTCCGCAGATGCTGATTGTCGGACGCATAGATGTACCAACCCAGCGCGTCTTGGCACCACATGCAGAACGACGTCGACAGGCAGTGCTCGCCGGCCGCCGCCATCGCGTTGATCGCGGTCATCAGATCGACGTTCGGGCTCATTCCCGGCAAATGATGCGCGTAGGCGCCGAGACGCCCGAAGGCGCGCATCTGAGCTTCCGGATAGTGGCCGTCGACGTCGATGGTGTTGACCAGCGGCGGCAGTTCGCGCGCCGCCAGCGCGCGCACCGCCTCGACGACTTCGGCGCCGGGCAGCACCGTGGCGTCGCCTTTACTCACTGACTGGACATCCAACATCGTTGTTCTCGTCCGTTTGGTGGGGCTGCTTGGTCAGGCCATCGCGACGTCGAGATTGACCGGGCGGGAGAAGGTGTTGGCCACCGGCGACCACAGCCGCGCATGCGCGACCAGCGCTTCCAGTTCTTCGCGCGGACGGTCGGCTTCGAAGCTCACCTTGGCGCGCACATCGGTGAAGCCGACTGGCTTGTCGGACAGGTCGCCGGTGCCCCACACCGCGGTGATGTTGAGGTCGCCTTCGAGCTCGATCTCGAGCTTGTAGACGGTGATGCCCTTAGCGACGGCGTTGGCGTGGATGCCGACTGCGAGGCACGAGCCGAGCGCGGCGAGCGAGGCTTCGGACGGGTTCGGCGCGGTGTCGTCGCCGAGCAGGCCCGGCGGCTCATCGACCACGTAGGGCGGCAGCGAGCGGATGAAATTGAGGTGGCGGAAGCGGCCCTCGGCGATGGTCTTGCACTTCAGCGTCTTGATCACCGTCGGGTCGGCCTTGCCCTTGGCGATCAGATCGTCGAGGCCGGCCTTGTCGATCGGCGTAAGGCAGCCGGTCAGGGCGGTCGGGCTGTCGGGGGTTAGGCAGGCGGTCACGGCGGTAGCGGCTTTCGTCATGGGATCTCCTCTGCTGCCATTCGGCTGACAGCGCTTTTGGATACAGACCGTTCTGTATCAGCACGAACCGTGCCAAAGTCCCGCACTGCAAAAACCGCAGCGGAATCAAGAGAGGAGGCGTCGGGGGCAGGTGCCTATTCCTGAGGCGCGACGCATTCGCGATCACATGACGCGGCAACTGCCTGCTTCAGCGGCAAATCCGGGGCTGTGAACAGACCATTCGGTTTCCTCGATTGCGCAGTCCGAAATGTCACGCTATGTGCCGAACCATGGCAGACGCTGCGAACCTCGTGATCGATCCCGCCCTCGAGGCGAAGCTGTCGCCGCGCGAGCGGCTGATCGACAGCGCCCGCAGTCTGTTCTGCCGCTACGGCATCAATTCGGTCGGCGTCGACGCGATCATCGAACAAGCCGGCACCGCTAAGACCACCCTCTACAAGCTGTTCGGCTCGAAGGATGGCCTCGTCGAAGCCGTGCTGGAGCGCGAGGGCCAGAGCTGGCGTAGCTGGTTCTTGGAGTCGATCGATGGGCCAGGCGGAACCGCACGCGAGCGGCTGGGACGGATCGGCCCGGCGCTGAAAGAATGGTTCACCCGCGGCGACTTCTACGGTTGCCCGTTCATCAATGCGGTCGGCGAATCCGACAAGAACGACGATCGGATGCGGAGTCTGGCGATCGCGCACAAGACGATCGTGCTGGATCGTCTCACCGCTCTGTGCGCCGAAGCCGGGATCGAACAGCCGACCGAAGTCGCCCACACGCTCGGTCTGGTCATCGACGGCGCGATCGTGATGGCGCTGGTGACGCGCGATCCGTCGGCGGCCGATGTCGCGGGCCGTGCCTGCGCGGCGGTCCTGCCGGCCTGAGGATTAGACTAGCGGCCAAGCAGCTCTTTCGCGATCTGCCTGACGAAGAATTGCGAGGACGCGATCGTCAGGTGGCTGCCGTCGAACGTCACCGGCGTGCCGCTGCCGGGCACGGCGAGCAGACAGCCCTGATCGTTGCAATAGACCGGCGTCGGCGAAATGAACTCGACGCCTTGCGCCGCGAAGAAAGCGCGCAGCTGTTCATTGGATTCGGCTTCTGAGCGATCCAGCCGGGGTGGGCCGTCGCGCGTAGGGATCTCGGATGCGGAGATCAGGCCGGCGGCCTCGGACCGGTAGGCCTGCGCCAAAATCCGCTTCGGCGGTGTTCGCCAGCTCGGAAATTTCCCCACCACGACGATCCGCTGGATGCCGATGCTACGCAGTTCAGTGAGCGTCGCCTTGATCATCGCGTCGATCGCCGCGGGATCGCGGTCGGCGCCGTCGTAGTCGTGCCACTGCCGTGCCACCAGGATCACTGTGTCCGGCTTGATCTCTTTCAGCCGCTCGTGCGCATTGGCGTTGGCGGCGGTGCAGCCCGGTGTCTGAACGCTGACGTAGCCGAAGATCGGCGGACAGCCCGCGGTGGTGTATTGCGACAGCACAAAGCCGCCTTCGCTCTCCTGCCAGGCGCGCAGCCCGGGATAGAGATGCGCGGCGTGGGAATCGCCCCACAGTGTGATCCTCGGTACACCGGGCAATGCAGCGTCATCGCACTCGCGTGCGAAGGTCGAGCCCGAGCTGAGGAAGCAGCTCTTCAGCCGATACGCCGGCATCGCCTCGGCCTGGTGATCGCGGGTGACGATCTGGACGCTGGGGCTGAAGCGCGCCGGAAAGCCGCTCGCCAAGTAGATACCCGCACCGAGAAGTCCGACAAGCGCGACGCCGGCGAAAGCGGTGGCGGTCTTGGCGCGGGTCGGCCGATAGCGGATCTTCGGCTCGACGAACCGGTAAGTGAAATCGGCGAGCCCGAACGCCACCACGACCGCGATCAGCTTCATCAGCGGCGGCGGCTCCTCGCCGAGCCGCACGATCCGGATCGCGGCGAGCACCGGCCAGTGCCACAGATACAGTGGGTAGCTGATCAGCCCGACATAAACCATGGCACGATTGCCGAGCAGCCACCGTCCGACCCAGGTTCTAGGGCCTGTGCCGATCAGCAGCGCGGCGCCGAGCACCGGCAGCACCGCCCACCAGCCCGGAAAAGCGCGGCTGCGGTCGATCAAGGCAGCACCGGTAGCAATCAGCGCGAGACCGGCGATCGCCCCGATGTTGCGCAGCGTGACGGCGTGCTGCGCGAATGGCGCCGCGCGGTTCGCCGTGGCGATCGCCAGAAGGCAGCCGGTCATCAGCTCCCAGAACCGGGTCACCGGCAGATAGAACGCGGCGGATTGATGCGCCGGTGTCAGCAGCAGATTGGTGACGAACGAAGCCAGCAGGATCACCACTGCAGCCACCACGGCGCCGTTCTTCCAGCGCCAAGCTAGAATAATCACCGGCGGCCACAGCAGATAGAACTGCTCCTCGACGCCGAGCGACCACAGATGCAGCAGCGGGTTCAGCTCGGAGGCGGTGTCGAAGTAGCCGGCGTCATGCAGCAGCGCGATGTTGGCGAGGAATGCAGCGCCGAAGCCGATCGCCTTGCCGGCGTCGCGATAATCGACGGGAAACAGCAGGAACCAGCCGCCGATCGCGCAGGCCACCAGCACCAGTAGCAGTGCGGGGAAGATGCGGTTGATGCGGCGGGCGTAGAACGTCGCGAAGCTGAAGTCGCCGCGGTCGAGCGCCTGGCAGATGATCGACGTGATCAGAAAGCCCGAGATGACGAAGAAGACGTCGACGCCGATGAAGCCGCCGCGGATCTCGGCCGGAAAGGCGTGGAACCCAACCACCAGCAGCACTGCGATCGCGCGCAGGCCATCGATATCGCTGCGATAGGCCGGTCTCATCGGGAATCGTGGTCCTGGCGGGGCAAGAAGATCGAACTGGGCGCTGCGGGCTCCGTCAACACGCAGGGATGCAAACAGCGCGTCATCGCGAAGGCCTCCCGCGCTGTCAAGTTACGGTCGTGCCAGGTTGCGACCGGATCGCATGTCGCGCATGCGGCACCGCCGTGCGTTGCCCCGACGTGGGCACCGGGCTAACACTCATGTGGTTCCAGTCAGGACGTCGCCATGCAGATTCAACGTCACCGCATCGAACTCGCCACCACCGCGCCGATCCAGCTGATCGACATCACCGATCAGGTCCGCCGCTTCGTCACCGCCAGTGGCATCAAGGATGGTCTGGTCACAGTGAGCTGCCTGCACACCACGGCGCGGATCAACGTCAACGAGCGCGAGGAGAAGCTCGAGCGCGACATGCTGACGTTTCTGAAGCGGTTCGCCCCGCGCGACGGCGACTATCTGCACAATCTCGATCCGGTCGACGGCCGCGACAACGCGCACTCGCATCTGATCGGACTGTTCATGAATTCGTCGGAGACGATCCCGGTGGCGCATGGCGCCATGGTGCTCGGCGAATGGCAGTCGGTGTTCTTCATCGAGCTCGACGGTCCGCGCGAGCGTCGCGGCGTCGAGCTGCAGATCATCGGTTAAGCTAGGCGCTTCGCGCGCCTGCGCCTCCACCGAAAGAACGGGGTATTCCGGATAGATACGCGGGCCGCGCCCGCGTATGACCGCAGCGGTATCACCAAACAGGTCATCAGCCATGACGCCGGACGACATCGCAGGCTTCTACGCCAAGCGCACGGATCTCGACCTCGACCAATACATCGAGCTGGATTTCGATTTCGAATGCGCCGGCGATCCGCGTGAGGCCGCGGCGCATCTGTGCAGCGAGCAGTCGACGGCGCAGTGGCGTCGCGTCGGCTTCGACGAAGATTTCCGTCCGCGCTTCGCCGCCAAGGTGCTGGAGCTGTCGGCGGAGCCGCGTCCGTCGGGCTTCAGCATTCCGGTGGAGTGCGCCGCGCGCGGCGAGGTGCATGCCTGCCGCGTCACCATTGCGCATCCGCACGGCAATTTCGGCGCAAAGATTCCCAACCTGTTGTCGGCCGTGTGCGGCGAGGGCGTGTTCTTCTCGCCGGGCATTCCGCTGATCCGGCTGCAGGACATCCGCTTCCCCGAATCGTATCTCGCAGCGTTCGATGGTCCGCGCTTCGGCATCGCAGGCTTACGCGAGCGACTGCAGGCGTTCGATCGTCCGATCTTTTTCGGCGTGATCAAGCCGAATATCGGCCTGCCGCCGCAGCCGTTCGCCGAGCTCGGCTATCAGAGCTGGACCGGCGGTCTCGATATCGCCAAGGACGATGAGATGCTGGCGGATGTCGATTGGTGTCCGCTGGCCGAGCGCGCCGCGCTGCTGGGCGATGCCTGCCGTCGGGCCGCTGACGAAACCGGTGTGCCAAAAATCTATCTCGCCAATATCACTGACGAGGTTGATCGGCTGACCGAGCTGCACGATGTGGCGGTCGCCAAGGGAGCCGGCGCGCTGCTGGTCAATGCGATGCCTGTCGGGCTGTCCGCAGTGCGGATGCTGCGTAAGCACGCGACCGTGCCGCTGATGGCACATTTCCCGTTCATCGCCGCGTTCAGCCGGCTGGCGAATTACGGCATTCATTCGCGGGTGATGACGCGGTTGCAGCGTTTGGCGGGCTTCGACGTCGTGATCATGCCGGGCTTCGGTCCACGGATGATGACGCCGGAGCACGAGGTGCTCGACTGCATCCGCGCCTGCCTGGAGCCGATGGGACCGATCAAGCCGTGTCTGCCGGTGCCGGGCGGCAGCGACTCTGCGGCGACGCTGGAGACTGTGTATCGCAAGGTCGGCAGCGCGGATTTCGGCTTTGTGCCTGGCCGCGGCGTGTTCGGCCACCCGATGGGCCCGGCCGCGGGGGCGTCGTCGATCCGGCAGGCTTGGGACGCGATCGCCGCGGGCATCCCGGTAGCTGATCACGCCGCCAGCCATCCTGAATTGGCGGCGGCGCTGAAAGCTTTCGGCGGGCGCTGATCAGCCCCCGCCGCGTTGGTCCGCGCCTTAGCGGGGCAGTTCGGTGAAGGTGACGATCACGGCGCTGCGCCGGCCCTGGCTCGGCGCGCCGTCGCGGTGAATGCCGGCCGGATCGTAGATCACCGCATTGCCCTGGCTGCTGGTCACCGCAACCTGGTTCTCGGCGATGGCTGCCGTGAAATTGCTGTCGGCGACGAGATCGGTGCCGAACGTCGCCTTGCGCTGCAGGCCGGCCGGCAGCGCGTAGAACGTCTCGCGTGCGGCCGGCAGCGTCGACGACAGGCCGCACAGATCATTGGCGCGGCGGATCATCGCGTCCCAGAACCGGCGGCCGGCACGATTGCTGCCCGCCACATAGGTGAGCGGGCCGTTCGCGGCGCCGGTCTCGCCGAGATACACCACCATCTTCAGCACGTTGTAGCCGGTGTCGACCTTGAAGCCGTCGCATGGCGAGGCGTCGACGCTGACATCGGCGAACGGGCTCGACAGCGCGCCGCTCGATGCTTCGGTCACTTCGGCGGCGATCCGGCCGATGCCGACCGGACGCTTCAGATAGCCGCTGGCCGCCTCGGTCAGACCGGCGTCGGCGGCGATCTGGTTGAGCCATTTGTAAAGGTCGGGAGCAGCAGCCGGATCGATCACCACGCGCGTCGAATCCGGATCGCCCGGAATCGCCACACGATGTTCGAGTGTCTTGAACGCGGCGTCGAGCTGGTTGCGCAGTTCGACGATCTTGTCGGGACCGAGCTGCACGGCGGCAAAGCCGTCGCGGGCGAGCGGGACGAACACCGCGGTGCCGCGCTCGGTCTTCGGCGCGTAGGCGGAGCCCGCACTGAACCGGCCGAGCCGCTGCAGCATGATCAGGCGCAGATAGGTCGGCAGGCTGCGCAGCGTGGTGACGAAGCGGTTGCCGGCCTCGGCGGGGCGCGGCAGGTGCTCGACGTCGATCATCCGCTGCGCGGTGGTGAGACAGAATCCGTAACCGAAAATCGTGATCGCCTTCAGCCGCGCACCGAGCATCGGCATCGACATCACGCGCCCATAGGCCGGGTGGGCGTCGTAGTCGATCATCGGCAGGTGATCGAACGGATAGGATTTCGTTTCGGATTGCATGACCAGCCCCTCTGAAGGCATCACCGATAGCACGGACGCACGATTGGAATATGGCGGTGGGGCGCGAGTCGGGCGAGTTGGCAATCCGGCCAACACAGAGGCCAGGTGCGACTCAACGCAACGGCCGCCTCGGTATCCGAAGCGGCCGCGAGATGAACGAAAGGTGCGGCGGAGATCAGATCCAGGCGAAGTTTGCCGCCGGACGCGCGGTGCGATTGAGCAACGAGCGCATCAGGCAGCGCTCGATCTGCACTGACGAGATTGTCGCGGCATCGGCCCCGACGAGAGCAACGGCGTCGCTGCGTTCAGCGAATACGCGGCCGCTGGCGACCACTGCGAGCGCCGGATTGCGGGATGCGGCGCGCAGCTTGCGGATGGTCTCGGCCATCCGCGGCAGCCAGTGCTCGCGGCGCAGCGCTGGCGACAGTGAGATGTTGACGGCATCGAACCAGCCGTTGGCGACCAGATCCGACAGCGCGCGATCGGTGTCGGGGAATTCGCTCACGGTGTTCCAACCGGCCTGTCGCAGCAGTTCGGCATGCAGCGCCGCACAGAACGAGTGCGGCTCGCCGGGCTGCGACACCAGCAGCACGCTGCGCGGCTGCGAGCGCGCCAGCGGCGCCGACAACAGATCGAAGCTGATGCGGCGCATCGCCGTCTGTAGATGGCAGAGGCCGATCGTGACTTCGAATTCGCTGCAGGCGTCTTCGCTCCACAGATTGCCGAGGCTGCGGGCGGTCGGTTCGAACAGTCCGGTGAACAACGCGGTCGGCGACGACGCCCGCGCCAGTGACTTGTCGATCAGGTCGAACGCGTCGGCGAGGTTCGGCGCGATCAGGAGTCGGGCGAGTTCCGCGGCGCGAGCTTCCGCCGGATCCTGCGCAACGCGGGTCCTGGCGGAGGTGTGCTTGACGACGAGATGCGGAATAACAGTCGAGACAATGCTTTCAGTATGCACGGCACGCACTCGATCTGGTTGCCCTCGACCAAAAAAGCAGATTGCTGAACGAGTGCGATGAGACCATGGCCGCTGCCGAGGGGAAGCAGGGATTGGATCGCCTCGCGCGGCTGTTGGCCCGTCGAAAAGCCGGCAGCGCCGTTGCCGCGGTGCGAAGGGAGCCCCGGAAACGGAGACTCGTCTTTGCTCTGGATCAAAACGAAGCATTCGCATCTGTCGCCACGTTCGGGCGGTGGCGCCGGACCGCGGCGCAGCATGGCCAGCGGCATAGGGTCGCGGCGCGTCAGCTGGCCTGCGCGGGCGGAACGTTCGCCGGATGAAGTCGCCCGGATCGGCGTCCAGGCGATGACCATGAGCTTCGCGCGACTGCGCAAGCCGCGAGGCAGCGCTGTCGCTGATTGTTACTTCGGCATGACCGGTGACCGGCGGGGCGGTATGTCTGGTGTCGGGAATTAGTAAACGAACACCGCTCGATCATCGCTCCGTTAAAAGAGTGAAGCTCGCGTACTCCCATTGTCGCGGGGCAAGCGCCGGTACTGACTTCTCTGTATATTTACAGCCGCGCGAATCGGAGCAAAACTGATTCCACGGATCGTGTTTTACTGAGCAACTACCTGTTTAATCAAAGAGTTAGACGGCTAATTGGCTCATGGTGATTCGCGATTCTCTCGAACGAGTGCCTGGTTACCAGCGCTCGTTCACCGTTCCAGCGTGAGGCGTTTTCTTAGCGTGGTCCCAAGCAGGTCTACGCGGGAGTTAGCAAATCGTTAACGTTAATAAGTAAAGCGTTGTTCACGCTGTTCACCTTAGGGGGCAAGCCGCCCCTAATTGAAGAAAGCTGGAGAACTACGATGCAATTCGATCTGTCCAACCGAAACCTAGCCCAGAAGATCTCGATCCTCGTCTTGGGAATTACGCTGTTCGCCTCGGTCGCCATCGGTGGTGTCGGCGAAATGGTCTTGCACAAGGTCACCGATAGCCATGCCAAGCAGGCTGCGAGCGTTGCGTCGCTCGACCGCCTGGTCGGCCAAGGGGGAGCGACGCTGTCGCCAGTCCGCGCCGCGGACGGCAGCATCGTCGGCATGCTGGTGATGCAGCAGGATGCCGGGCCGGTGGTGATGCCGGCGTCGTACGAAGGTCAGGGTCTGGTGGTTCAGGCTTCGGAGACGGTGGTCACCTCGACTCCGGATTACGGTGTCGGCGCTGCCCGCACCATGCTGCTGCTCGCCGGTGTCGTGGTCTTCGCGGTGGTCGGTCTGGTCGGCACCCGGATTTCGCGTGGCCTGCTCGCCCCGCTCGGCGAACTGGAGAAGGACGTGGAACGCCTCGCCTCTGGCGACACCAGCGTTCGCATCCATGCGCTGAGCCGCTCGGATGAAATCGGCCGGATCGCGCGGTCGATCGCCAAGATCCAGCAGTCTCTGATCGAGCTGGCCAAGCTGAAGAGCCATCGCGTGCTCGACGGCACGAACGGTATTCTGGCCAATCTCAAGGAAATGTGGATGGATCTGAAGGGGGCCGTCAGCAATGCCCGCGAGATGTTGTTCACGGATGGCCGGACGGTCAGCGAGACGCTGTCGCGATCGTGGAGCAGCTGGCTGCACAACGGTTTGGGCGTTCCGAAGCGCGCCTGATCGGCGCCTCTTCCGCGACCCTGAACGCGCCTCCTCGAGTCATTGAAGGCGCGACGATCAAAACCAAGCGTTGAGATCATGACATCGAGGCTCACCCAGGCGGGTGAGCCGGTACCAACAAAAGCCCGCGCATCGCGCGGGCTTTTCTATTTGGGGCAGGCGAACGTCTTGAGGTTGTGCCTGGCCAAGATACGGAGCATCGCCCCCCAGCCCCGTCCAACGCACTCCCATGTGTCGGCGATGTCTCCGAACGCTCGGCTGGACGTTCGATGCAGCCAGACAGGTGTTCGCTCCAAGGCATGCTGGTCGTGCCAAGTGCTTGAGCGAGCCTGGATGGAGACATGCTCGGCGTCAGATCACACCCGGAGACAACAAGATGGTCCGCTGGACGCGCTTGCTTCGGAAGCGTCCCGACGAAGCCCTTGAAGCCGAGGCCTGGCTGCGCCCGAACTCACGCGTGGCGTGGCGGATCAGGATCGGTGCCGGTGAAGGAAGAAAGGGTGGTGCCGCAAGAGGGATTCGAACCCCCGACCCCGTCATTACGAATGACGTGCTCTACCAGCTGAGCTATTGCGGCGACCGCGAGCGCGCTGACGAAGCGGCCCGAAACGTCGGCTCCTGATATCGGGCGGCGGCCTGATTGGCAAGAACCAGGGCGCCTGAACCGGCGGTCGGAGCATCCGCCGGTGTGGTTTTGTTGAACGTCGTCCCAACAACAGAAGCGCGCCGTGGGCTCAGCGCGGCGGTCGGTAACCCCGCCAGCCGCTGCTCTGCCCGGCCGCCGGCGCCTGCGAGCGTTCGGCGAACTCTTCAGGTGCCGCGTCTTCGTCGACGCCTGGATCGTCGGGAGCCCGCACGATCGGAATCACCGGGGCCGCCTCCTTGCGGCGGTGGAACAGCGGCGCCGCAGACGACGCCGGCCCGGCCGCCACCTCAGTGGGAGCCTCAGTCGCCTTGGCGGGTTTGTCCGATTTGGCGGGCTCATCGGCCACAACGGTGGTTTCCTTCGGCGTCACGATCGGGGCTTCCGGGGCCGCCTCCACCGTGACGGTGACGGCTTCCGCCGTCGTGCTGGCGGGAAGCGCTTCGCCGGCCGCCGAGGCGATCAGGGCGTCGTGGAACTTGTCGTCGATCACCTCGACCTTGTTGGATGGCAACGCCGACACCGGCACCTGCCACTGGAACGCGTCGAGCCGTCCGGTGACCGGCGAAACGGGCCGCCAGTGATCCGACACATAGCCGTCGGCGGTCCACACCGGGTCGTGCAGCGCGCGCACTGCCCGCAGCGTCCAGGCCCGCGCCTTCGCGGTGTCGCCGCGATCGCCGTGCTCGATCTCGGCCATCAGCATCGCGACGCGCTGGGTCGGCATGTCGAGATAGGGCTGCAGTGCGGCGCGGGCGCGGCTGAGCGAGCCAGCGTCGATCGCCGCGCGTGCGATCGCAACGGCGCTCTCGAGTTGCTGCGGACCCTTGGCGACCAGATTCTCGACCCGGCCGAGCCGCGCAGTCGCGGTGTCGCCCGGCTTCAGGTTGGCGTAGGTCGAGGCCAGGTCCGGATGCGGCTGCGCCTGCCAGGCTGCCTCGATCACCTTCATGGCGCGCCGAACCTGATGGGCGTCGGCCAGATATTTGGCTGCCAGCACCGCCGCGGGCACCAGGGTCGGCGCCAGCTTGTTGGCTTCCAGCGCGCTGTCGCGGGCAAGGCTCTCGTCGCTTTCTTCCAGATCGGTCGCCCGCGCGGTCAGCAGCACCGCACGCTGCCGGCGAAACGCCTTCTTATCGATCAGGCCAGCCGACAGATTGCGCTCGAGAATTTCCAGGGCGCCGGTCCAGTCCGAGCGGGCGCAGCGGAACCCGAGCACCGCCTGCGACGCCCAGGCACAGGTCGGCTGCAGCCGCAGCGCTTCTTCGGCGATCGCCAGGGCCGCATAGGGATCGTCGGCGCGCTGCGCCTCGATATACAGCCCGCGCATGCCGAGCGACTTGGTGTCCTTGCGGGCGGCCATCGCCAGGAACGCGCGACGGGCGCCTTCGCGGTCGCCCTCGAGCTGTGCCGACTGCGCCTGCAGCAGCAGAGCGAGCGGATCGTGCGGGGCATGTCGGCGCGCCGCGTTGGCGTGGGCACGAGCGGCGCTGCTGTCGCCATGGCCGACGGCGAGCAGGCCCTGGGTGATGGCGTTGCGGGCGCGGGCGCTACGCCGCGAGCTGCGGCCGCGCTTCATCCAGCCGGGTGCGCGCAGCACGCCGAGGATGACCGCCCAGGCCAGCATCACGGCGACCACGCCGGCGCCGAGCACCAGCGCGAACACTGGCAGTGTCATCGACGCCTTCCAGTCGTTCCACGACAGCACCACTTCGCCGGGCTGTTCGGCCACCCAGGCAGCGCCCGCCGCCGCGAGCGCGATGATCACGAGAAACAGAACGATGCGCAGCATGGGCAGACCTATGGCGACGGTTTTTGCAGCGCCCCGAGCGCTGCGGTGGCGAATTGATGGGACGCGGCGAGCGCTTGGTCGCGCGCCTCGGCCTTGTCGATCCAGGATTGAACAGGAGCGCGGTCACCCGGCGCAAGCGCTTTCAGCTCCTTCAGCGCGGCGGCGATGTCGCCCTGCTTGCCGGCCGCGGTCAGCCGGCCGACGATCGCGGTGCGATCGATGCCTTCGACCGCGTCCGAACGCTGAATTTTCACCAGCCGCTCGGCGTTGGCCTGAAACCGGTCGATGAAGTTGGCGTTCGCGGTGCTCTTGTCGGGCAGCAGGCCGGGCAGCTGATCGACCAGCTCCTGGCCGAGCGCACGGGCGCTCGGCACGCCGGTCGCAGCGAAGCGGTCGAGCGGCTTCAGCGCACCAGCATCGGGCGCCAGCGGCGCCGCGGCCTTCAGCAGTGCCTGAAACGGTTGGCCTTGCGTGACCGCGAGGTCGAGCAAGGTGGCGGCGACCGCGCGGCGCAGCGCGCCGTCTTCGGCGGGGGCCGTCTTCGGCGCGGGTCTTTCGGCTTCGGCCTTGGCGGCAGTTTCCAGTGCGCCAAGGCGCCGATCGATCGCCGCCATTGCGGCGGTGGTCTGCTCCAGCGCGGCCGTTTTGTCGGCGGCGGCGGCGTCCGCAGTCGGCTTGGCCTCGCCAGCGCTGGCGTCCGGAGACGCCTTCAGCTCCTTGATGGTCGCGGCGAGCTGTTCGGTCTGGCCGCGTAGCGCGGTCAGATCGTCACGCAGTGATGCCACCGACTTCTCCAGCGCGTCGATCCGGCCGGTAGCGGCGGGATCGGAAGTGGCAGCGCCATCGGCCGCCGCCTTCGGCCGGGCTTCGAGATTGGTGATCCGGATCGCGAGCGCTTCCAGCGCCGCGGTGTCGCTCGGCGCGGCTGCGGCGCCGCCGGTTGCGGGAGCGGCTTCGAGCTTGGCGATCCGTGCGTTCAGCGCGTCAAGGGCCGTCGGGTCGGCCTGCGGGGCGGTGACGCTGGTCGACGACAGGAACTGCGGCAACAGCCCCATCTTGGCGGCGCCGACCACGAGGCCGGTGGCGATCGCGATCGTCAGCACCGGCGGCAGGATCAGCGACGCGATGCTGTTGCGCGGTGCTGCGGAGCTTTGCGCGGTCGCCGACGCATCGGCAGCAGCCGTGGTGGTGGCAAATTCCGGTTCCGGCAGCCCGGCAGCCTGTTCGGCCTGCTCGCGCTGATCGGCGGCGATGTCGAACGCCTGCTCCGGTCCCCGCGCCGGTTCGGCCTCGGGTGCTGTCTCCGCTGCGGCTTCCGCCTCGGCGCCGGCGGGCGCGGCGCTGATCTCCTCGCCGGTCGGCTGAGCCAGCTCGGCCGGTTCCGCAGCCTGTTCGTGTTCGGGCCTGTTCTGGACCATCCCTGGATTTTCCTCGTCGCTACCTGTCGGCGCCGGCGGTCCGGCGCGGCATCAATTCACTTTGGCCGGGCTGAGCGCCCGATCCAGCGCTTCGAGCAGCGCCTTTTCGTCCGGCTTGCGCGCCACCATCACCTGGTTGGCGCCGGCCTCACGCACCACCTCGGAGACCGCCTCCGACAGGCAGCATTGCGGAATCGCCAGCGCCGAAATCTCGATGCCGGAGCTCCGCGTCGCGTCGATGAACGCCCGGGCGCTGCGCCGCGAGTAATGCAGCACAGCCTCGATGCGATTAGCCGCGAAAGCGTCGCACACCTCGGCAGGCAGGCTCGGCACCGGCATCATCCGGTAGGCGGTCTGCATCACCACCTCGAAGCCATCTTCGCGCAATTCGCCGGCGAGGTCGCGCGACAGATCGGCGCCCGCCAGATACAGCAACGCGCCAGCGCGCTTGTCTTTCCCGCTGAAGGTGTCGCGGATCTTGATCCTGAGCTTGGCCGCATCGCCGTCGGCGATGATCACGTCGCTAAAGCCGGCGTCCTGCGCCTTGCGGGCGGTGTGCTTGCCGACGGCGAACAGCGGCAGTTTCAACAGCCGCGCCAGCACCGGCTGATCGTCCAGCGCACGCAGCGCATTGGCGCTGGTGACGATCACGCCGGTGTAGTGCGCGTCGGGATCGTCGGGAAACGGCACCGGCTCGAACCGCAGCATCGGCGCCAGCAACACGTCATAACCTTTGGCGCGCAGCGTCTTCGCAGTCGCGTCGCCGTCGGGTTGCGGGCGGGTGACGAGCAAAGCCACGCGTTACGTCCTCGGCTGTCGATTGATGAGAGTGAATCCGAAGTAGCCCGGCCGCATGACCCTGAGCCGCGTGAAAACCGGTCGCGCCGCAGCACCCCGCTTCGCCGCTCCCACGCAATCTGCCGGGGCCGCAGGGCGCCAAGGGGATGATTGCATTCCAAGACCCCGCAATGCTACGCGAGGCAAGGAGAACGCTGGTTCGGGCGCAAACGCAAGGGCTCAATTTGACTAGTGAACAAGCCTTGCTGGTGCTGGGGATCGAGACCACCTGCGATGAAACCGCAGCCGCCGTGGTCGAGCGCCGCGCCGACGGCAGCGGCCGGCTTCTCTCCAATATTGTACGTTCCCAGACCGACGAACACGCCCCGTTTGGTGGCGTCGTCCCTGAGATCGCCGCGCGCGCCCATGTCGACGTGCTCGACGGCATTATTGCAGCTGCGATGAACGAAGCTGGCGTGGCATTCGCCGGACTGTCGGGCGTCGCTGCGGCCGCTGGGCCCGGACTGATCGGCGGCGTGATTGTCGGGCTGACCACCGCCAAGGCGATTGCGCTGGTGCACGGCACGCCGCTGATTGCGGTCAATCACCTCGAAGCCCACGCGCTGACGCCGCGGCTGACCGATGCGGTGGAGTTTCCTTACTGCCTGTTCCTCGCCTCCGGCGGCCACACCCAGATCGTCGCCGTGCTCGGCGTCGGTAACTACGTCCGGCTGGGAACGACGGTCGACGACGCGGTCGGCGAGGCGTTCGACAAGATCGCCAAGATGCTCGGCCTGCCCTACCCTGGCGGCCCACAGGTCGAACGCGCGGCCGAAGCCGGCGATCCCAACCGGTTCGCATTCCCCCGCCCGATGCTCGGCCGCCAGGATGCCAATTTTTCGCTGTCCGGCCTGAAGACCGCGGTGCGCAACGAGGCCGGCAAGCTGACGCCGCTCGATCCGCAGGACATTGCCGATCTATGCGCCGGCTTCCAGGCGGCGGTGCTGGAGTCGGTGGCTGACCGGCTCGGCGCCGGCCTGCGGCTGTTCAAGGAACGGTTCGGTCCGCCGAAAGCGCTGGTTGCGGCCGGCGGCGTCGCCGCCAATCAGGCGATCCGGCGGATGCTGCGCGAGGTCGCGGCGAAAGCGCAGACCACGCTGATCGTGCCGCCGCCGGCGCTGTGTACCGATAACGGCGCGATGATCGCCTGGGCCGGCGCCGAACGGCTGGCGCTCGGCCTCACCGACACGATGGATACCGCGCCGCGCGCGCGCTGGCTGCTCGACGCCAACGCCACCGCGCCGGCCAAATTTGCCAACACGCGCGCCGGGTTCTAAGGCCGGGCTCAAGTCGGTGGCTTGGATGATATTGCGATGAGTTCGTTGAATTCGATTGCCGTGCTCGGAGGCGGAGCCTGGGGCACGGCGCTGGCGCAGACCGCCGCGCGGGCTGGCCGAAACGTGACGCTGTGGGAGCATGATGCCGGCAATGCCGAGCATCTGATTGCGGCGCGTGAGAGCCGCTTCCTGCCCGGCGTGCGGCTCGAACCCTCGATCCAGGTGACGCGCGACCTCGCCGAGGCGGCGCGCGCCGACGCGCTGTTGCTGGTCGTGCCGGCACAGGTGCTGCGCCAAGTGGTGACGTCGCTGCAGCCGCTGATCGCGCCGCGAACCCCGCTGGTCGCCTGCGCCAAGGGCATCGAGCACGGCACCCACCGGTTCATGACCGAGATCGTTGCCGAAGCGGCACCGGCTGCGATCCCGGCGATCCTGTCGGGTCCAAGCTTTGCGGCGGACGTGGCGCGCGGGCTGCCGACCGCGGTGACGATCGCCGCCACCGATGCGGCCTGCGCGCAGGCGCTGGCCCAGGCGATGAATTCCGGCAGCTTCCGCCCGTATCATTCGACCGATGTGCGTGGCGTCGAACTCGGCGGCGCCACCAAGAACGTGCTGGCGATCGCCGCCGGCATCGTCGAGGGCCGCCAGCTTGGCGCGTCCGCGCGGGCGGCGATGACCACGCGCGGTTTCGTCGAGCTGGTGCGGTTCGGCAAGGCCTATGGGGCGCGAATCGAAACCATGCACGGCCTGTCGGGGCTCGGCGATCTGACGATGTGCTGCTCGACGCCGCAGTCGCGCAATTTCTCGTTCGGCATGGCGCTCGGCCGCGGCGAGCAGATCGAGACCGCCGCGCATGGCAAGCTCGCCGAAGGCTACTACACCGCGCCGGTGCTGCTGGAGATGGCGCAGGCCAAGGACATCGACATGCCGATCTCGACCGCGGTGGCGGCGGTGCTCAGCGGCAAGCTCAGCGTCGATGCCGCGATCGAAGGGCTGCTGACGCGGCCGCTCAAGGCGGAGGAATAGAGGTGGCGTATTGGCTGGTGAAATCTGAGCCGTCGGTGTGGTCGTGGGACCAGCAGGTCGCCAAGGGTGCCGAGGGCGAAGCCTGGACCGGCGTACGCAATCACTCCGCCAAGTTGCACATGGTGGCGATGCGGCGCGGCGACCGCGCGTTCTACTATCACTCCAACGAGGGCAAAGAGATCGTCGGCATCGCCGAGATTATCCGCGAAGCCTACCCAGATCCGACCGATGCCAGCGGCAAATTCGTCTGCGTCGATCTCAAGGCCGAGAAGCCCTTGAAGACGCCGGTGACCCTTGCCGCCATCAAGGCCGAGCCCCGCCTCGCCGAAATGGCGCTGCTGAAATACTCGCGCCTGTCAGTGCAGCCGGTCACCGCTGAGGAATGGAAACTGGTCTGCAAGATGGGTGGGCTTTAGGGGACGGACAGCAGGACAGATCATGGTTCGAGACGCCCGGCTCCGCCGGGCTCCTCACCATGAGGGCCTTGCCTGGAGCCTAGGCACCTCATCCTGAGGAGCGGCCATTTGGCCGCGTCTCGAAGGATGAGGATGGTGATCGCTTTACATCTCTCCACCGCTCGCCCATCACCGCGCGATGAGCAGCTCCGCCATTACTGATCCCATCGCCTTCATCCATGCCAATACCCGGCTGCGCGAGGTGCCGCTCGTGCCGGAGGTGATGCTGCATGTCGCCGACGAGGCGCTGCCGCTGTGGAGCAAGACTGAAGAAGAGCTTGGCGAAGCCGGGTTGCCGCCGCCGTTCTGGGCGTTCGCCTGGGCCGGCGGGCAGGCGCTGGCGCGCTATGTGCTGGATCATCCGCAGGACGTCGCCGGCAAAGAGGTGATCGATCTGGCCTCCGGCTCCGGGCTGGTGGCGATCGCGGCGATGAAGGCCGGCGCGCGCAAGGTCACCGCGTTCGATATCGATGGGTTTGCGCGCGAGGCGATCCTGGTCAATGCTGCGGCCAATGGCGTCGTGATCGAGGTCTGCGGCGACGATCTGCTCGCTGGGCCGCATCCGCTGCCGGCGCAAGCCGTGCTGGCTGGCGATATCTTCTATCAGCAGGACATCGCCGGGCTTGCCTTCACCTTCCTGCAAGGCCGTGCAGCACAGGGCGCGCAGGTGCTGATCGGCGATCCTGGACGCTACTACTTGCCGAAAGATCAACTCGTGAAGCTTGCGAGCTATAGCGTCCCGGTGACGCGCGAATTGGAAGATTCCGAAATCAAACACACCGGCGTGTGGACGCTGAAGTAATTGGCGCCGCTATACGGTCAGCCGCGCGCCGTCGTGCCCGGTGATCCGCAGGGTCTGCACATCTGCGGGCGTCGCGCCCGAGATCGCGACCAGGAGGAAGTGCTCGGTGCGGCCCTGCGTCGGGCTCTCGATCAGCACCGCGCGGGTCGTGCCGATCTCGGCGGCCAGCCGCCGCTGCAGCGCTGCATCGCCGGCTGCGCGCAGCCGGGCGGCGCGATCGCGGATCACGCGACCATCGAGCTGCGGCATCCGCGCGGCCGGCGTGCCGGGCCGCGGCGAATACGGAAACACATGCAGAAACGTCAGGCCGCATTCCTCGACCAGGTCGAGCGAGCGCTGAAACATCTCGTCGGTCTCGGTCGGAAACCCGGCGATCAGATCGGCGCCGAGCGCGATGTCCGGCCGCAGCCGCCGGGCCTCCCTGCAGAACGCGACCGCGTCGGCGCGCGCATGCCGGCGCTTCATCCGTTTGAGGATCAAATCGTCGCCGGCCTGTAGCGACAGGTGCAGATGCGGCATCAGCCGCGGTTCGGTAGCGAGCGCATCGATCAGCTCGCGGTCGGCCTCGACCTGATCGATCGACGAGATCCGCAGCCGCTGCAGCTCCGGCACGTGCCGTAACACTTTCTTAACCAGGGTGCCGAGCTTCGGCGTACCCGGCAGGTCGGCGCCGTAGCTGGTGAGGTCGACCCCCGTCAGCACGATCTCGACGTGGCCGCGCTCGGCCAACCGCCGCACCTGCTCGACCACTGCGCCGACCGGCACCGAGCGGGAATTCCCACGGCCATACGGGATGATGCAAAAGGTGCAGCGATGGTCGCAGCCGTTCTGCACCTGCACGAACACCCGCGGCAGTCCGCTCTGGTACCCGTCCAGCAGATGCGGCGCCATCTCGCGCACCGCCATGATGTCGGCGACCGCGATCTTCTGCTCGGTGTCGAGCCCGAAGCTCGGGCCGGCCTTCAGCGCGCCCTTGGCGGCGTGCCAGGCCTCGCTGCGGGTCTTATCATCATTGCCGATCACCCGGTCGACTTCGGCCATCGCGGCGAATGTCGCCGGCTCGGTCTGCGCCGCGCAGCCGGTGACGATGATCCGGGCCTCGGGGCGCGCGCGTTTCAGCTTGCGGATCTGCTGCCGCGCCTGGGCCACCGCCTCGTTGGTCACCGCGCAGCTGTTGACCACGATGGTGTCAGCGAGGCCGGCGCCTTCAGCCTCGCGCCGGATCAGCTCGGACTCGAACGCGTTGAGGCGGCAGCCGAAGGTGACGACCTCGACGGCCATCAGGCGCCGGTCGGGTCGAGTGCGCCGGCGAATAGCGCCGGATCGAACCGGCCTTCGAACTCGAATTCGGCGCCGCCGGTCATCAGCACGTGGTTGTCGCTCTCGCGCCACTCGATGGTGAGCTGGCCGCCCGGCAGCGTCATGTCGACCGTCCGCTCGGTGCGCTTCAGCCGCGCGGCCGCGACCGCGGTCGCACAGGCGGCCGACCCGCACGCCTTGGTCAGCCCGGCGCCGCGCTCCCAGGTCCGCATCGTGATGTGCTGGCGATCGACGATATGGGCGAGCGTGATGTTGGCGCGCTCCGGGAAGATCGGATGGTTCTCGAGCAATGGTCCGAACCGGCCGAGATCATAGGCGTTCACATCGTCGACCCAGAAGATCGCGTGCGGATTGCCCATGCTGACGACCGACGGCGTGTGCAGCACTGGCGCGTCGATCGGGCCGATCTGCAATTCGATCATCCGGGTGTCGCGGAATTCCTCGGCGAGCGGAATGTCCTGCCAGCCAAACTTCGGCTCGCCCATGTCGACGGTGTAGAGGCCATCGGCCGGGCCGCGCCAGCAATTGAGCAGGCCGGCGCGGGTCTCGAAGGTCAGACCGTTCTGGTCGCTGCCGGCAAACATCTGCCGCGCGACACAGCGCATGCCGTTGCCGCAGGCGCCGGATTCGGAGCCGTCATTGTTGTAAATCCGGACGAAGGCTTCGGTGCCGGACAGCCGGGCCGGCTGCAGCAGCATCAACTGATCGTAGGGCACGTGAGCCGCCACCGCCCGCGCATCGGCCGGCGTCACCGGCGCCGGCTGGTCGCGCAGGTCGACCACCACGATTTCGTTGCCGATGCCGTTCATCTTGGCGAACAGGCGGTTGTCCAGCGCGCTCATGCTCTCGTCCTCGCCGCGCCTATATGGCGAACCCGGCCCGGTTTGGCCAGTCTGCCGCCCGCAGCGGCGCGCGGCCACAGGGAAGCCACACCGCCATCGCATGGCTCGCCAGGACGGGACGAAATCGCGGATCGGATGTTATGAGGAGCCGCTCGACTCGGTGACTGGCGCAAGTCCGATGCTGCGCCACCCGGGAAGGTCGGGCGACGTTCGCGGTGGCCTTGGGAGAGATGGAATGGAACGCCCCTGCCTGTTTGGTGTGACGCGCGTCGGGCTGATGCCGGCGCTGGTGCTGACGCTCGGCATCGCCGGCGCATCAGCCCAGACCGCCCCCGACGCCAGCAAGGACGCCAAGGACAAGCCGGCAGCCGCAGCACCGACGCCAGCTCAGACTGCGCCGACCCAACCGGCGCCGGCTCAGGCGACGCCTGCGCCTGCCACCCCGGCAAATCCGTCGACCTCTGCGCCGTCGACCTCTGCCCCAGCGACGCCGCCGACGGCGAGCGAAACACCGGCTGCGACGCCGGCTCCCGCCACGCCCCCGTCAGCGGCCCAGACCCCCGCGGCGCCGTCCACGCCCGCGCCGGTGCAGACCGCCGATCCGTTCGGCGAGGAGACCACGCTGGAGCCGAAGACGGTGGTGATCCTGAAGGGCAAGGCGAACTGGGATAACGCGTTCGACAGTTTGATGGACGCGTTCAAGTCGCTGACCGCGCTGCTCGACAAGCAGGGCATCGCGCCGAACGGCAACCCGATGATTGTCTACACCTCGACCGACGATACCGGCTTCACCTTCCAGGCCCAGGTGCCGGTGCCGCAGGAGCCGAAGAACCTCGCCAAGTCGATGAGCATCGGCAAGTCGCCCGACGGCAAGGCGCTCAAGTTCGTCCATCGCGGCTCCTACGACAACATGGACAACACCTACGAGGCGATCACCAATTTCCTCGACGACAAGAAGCTCGAGGCCAAGGACACCTTCATCGAGGAATACATCACCGACCCGCTGAAGACCGCCGAAGACAAGCTGGTGATCAACGTTTACGTGCCGATGAAATGAACATGCTCCGCTCTGTTTCCGTTGCTGCCGCTTGCTGCCTGCTCGTCGCGCTGCCGGCGCGTGCCCAGGACGCCCCGCCGCCGGGTATCGTCGTGCGCGGCGAAGCGCAGAAGTCGGTCGCGCCCGACACCGCCATGATCGAAGCCGGGGTGTCGAACTTCGCCAAGTCGGCCCGCGCGGCGGCGGAAGCTACCAATCTGGCAATGGGCAAAGTGCTGCTGGAGTTGAAGAACGCCGGCATCGACGGCAAGGATATCCAGACCTCGCAATTGTCGCTGCAGCCGCAATATGCCGACCGCCCCGGTCCAAGCGAAGTCACCGGCTACGTCGCCAAGAACATCGTGTCGGTGCGGGTGCGCGACATCGCGGCGGTGGCGGGGATTCTCGATCGGCTGATGGTGGCGGGCGCCAATGAGGTGCGCGGCATCAGCTTCACCGTCAGCGATGCATCCAAGCTGCTCGACGAAGCGCGGACCGCAGCGGTCGCCGATGCGCGCCGCAAGGCCGAGATTTACGCGCGCGCCGCCGGTCTCACGCTCGGTGCGCCGCTGTCGATTGCCGAAGATTCCGCCCCCGGCATGGTGCCGATGCGCAAGATGGCTGCCGATCTGTCGACCGGCGCTCAGGTTGCGCCGGGCGAGCAGACCTTGAACGTGTCGGTCACGGTGAACTGGGGTATCAAGGCGCAGTAAGCGCGGCGCTCACAGCTCGAACACCTGCCCGGGCTTCAGCACCGGAAACCGCTCGCGCGGGACGCCCCCGGCATCGAGCGCCGCATACAGCGCCTGCTCGGGTGCGTCGATCGCCTCGTCGGTGAGCTGGAAGGTGCCGTGGTGATTGGCGAGCGCCCGCTCGGCGCCGCAATCGGCCAGCGCCTTCACGGCGTCAGCCGGATTCATGTGCTGATCCTGCATGAACCAGCGCGGCTCGTACGCGCCGATCGGCAGGATCGCCAGCTTCAGCGGCGCATGGGCGTCGCGGACGCGGCGGAAGTGCCGGCCATCACCATAGCCGGAATCGCACACCACGTAGATCTTGCCGGCGGGCGTTTCGAGCACGAAGCTGGCCCACAGTGCGCGGTTGCGGTCGAACAGGCCGCGCGCCGTCCAATGCCGGGTCGGCACCAGCGTCACCGCGACGCGATCATTCAGTTCGACGCGGTCGCTCCAGTCATAAGCTTCGGCGCGGATCGTGGCATCGTGCGCCGTCATGGTCAGATCGTTGCCGAGCGGCGTGATCACCCGCGGCGCATGCGCGGCAGCAAGCCGCGACAGCGTAGCGAGGTCGAGATGGTCGTAGTGGCCGTGCGACACCAGCACCACGTCGATCTTCGGCAGGCGGTCGAACGCGATGCCCGGATCGTTGTGCCGTTTGGGCCCGGCGAAGCTGACCGGCGACACCCGCTCCGACCATACCGGGTCTATCAGGATGTTCAGTCCGGCGGTCTGGATCAGCCAGCTCGCATGGCCGACATAAACCAGCCTGACGCCGGCGCCGTCGACACGCGGCGGCGGCGTGTCGGCGAACGGGCTCGGAGCCCATTCGGGCCATTGCGCCGGCTTGTGGCTGAATCGCCAGCGCATCACCTCCCAGAAGCTCTTCGGCGGCGCCCCATCGGGATCGAAGAAGCGCGTGCCATCGAAGTGATCGGTGACCGGGCCTTGGTAATAGCTCATGCGGGAGATCCAGAGGGAGGAAAGCCCGGCCGTGGCGGCAAGGCCGGCAGCGGTCGCCAGCAGGCGGCGGCGCGTGATCAACGTCATACAGTCACGCGCCGATCAACCGAGCCGCGAGTTTGTGAAGCTTCGCCAAGCGCATCACGGAGCCCGGTCCGGCAGGCAAACGATCGTCAAGGGCTGATGGAGGGAGAAGTCAGGATTGGCGCCGGTTGTTCCGGCTGCCTTGCGAAGGTTCATCACGCTTGACCCGTGTGTGGACTGGTCATCTAAGCGCGGTCGCTCGTACGGCAAGGTTTACCGGGCGTCAGATCCACCGGATCGGCGCGGTCCGCCGGCTGCGGGCAGCCTTTCGCTGTTCCTCGCGCCATTGCAGCAGGTCTTCAATCGAGGCGAGGCCGGCACCCTTCTTCAGATCGCGCAGGTCCTGCATCGCGGTCCGCCATTGCTCCTGCGGCTCGCCGGCTTTGCGGCGCGGCAGGACGCCGCGGGTGATGATGATCGTCTCACCGCGTTCGACCTCGTCGAGCAGCTGCTCGATCGCGGCGCGGGCATCTGCAAGCTTCACGAATTTCATGTCGAGATTAACCGGAAAGCAGCAACTTCGGAGCGGGGCGGCCCTATAGCAGCCGTCCCGAGGTCCGGGAGCTTGTAGAACTACGGGGAGCGGCGGCGTGGGCGCCGACTTGCCGAAATTCGCCTTAAGCGGACCTTGCGAATTCGACCTGCCTGTCACGCGATGGGACCCGGAGGTCGCTAGCCTGCAGAATAATACCGTCGTCGAGCGAGCTTTCTGCCTTGCGCACCGGTGCCCTGCGTGCGACCGAAACCGCGCGCCGGCGGACCAGCCTTGCGCTTCGCCCGTCGAGCGCGTATGGATCGCCAAATTCTCGAAAGGCTTGTCTTTCGATCCGCCGCCCGGTCCTAAGAGGCCGGAGGTCAACGTCCGACAGCGCGATGCGCCCTCGGGCGCCATAAGTGTTTGGTTTTGTAGGCCTTTCGCCGGAAGGCCGTCGCTGGAATTGGGCCGATGTTCGACAATCTGTCGGAAAAGCTGGGTGGCATTCTCGATCGGCTGACCGGGCGCGGTGCGCTCAGCGAGGCCGATGTCGATGCGGCGATGCGCGAAATCCGTCGCGCGCTGCTGGAAGCCGACGTCGCGCTCGAAGTGGTGCGCTCGTTCACCGAGCGGGTCCGCGAGCAGGCGGTCGGCGCCACCGTCGTCAAGTCGGTCAAGCCCGGCCAGATGGTGGTCAAGATCGTCAATGACGAGCTGATCGCCACGCTGGGGTCCGAAGTTCAGTCGATCGACCTCAACGCCGTGCCGCCGGTGCCGATCATGATGGTCGGTCTGCAGGGCTCCGGTAAGACTACCACCACCGCCAAGCTGGCGCGCCGCATGACCGAGCGCGACAAGCGCAAGGTGCTGATGGCTTCGCTCGACGTCTATCGTCCGGCCGCCATGGAGCAGCTCGCGGTGCTCGGCCGCGATCTTTCGATCGACACGCTGCCGATCGTCGCCGGTCAGCAGCCGCCGGATATCGCCCGGCGTGCGATGGAAGCCGGCAAGCTCGGCGGCTACGACGTGGTGCTGCTCGACACCGCCGGCCGCACCACGCTCGACGAAGAGATGATGACCGAGGCGGCCGAGATCAAAGCCGCCGCCAATCCGCACGAAGTGCTGCTGGTCGCTGATAGCTTGACCGGTCAGGACGCCGTCAATCTCGCGCGCGCGTTCGATCAGCGCGTCGGCCTCACCGGCATCGTGCTGACCCGTATCGACGGCGACGGCCGCGGCGGTGCCGCGCTGTCGATGCGTGCCGTCACCGGCAAGCCGATCAAGCTGATGGGCACCGGCGAAAAGACCGATGCGCTGGAAGACTTCCATCCGAGCCGGATCGCCAGCCGCATCCTCGGCATGGGCGACATCGTCTCGCTGGTCGAAAAGGCTGCTGCGACACTGGATGCCGAAAAGGCTGCCGCCGTCGCCGAGAAGATGCGCAAGGGCAAGTTCGATCTGACGGACTTGCGCGATCAGCTGCTGCAGATGACCAAGATGGGCGGCATCGGCGGCCTGATGGGCCTGATGCCCGGCATCTCGAAGATGAAGAACCAGATCGCGGCTGCCGGGATCGACGACAAGGTGCTCAAGCGCCAGGTTGCGATCATCGATTCGATGACCCGCGAGGAGCGCAAGAACCCCGACATCCTCAAGGCCAGCCGCAAGAAGCGCATCGCCGCCGGCGCCGGCATCAAGGTCGAGGACGTCAACAAGCTGCTGAAGATGCATCGCAACATGGCCGACATGATGAAGGCCGTGGGTCGCGGCAAGGGCGGCCCGATGGCCGGCTTCGCCAAGGCGATGGGCTTCGGCGGCGGCCTGCCCTCGCCGGACGAGATCAAGGCGATGCAGGAAAAGATGAAG
The DNA here is from genome assembly GCF_010907025.1 of Rhodopseudomonas sp. BR0G17. NCBI lineage: Bacteria > Pseudomonadati > Pseudomonadota > Alphaproteobacteria > Hyphomicrobiales > Nitrobacteraceae > Rhodopseudomonas > Rhodopseudomonas sp. BR0G17. Next base: position 29,508 of record NZ_QUML01000013.1, on the reverse strand, counting down.
AGCGGCGACATGCCCGAAGGGCTGCCGGAGCTGCCGAAGGATCTGCCGGCGTCGCTGCGCGGCGGCATGCCCAATCTGCCCGGCCTCACCGGCCTGTCCGGCAAGCCGACGCTGCCGGGACTCGGCGGCTTCCTCGGGAAGAAGAAATGAGCCGCGGGATTTTGCTTTCGTCGTCATTCCGGGGCGCGAGCGTCAGCTCGCGAACCCGGAATCTCGGCTTCCAGAACACCTCGGGATTCCGGGTTCGCGCGCTTAGCGCGCGCCCCGGAATGACGAGCTGACGACTTTAGAAATACCAACACACACGAACCCCCACCTAGGAGATCCGCAATGTCCGTCGTCATCCGCCTCGCGCGCGCTGGTACCAAGAAGCGCCCGTTCTATCACGTCGTCGTCGCCGATTCGCGCTTCCCGCGCGATGGCCGCTTCATCGAGCGTCTCGGCTACTTCAATCCGCTGATGGCGAAGGACAACGAAGCCCGCCTCAAGCTCGACCTCGACAAGGTCAAGGATTGGCTCGCCAAGGGCGCGCAGCCGTCGGACCGCGTGGCCCGCTTCCTCGACACCGCCGGTGTCCGCAAGCGTGAAGCCCGCAACAACCCCGAGAAGGCGGTGCCGCGCAAGGAGCGCAAGGCCGCTGACGGCAAGTAAGCGGGGCGGCTGATGCCGTCCGGGCTCATCTGCGTCGCCCGGATCGGCGCGCCGCATGGCGTGCGCGGTGCGGTGCGGCTGTGGAGCTTCACCGCCGATCCGTTCGCCGTGAGCGACTACGGTCCGCTCGTGACCAAGGACGGCGCGCGCCAGTTCGAGATCGCGAGCGCGCGCGAGGCCAAGAGCCATCTGGTGGTGACGCTGAAAGGCGTCACCACGCGTGATGAGGCCGAACGGCTCAACGGCGTCGAGCTCTATGTGGCACGCGACAAGCTGCCGCCGACCGAGGCCGACGAGTACTACCACGCCGACCTGATCGGACTCGCCGCGGTCACCACGACGGGCGATCCCCTCGGCAAGGTGGTGGCGATCCATAATTTCGGCGCCGGCGACATCATCGAAATCGCGCCGCCGTCAGGTCCGACGCTGCTGCTGCCGTTCACCAACGCCGTGGTGCCGACCGTCGACCTCGCCGTCGGCCAGGTGGTGATCGAGCCGCCGAACGAGATCGAAGGCGACACGCCGAACCATCCGGAGGCGTGAAGGCGCGTCGATCGGTCCGGCCGAACGCTGCTACATTCTCTGTGGTCATCGCCGGGCTTGACCCGGCGATCCATCGTCTCGCGAAGATGATGGATGCGCGGGTCAAGCCCGCGCATGACGCCTCACCTGTTGCAGGCCCTGCATGACCTGGCGCGCCACTGTCCTCACCCTGTTTCCGGAGATGTTTCCCGGCCCGCTCGGCGTCAGCCTGGCGGGGCGGGCGCTGGCGTCCGGGCTGTGGGGCCTGGAGGCGCGCGATATCCGGGACTCGGCCACTGACCGACACCGCAGCGTCGACGACACGCCGGCGGGCGGCGGCCCCGGCATGGTGCTGCGGGCGGACGTGCTGGCGGCCGCAATCGACGCCGTGGACGCATCCGCGGACCGTCCGCGTTTGGTGATGAGCCCGCGCGGTCGGCCATTGACCCAGGCACGCGTTGCCGAGCTGGCGGCCGGCCCCGGGCCGCTGATCGTCTGCGGCCGGTTCGAAGGCATCGACCAGCGGGTGATCGACGCGCGGGGGCTGGAGGAGGTCTCGATCGGCGATTACGTGCTGTCAGGCGGCGAGATCGCCGCGATGGCGCTGATCGATGCCTGCGTCCGGCTGCTGCCGGGCGTGATGGGCAAGCTGGAATCCTCGACCGACGAGAGCTTTTCGGCCGGTCTGTTGGAATATCCGCAATACACTCGGCCGCAGACGTTCGAGGGCCGGCTGATCCCCGAGGTGCTGCTGTCGGGCGATCACGGCAAGGTCGCGGCGTGGCGTCTGGGCGAAGCGGAGGCCCTGACCAAGGCCCGGCGACCGGATTTGTGGGCTGCTAAGCCGGCGCAAACCATTCGGGCAAAGGGCGAATCGCAAAAATCGCCAAAAAACAAGACGGACGGGTGACAAACCCCCAAGATTGCCGTATAGCACCGCCAAATCCGTGCAATGGCAGGACAATGGATCTTTGCGCAGCCCGCGCCGGGATGGTCGGGCGCGCCGCCGATGGAGAATTATCGATGAACCTGATTCAGACGCTCGAAAAAGAGCAGTTCGACAAGCTGTCGGCCGGCAAGACGATTCCGGAGTTCGGTCCCGGTGACACCGTGATCGTCAACGTGAAGGTCGTCGAAGGCGAGCGTTCGCGCGTGCAGGCCTACGAAGGCGTCTGCATCGGCCGCTCGGGCGGCGGCATCAACGAGAGCTTCACCGTGCGCAAGATCTCGTACGGCGAGGGCGTGGAGCGCGTGTTCCCGCTGCTGTCGCCGATGATCGACTCGATCAAGGTTGTGCGCCGCGGCAAGGTGCGTCGCGCCAAGCTGTACTACCTGCGCAACCTGCGCGGCAAGTCGGCCCGCATCGTCGAGAAGAAGCAGGACCGCACCGCTGCGGTTGCTGCGGCCGAGTAATCGGCGCTTCGATATTTCGGATTTCGAAAGCGCGGCCTTCGGGTCGCGCTTTTTTGTTGCGCCTGCGCTGTGCGCCTGTCTGCTCGGCGAAGCGTTGTGGCCCTGCCGCGACGTGCTATATGGATGGAATGTTTCCAAACCGCCGCCGCGCCTCGAAGATTGTGCTCGACGACCGCAGCCGCCTGCCGTGGCGGTTCTTCGGCCGGCTGACCACGGCCGCGCTGATTAGCTGATCAGCCGACGGCGCATTGGCGCCGCGCGATCCTACTCACTTCGACAAATCAAAGATCCTTCCGAAGGACCGACACCATGTCCGCTAAGCCCACCACGCTGTACGACAAGATCTGGAACGACCATCTGGTCCACGAGGCCGAAGACGGCACCTGCCTGCTGTATATCGACCGCCATCTGGTGCACGAAGTGACTTCGCCGCAGGCGTTCGAAGGTCTGCGCACCGCCGGCCGCAAGGTGCACGCGCCGGAGAAGACGCTGGCGGTGGTCGATCACAACGTGCCGACCACGGATCGCTCCAAGCCGAATCCGGATCCGGAAAGCGCCGAGCAGATCGCCGCGCTGGCCGAGAACGCCCGCGACTTCGGCATCACCTACTACAACGAGTTCGACAAGCGTCAGGGCGTGGTCCACGTCATCGGCCCGGAGCAGGGCTTCACGCTGCCCGGCACCACCATCGTCTGCGGTGACAGCCACACCTCGACACACGGTGCGTTCGGCGCGCTGGCGCACGGCATCGGCACCTCCGAGGTCGAGCACGTGCTGGCGACCCAGACGCTGATCCAGAAGAAAGCCAAGAACATGCGCGTGACCGTCGATGGCAAGCTGCCGGACGGCGTCACCGCCAAGGACGTGATCCTGGCGATCATCGGCGAAATCGGCACCGCGGGCGGCACCGGCTACGTGCTGGAATACGCCGGCGACGCGATCCGGTCGCTGTCGATGGAAGGCCGCATGACGGTCTGCAACATGTCGATCGAAGGCGGCGCCCGCGCCGGCTTGATTGCGCCGGACGAGCGCGCCTACGAATTCCTGAAGGGCCGTCCGCTGGCGCCCAAGGGCGCCGCCTGGGACGCCGCGCTGCGCTATTGGGAGACGCTGCGCTCCGACGACGGGGCGCATTTCGATCACGAGCTGAAGCTCGACGCCGCTGCATTGCCGCCGATCGTCACCTGGGGCACCAGCCCCGAGGACGTGATCTCGGTCACCGGCCGCGTGCCGAACCCGGCCGACATCGCCGATGAGGCCAAGCGACTCTCCAAGGAGCGCGCGCTGGCCTATATGGGCCTGACGCCCGGCACCAAGATCACCGACATCAAGATCGACCGGATGTTCATCGGCTCCTGCACCAACGGCCGCATCGAAGACCTGCGCGCCGCCGCCAAGGTCGCCGAGGGCAAGACCGTCAACGCCAACGTCAACGCCATCATCGTGCCGGGCTCCGGCCTGGTGAAGGAGCAGGCCGAGGCCGAGGGGCTGGACAAGATCTTCATCAAGGCGGGCTTCGAATGGCGCGAGCCGGGCTGCTCGATGTGCCTCGCGATGAACCCCGACAAGCTGGCGCCGGAAGAGCGCTGCGCCTCGACCTCAAACCGCAACTTCGAGGGCCGTCAGGGCTTCAAGGGCCGCACCCATCTGGTGTCGCCCGCGATGGCCGCCGCCGCCGCGATCGCCGGCCACTTCGTCGACATCCGCGACTGGCACTGAGCACCGGTCGAACTAACAACGAAACAGGCGCCCCCCGGGGCGCCTGTTTTGCTTTTGAGATCGGTCAGTAAACGCGCCAGTGGCGATGGTGATGATGGTGGCGGTGATGATGCCGCCAGTGCCGGTGCCAGTGGTGCCGCCAATGTCGGACGTGGCAGACCCGGCGCGGGCCGTAATAGGTCCACACCACGCGGCAGACCCGCGGCCGGTAGTAGCCGTAATAGGCAGGGTAGTAGTAGGCGGAGCCGTAATAGGCCGGCCCGTAATAGCCGTACACGCGCGGCCGGTAGTAACGGCGGTGGAAGCCGTAGTGACGAGCGCCGAAATAGCGCGGCCGTCCGTAGAAGCGCGGTGCGCCATAGACCCGCGGGCCGCCGTAGAGATGCCGTCCGCCGCCATAGAACCGTGGTCCAACCGCCGGCCCGCCGCGGAGGCCGCCATGGAATGCAGGTCCTCCCCGGAAATGACCGCCGCGGAATCCGCCGCCATGGAATCCGCCGACGCGGGGACCGCCGCCATGGCCGAAATGATGCTGCACCTGGATCGGCTGTGTTGCAGCAGCAGAGCTGATGGATTTGGTCGCGGGAGTAGCAGGGGACAGCGCCAGGGCCGGACGCGGTGTGATTGCCGAAATCGAAAGCGCCGCGGCTGCCATCAGCGCCGCCGCACCGATCCGGCGAACCAGCCGCAGAGGACCGGGCGCAGGTCGCAAGGATTGAGTTGCGGGCAAATGGATCACGCGCAGATCCGCCATCTCGCCTCTCCCTGCGCCGCAGGCGGCGCATTGTCGTTGCACCAGGAGTGCGACGCTAGGGCTGGCTGACTGAACGCGTGATGAATGCGCCGAAGGCCGCCTGCAGCGGCAGCACCGCGGCGCTTACCACGACGGCCCGAGGCCCCAGCCGTAGCTGAACGGGAAGAACGGCGACACCGGATCGGGCCGGTACCAATGCGGGCGGGCGTCGTAGTCGTAGCTGCCGCGCGGCCCATACACATAGGTGCGGTGTGGCGCCGAATGATGCCGCCGGACGTGGCGATGTCTGGCCTGCGGCTTGCGCTGCCGCGCGCTGATATCGGTCGCCTGCAGTGTCGTCACGCTGGGTGCCGTCACCCTGGGTGTCTGGGCGGCGCTCACAGGAGTTGCGCCCGCGGGACCGGCGGCGCCGAGCGCCGTCGCCACAATGGCCGCTCCGATCCATGTCCGCATCGTCACCTCCATCGGCTGTTGCTGGCCATCATGTCGGCGTAAGCCGTCGAAATGCAACCGCCGCAACGAAAACGGGCCCGCGTTTGCGGGCCCGTTGGTAACCGATCCGTATCAGCGCCAGTGGCGGTGATGATGATGCCGGTAATGATGATGGTGGTGCCGGTGGCCGTAGTGCCGACGAATGTGGTGGTGACGGTGCCCACGGTAGTGATGGCGGTGCATGTGCCGGTGATGCCGGTACTGCACCTCGGTCGCCTGCGGGATGGCGTCCCGCTGGACCGCGGCGGCGATACCCGGGGTCGACAGCGGCGCCGCCTCGGCGCGTTCGCCGGGGGCAGCGATCAGCAACAGACCGGCGATCGCAGCCAGGCCCGACCATTTCAGAATCTTCATCCAACAGCTCCTTGGTTGGCGACGCGCGTCCGGCCGCTTGCTGGCGGTCGGCGGGCCGCTCGGCATGACCCCCTGACAATCAGGCTGACGGGCACGACGTGAATGCGGAGTGAATGCGCCACTCGCCGCACAGCAATGCGCGATCAGCGCGCGAAGTTCCGGAAAGACCTCGGATTTGCTTGGTACTTGGCGTACCAACGCGGCGTCGCTGCGAAGCTTTCAGGCGGAGGCGAGGCTCAGCCGCGCCGCCAGAAGCAATTCATCCGCGGCACGATCACGGTGCCGCTCGGGCGATATTCCTGGACGTAGCTGGCGGTACAGTCACGGACCGCGTTCGGGCCCGGGTTGTAGCGCGGGATGACGTCGTCGCCCTCGTCGCGCGGATAGACCGGCACTCGCCGCGGCGCCCGGCGAACCCGCTCCTGCGACGACACGTCGGTGAGGCGATCAGCCGCTGGGCGCGAGGTGGTCGCCACCGCCTGCTGGGCCCCAGCCGGCACGGTCGCCGGCAGGCTGACAGCCAGCCCCAGTCCCAGCGTTGCCGCTGCGATCGTGATCCGCCCCTTGCTGCGCTGGTCCATGCCATCCGCCCCTTCAAAGCCCCGCGGCAACGTCCCCGATCACGGCGCCGTCGTCAACCGCAAGCCGCTTGCCGCCCCCACCCGATCGCGTACAACGGCCGGTATGTGGATCAATGCCAAAGCCCCCTCCCTCGCCGAGCTCGAACAGATGGCACACGAGATGTTCGCCCGCCTGCCGGGCGAGTTCCGGTCGCTGTGTGAGGACGTCATCATCCGGGTCGACGATTTCGCCACCGAGGAGGTGCTCGACGAGCTCGGGGCCGAGACCGAATTCGACGTGCTCGGGCTGTTTCAGGGCATCGGCCTGCCGCAGCGCTCCAGCCAGGACGTCGCCCCGATGCCCAATATGATCTGGCTATATCGCCGGCCGATCCTCGACTATTGGGCCGAGCACGACGACAGCCTGGGCGAAATCGTCCGCCATGTCCTGGTGCACGAGATCGGCCACCATTTCGGCCTGTCGGACGACGATATGGAAGCGATCGAGGCCAAAGCCGACGAGCCGGTCGAGGATTGAGCCTGCCGCGCGCGGCCCTGCAGTTTGCCGGCTTGACCGCCGGCCAAGGGGCGTTAAGACCATTTGAAACCCCGGAGACCTGACGATGGACAAGTTCACCACGCTGGAAGGCGTCGCGGCGCCGCTGAAGATCATCAATGTCGACACCGACATGATCATTCCCAAGCAGTACCTGAAGACCATCAAGCGTACCGGTCTCGGCAAGGGCCTGTTCTCGGAGCAGCGCTACAAGGACGACGGCAGCGAGAACCCGGATTTCATCCTCAACAAGCCGGCCTATCGCAGCGCCAAGATCCTGGTTGCCGGCGATAATTTCGGCTGCGGTTCGAGCCGTGAGCACGCCCCCTGGGCGCTGCTCGATTTCGGCATCCGCTGCGTGATCTCGACCTCGTTCGGCGACATTTTCTACAATAACTGCTTCAAGAACGGCGTGCTGCCGATCCGCGTGTCGCAGGCCGAGCTCGACAAGCTGTTCGACGATGCCGAGCGCGGCTCCAACGCCACGCTGACGATCGACCTGCCGGCGCAGGAAATCCGCGGTCCGGACGGCGGCGTGATCAAGTTCGAGATCGACCCGTTCCGGAAGCACTGCCTGATCAACGGTCTCGACGACATCGGCCTGACGCTGGAAAAGAAGCCGTCGATCGACGCCTACGAGACCAAGCTGAAGACCGAGCGCGCCTGGGCGTAACGCCCCGGCCTCCTGGTCCGGCGCGGGGAGACAAGCGGCGAATGAATGTCGCTGCTTTTGCTCAGTCGGACGGTTCGCTGATCAAGCTACGTGATGGCCGGGTTCGACCCGGCCATTTGCGTTTTTGGCGTCACGTCGGCCTCGAGGCGTGGATTTTCGGATTGCCCGCGCGTGACGCGGCGAGAGCAGACGTTCGGCATCGCGGGCTCCGCGGAGCGGTGGCTTCGATCCATCGATGAAGCGCGCTATGCGACCACGCAATTGCGTCTCCGCTTACTTCAAGCTTCTCAACCCGCAATGCCGACGCTTGCATCGGATTGAGGCGCTGCCTCGATTTTGATCGTTAGCAATGACGGTGCCAAGCGTGGCGTGGATCCGATCCGCGACCCTGCCACGATGGTCGTATGGACTCGCGCGCCGCATCGTCGCAATGCATGCGTGCTACGCGTCTCGAAATTTGCGTTCGTAACGACGGCTGTCTGCACCCCGCCCGTCTCGAACTAACGACGCAGATGTGACGCGGATTCATCTGATTGGAAGTAATCTAAAAGCGGTTCTGCGTTGCGTAGAATCGTGCCTTCGCGTGATTGTTGAATGACGGGAGTATGTCGTTTTCGCCTCGTGTGATTACGATCTTTGGATACGGATTCTCCCGTGGCGTAACGTCGTCTTAAGTCGGTGGAACTAATCAGATCGAAACTGATCCACCCGAGACTAAACGTCATGAAAATTCGTCTTTCGATCACATCGATGATCGTCGCTTTCGCCGTGGTTGTTTTGGTGAGCCTCACGGCGATGCTGACCACCAACATCATGGCGCTCAATCAATTGCGGGTCGGCGGGCCCTTGTATTCGCAGATCAAGCTTGGCAACGATCTGGTCGCCGACATCCTGCCGCCACCGGCCTATGTAATCGAAGCCTATCTGGAAGCGACGCTGGCGTTGCGCCGTCCGTCCGAATGGCGCGCCCATGCGGCAAAGCTCGGACAGCTGCACCGCGACTATCTCGATCGGCAGAAATACTGGTCGGGCTCCCAACTCGATCCGGCTTTGAAGACGCGGCTGACCGTCGACTCCGACGCGGCGGTGCAGAAGTTTTGGAAAGCAGCCGAACAGGAGCTGATCCCGGCCTTGAGCGCAGGTGACCAAGCGGCGGCCGAAGCCGCCTACACCAAGCTCGATTCAAGCTATGCGGCGCACCGTGCCATCATCGACGACATCGTCAAACGCGCCAACGCCGAGAACGCCGAACTCGAAACCGAAGCCGCACGTCAGGTCGGCAGCTACTCGACCATCGTGTGGATTTTGTCGGGCTTTGCGGCGCTGCTGATCGCGCTCGGCGTCGCGGGCCTTGCAGTCGGAATGGTCCGTCCGCTGGTACGGCTCACAGCCGCCATGCAGGCGATGGCCGCCGGCATGCTCGACGTGGTGATCCCGGGGGCTGGCCGCAGCGATGAGATCGGCGGCATGGCCAAGGCGATCACCGCGATCAAGGCCAACGCCGAGGAGAAGGCGAACCACGAGGCCGCCGAGAAGAGCCGGCAGGAGCATCTTGCCGCCGAGCAGCGCAAGGCCGATATGGCGCGGCTCGCCGATGGCTTCGAAGACGCAGTCGGCGAGATCATCAAGACCGTGTCGTCGGCCGCCAACGAATTGGAAGCCGCCGCGCACTCGCTGTCCTCGACCGCGGCGCGCTCGCTCGAATTGGCGGTGGGCGTCGCCTCGTCGTCGCAGGAGGCGTCAGCCGGCGTGCAGTCGGTGGCGTCCGCCAGCGAGGAATTGACCGCGTCGGTGCACGAGATCGGCCGGCAGGTGCAGACCTCCGCGAACGTGGCGAACGAGGCGGCCGATCAGGCGCGCCGGACCAATGAACGCGTCAGCGAATTGTCGGCCGCTGCGGCCCGGATCGGGGACGTCGTCGAGCTGATCAGCAATATCGCAGGCCAAACCAATCTGCTGGCGCTGAACGCGACGATCGAAGCCGCGCGCGCCGGCGAAGCAGGCCGCGGCTTCGCCGTGGTGGCGTCGGAGGTGAAGGCGCTGGCGGAGCAGACCGGCAAGGCCACCGGCGAGATCGGCCAGCAGATCACCGGCATTCAGGCGGCGACCGGCGAGTCGGTGGCGGCCATCAAGGAGATCTGCTCGATCATCGGCCAGATGTCGGAGATCTCCTCCTCGATCGCCTCCGCGGTCGAAGAGCAGGGCATGGCCACCCAGGACATCGCGGTCAACATCCAGCACGCCGCCCATGGCACTTCGCAGGTCGACGAGGACATCGCCCGCGTCCAGGCCGGCGCGCGCGAGACCGGCGCTGCCTCGGTGCAGGTATTGTCTGCCGCCAAATCGCTGTCGAGCGAGAGCAGCCGCCTCCGCGCCGAGGTCGGCAATTTCCTGGCGTCAGTGCGGGCGGCCTGATCGGAAGGCTTAGGCCCAAGCTCCGTCATTCCGGGACGCCGCGAAGCGGCGGACCCGGAATCTCGACGTTCAAAGCACCGCCGGTCGCACAAAAATCTCGGGATTCCGGGTTCGCGAGCTATCGCTCGCGCCCCGGAATGACTCCCGACTGAGTGATGTCCGTGGCGCTTAGTGGCCCGCCGTTTCGATCGCGTCGGCGATCGCGATCGTCTTCTTGGCGATTTCGGCATGCAGGCGTTCGACCATACGGCCGTCGAGCTGGATCGCGCCGCGGCCCTGGTTCTCCGGCCGCTCGAACGCCGCGAGGATCTTGCGGGCCTGGGCGATGTCCTCGGGCGGCGGCGTGAAGGCCGCGTTGCAGGCGTCGATCTGGCCGGGGTGGATCAGCGTCTTGCCGTCGAAGCCGAGGTCGCGGGCCTGGGCGCATTCCTCGGCGAGGCCGTCGACATTGCCGATGTCGCTATAGGGACCGTCGAGCGCGATCAGGCCGTGGACGCGGGCGGCGAGCACGCAATGCGTGATCATCGACAGCATGGTGGAGCGGCCGGGCAGCATCCGGATCCCGGTCTCGCGGGAAATGTCGTTCGGGCCGAACACGAAGCCTTCCAGGCGCGACTTGGCATCTTGCTTCTGCGCCGCCAGCTCTTCGGCGTGCAGCACACCGCGCGCGGTCTCGATCATGATCCAGACCCGGATCGATGGATCGGCGCCGAGCTCGGCGAGCTTGTTGCCGACAGTGGCGATGTCTTCGATGGTCGAGACCTTCGGCACCAGAATGCCGTCCGGCCCGGCCTTCGCCGCCATCGCGATGTCGTCCTGCCACCACGCGGTGTCGAGTGCGTTGATCCGCACCAGGATCTCGCGCTTGCCGTAGCCCTTGGCGGCCACCGCCGTGGCGATCTGATCGCGCGCCGTATCCTTGGCGTCCGGCGCCACCGCGTCTTCGAGGTCCAGGATCAGGCCGTCGGCGGGCAGCAGCCGGGCCTTTTCAAGCGCCCGCGCGTTCGATCCCGGCATGAACAACAGGCTGCGGCGCGGTCGAATCATGGTTCCCCCTTCGGCGTCACAAAAACGTCCGAGCCGATAGCATCTGGATCATCCGGTCGGAAGGCTTGTTCGCGGCGCCGTCCTGTGATTATGCGAGCGGCATCTGGCCGCGCGCGCTGTGACGGCGGTATCGTTCGCTGACGCGCCTCACCCCCGCACCCCGAAGGAGGGAACTGCGCCGATGACATCCTTTCCGAAGTCACTGATCGACGGTTACGAGGCGTTCCGGACGCAGCGGCTGCCGACCGAGCAGAGCCGCTTCCGCGAACTCTCCGAGCGCGGTCAGTCGCCGGAAGTGATGCTGATCGGCTGCTGCGACAGCCGCGTCTCGCCGGAGGTGATCTTCGACGCCGGACCGGGCGAAATGTTCGTGGTGCGCAATGTCGCCAATCTGGTGCCGGTGTACGAGCCGGACGGCGGCGCCCACGGCGTCTCGGCGGCGCTGGAGTTCGCCGTGCAGGTGCTGAGGGTGAAGCACATCGTGGTGCTTGGGCACGCGCTGTGCGGCGGCATCAAGGCGTTCACCGACAAGACCCCGCCGCTGACCGAAAGCGACTTCATCGGCCGCTGGATGCAGATGTTCACCAAGCCGGGCGAAGTGGTCGAAAAGCGCGACCACGAAACCGTGCAGGACTTCCGCACCCGGATCGAAAAGGCCGCGGTGTTCCGCAGCATCGAGAACCTGATGACGTTTCCCTGCGTCAAGATTCTGGTCGAGCGCGGCAAGCTGCAACTCCACGGCGCCTATTTCGGCGTCGCCGACGGCGATCTGTTCGTGCTCGATCAGGAGAGCAAGCAGTTCGTGCCGGCCGTAAAGGTGGTGTGAGGCGGATGCAACGCCATCGCCGGTCTCGGCTCGGCAATCCGTCGCGTCGTAAGAGCTCTCAGCTCTCTTCACCGCGCTGCGCGCGGGATGGATGCGCGGGTCAGGCCCGCGCATGACGCTGTGTCGGAAGGAGCCTAGCGGAAGGCGGCTAATGGCCGCCTTTGTCGTCGCCGTGATGACCGAGCCGGTCCGACAGCGCAAGGATCAGCGTCGAGGCGACGAACACCAGATGGATGCCGACCAGCCAGGCGAGCTTGGTCTGGTCGTAGCTGTCGATGTTCATGAACGCTTTCAGCACCTGGATCGCCGAGATCGCCACGATCGAAGCCAGCAGCTTCTGCTTCAGTCCGGCGAAATCGACCTTGGTCATCCACTCCGGCCAGTCCGGGTGATTGCCGGGATCGATCCGCGACACGAAGTTCTCGTAGCCGGAGAACACCACGATCAGCACCAGATTGCCGGTCAGCGACACGTCGATCAGGCTGAGCACGCCGAGGATGATATCGGCTTCCTTGGCGATCGTGGCATGCACGATGAATTCGTACAGCAGCATCACGAATTTGTAGAGCAGCACCGCGAGGCTGATGACGAGGCCGAAATAGAACGGCGCCATCAGCCAGCGGCTGTTGAACAGCACGGTCTCGAAGCCGCGCTCGACCCGGCTGCCGGGCGCGCGGGATCTTGCAGGATGAGGTTGATCGGTCATGGCACGCATCAAGGCTGGTGAAGCGGAAACCAGCCTAGCGTCTCGCCGTGACTTCGTCAGTACCGATCATGGCCCTGATACGCGAATGGCCGGGGTGAGCCCCGGCCATTGTTGATTTCGAGCAAAGCGAACTGCGCGGTTCGTGCTGACTGGCGATGTTACGCCGCCTGCTTCTTGGCGGTGATCAGCTTGCGGTTGATCAGCACTTCGGCGATCTGGATCGCGTTTAGCGCCGCGCCCTTGCGCAGGTTGTCGGAGACGCACCACAGCACCAGGCCGTTGTCCACCGTCGCATCCTCGCGGATGCGGCTGATGTAGGTGGCGTCCTCACCGGCGGCTTCGTACGGCGTGACGTAGCCGCCTGGCTCGTGCTTGTCGATCACCAGGCAGCCCGGCGCCTTGCGCAGGATTTCGCGCGCCTCGTCGGCAGTGATCGGGTTCTCGAACTCGATGTTGACCGCTTCGGAATGGCTGACGAACACCGGCACGCGCACGCAGGTCGCGGTCAGTTTGATCTTGGGGTCGAGGATCTTCTTGGTCTCGACCACCATCTTCCACTCTTCCTTGGTAAAGCCGTCTTCCATGAAGACGTCGATCTGCGGGATGAGGTTGAAGGCGATGCGCTTGGGGAATTTCTTATTCACCAGCTCGTCGTTGGTGTAGACGGCCTTGGTCTGCGAGAACAGCTCGTCCATCGCATCCTTGCCGGCGCCCGACACCGACTGATAGGTCGACACCACGACGCGCTTGATCTTGGCGGCGTCGTGCAGCGGCTTCAGCGCCACGACGAGCTGCGCAGTCGAGCAGTTCGGATTGGCGATGATGTTCTTCTTGGTGAAGCCGGCGGCGGCCGCGGCGTTCACTTCCGGAACGATCAGCGGCACGTCCGGATCCATCCGCCACGCGCTGGAATTATCGATCACCACCGCGCCCTGCGCACCGATCTTCGGCGACCATTCGGTCGACACGCTGCCGCCCGCCGACATCAGGCAGATGTCGACGTCGCTGAAGTCGTAGTGCTCGAGCGCCTTGCATTTCAGGGTTTTGTCGCCGTAGCTCACCTCGACGCCGACCGAGCGGCGCGATGCCAGCGCCACCACCTCGTCGGCCGGGAACTTGCGTTCGTCCAGAATGGCGAGCATTTCACGCCCGACATTGCCGGTCGCACCCACTACCGCGACTTTGTAACCCATCGTTCACTCTCCGAAGGAATTTGCTCCGCTGCGGCATGCCGCAGCAAGGAGAAGTCAGCGCTTCTATGCGAGAAACGCCTCGGACACAACGTAATACCCGTTCGAGCCCACGCAATGCGAAGCAGCCCAGCCCTCCGCGCCGCAGCCTCCCGGCACCGGATTCATCCGGCGCTGGACAGCTTCGCTAACGAGTGCCGTGACGCGGTATTGCGGGTGATGGCCTATGTGGGCGCGCTGGCGCTGATCAGCCTGATTGTATTCTACACCGCCAATCCGCTGACCGACGCCGCGATCACCGCGGCGACCACCGCCGAGGCCGGACCGGGCTGGAGCGTGGCGACGCGGTCGCAGCCGGCCTACGCGCTCAGTCAGCTCGATTGGCCGGGCAAGACCGAGACCACCGAAATCCTGCGTCACCCGGATGGCGGCCGCAAAGACATCCTGCGCCTCGCTACGCCAGGCGAGCCGGTGGCGGCCGAGATCGAGATCTACCGGGTCGGCAGCGAGACGTCCCGCGCCACGGCCGAAGCCGCCCTGGCGGCCCGGATGGACCCGAGCGGGACCGCGACGATCGAGACCGCCGGCGTGATCGACACCAAGTTCGGCCCGGTGCCGCTGTTCAGCCTTGCGGGCAGCGACCGTCCGTCCGGCTCCTGTCTGGGCTTCGTCAAAACGATCGACGCCGCAAGCTTGCGGATTTCCGGCTTCTCCTGCCGCGGCGACACCGCGCCGCAGCGTCGGGCCGCGGTGGCCTGTCTGCTCGACCGGCTGGTGTTGCTGAGCGGCGATGCGGCGACGGCCGCCGCGTTTGCCGAGGCCGAGCTGCGGCGCGGCAGCTGCGGGCCGAATCAGTCCGCGGCTTCAGCGGCGTCCGCCGACTGGCTGACCGGTCCGCAGGACCCGTCGCTGCGCGGCCGGCTATGAGCTGGAGACCTGCCGGGGCGGCGTAACGTCCTGGAGTTGATGCAACATTTTGGCGACGGCCGGATTGAATGATTGTCGGCCGGTGTTGCCGGATTGATCTTGTGGCCGGTGTGCGGCGGCGGCTACAAAGGACGAACCTGGAATGCGCCTGCCGATGGGGACCCCGATGTTCGTGAAATCCACTGCCGCCAGACTGTTGCCGGTGCTGCTCGCGGCAGCCGCTGTCGCCGTGATCGGCGTCAGCAATGCCGATGCCGCGCCGAAGAAGAAGCGGGTTTACGGCACCTCCGACCAGATCCGCTACGGCTCCCGCGGCCCGAACGTGGTCTATCAGGCCGGCCCCCGCACCCGTGTGTACGTCACCAAGCGGTCCTGGCTCGACGCCGGCACCGAAGTGCAGCCGGGCGAACGCCACTTCTCCGACTACGCTTTCCCGCCGGGCTACTCGTTCGCCCGCGAGAACGGCCAGCGCCCGCTCGACCGTTGGCCGCTCAATCCGGCCTCCGATCTCGGCGGCTCTCCGACCGGTTTCCCGCTGTACTGATCGGCCCGCGGCACCCGCCGCCGCCCGCGACAGCGCCAGAAACGACAACGCCCGCCGGATCCGGCGGGCGTTTTTTGTTTTGCTCGACGTCCCCGCCGGGGCTGGCCCGGCGGTCCATCGGATTTCTTGAAGACGGCTTCGCGGACCATGCCCGCGAGTGAGACCGTCAGGCGTGCAGCGCCTGCAGTTCGGTGACGATCGCTTCGCCCATTTGCGAGGTCGAGATCACCGTGGTGCCTTCGCTCTTGATGTCGGCGGTGCGCAGGCCCTTGGCCAGCACCGCGGCGATCGCTTCGTCGAGCTTGTCGGCGAGCGCGCCCATGTCGAGCGAGTAGCGCAGCGCCATGCCGAACGAGGCCAGCATCGCCACCGGATTGGCCATGCCCTTGCCGGCGATGTCGGGCGCCGAGCCATGCACCGGCTCGTACATCGACTTGCGCTTGCCGGTCTTGGCGTCGACTTCGCCGAGCGACGCCGACGGCAGCATGCCGAGCGAGCCGGTCAGCATCGCGGCGATGTCGGACAGCATGTCGCCGAACAGGTTGTCGGTGACGATGACGTCGAACTGCTTCGGCCACTTGACGAGGTTCATGCCGCCCGAGTCGGCGAGCTGGTGGTCGAGCTGGACGTCCTTGTATTCGCGGTCGTGCACGGCGGTGATCACTTCGTTCCAGAGCACGCCCGTCTTCATGACGTTGCGCTTCTCCATCGAGGTGACCTTGTTGCGGCGCTTGCGGGCGAGGTCGAACGCGACCCGGCCGATCCGCTCGATCTCGTAGGTGTCGTACACCTGGGTGTCGACCGCGCGCTTCTGGCCGTTGCCGAGGTCGGTGATGGTCTTCGGCTCGCCGAAATACACGCCGCCGGTTAGCTCGCGGACGATCATGATGTCGAGGCCTTCGACCACGTCGCGCTTCAGGCTCGAGGAATCCGCCAGCGCCGGGTAGCACACCGCCGGCCGCAGATTGGCGAACAGGCCGAGATCCTTGCGCAGCCGCAGCAGGCCGGCTTCGGGGCGGGCGTCGTACGGCACGCCGTCCCACTTCGGGCCGCCGACCGCGCCGAAGATCACCGCGTCGGAGGCCAGCGCCAGCGCCATGGTGGCGTCGGTGATCGCGACCTTGTCGGCGTCATAGGCGGCGCCGCCGACCAGGCCGTGCTCGGTCTCGAAGCTGGCAATGCCGGCCTTGTTGAGCCAGTCGATCAGCCGGCTGACCTCGGCCATCACTTCGGTGCCGATGCCGTCGCCGGGAAGAAGAAGCAGTTTGTGCGTTGCCATGATCGGGTCCTTG
Organism: Rhodopseudomonas sp. BR0G17; assembly: GCF_010907025.1. Taxonomy (NCBI): domain Bacteria; kingdom Pseudomonadati; phylum Pseudomonadota; class Alphaproteobacteria; order Hyphomicrobiales; family Nitrobacteraceae; genus Rhodopseudomonas; species Rhodopseudomonas sp. BR0G17. The sequence continues at coordinate 12,867 of NZ_QUML01000013.1, read as the reverse complement.
CAAGCGTCATCGCCGGGCTCGACCCGGCGATCCATCGTTTCGAGAAGGATGGATGCCCGGGTCAAGCCCGGGCATGACAGGAAGAAATGAATTCGCGGGCCGAGTGCTAGATCGCCGGTGCGGGCTTGGCAAGACAGTGTTGCCGCCGGTGCGTGTTGCGGGTGGGGCGCATTCGCTGTCACAATGACCGCGCCGGAGACCTTCCTTGACCCTGCTCGACCGCACCGAGGCGGCGCCCGCTCATCCCGCGCGCCTGATCCTGATCCTGTCGCTCGCGCCGACCGTGGGGCTCGGCATCGGCCGTTTCGCCTATTCGCTGCTGTTGCCGGACATGCGCGACAGCCTCGGCTGGTCGTATTCGGCGGCCGGATTCATGAACACCATCAATGCGGCCGGCTATCTGGCCGGCGCGCTGGTGACGTCCCGGCTGGTCGCCCGGTTCGGCATGGCGGCGATCGTGCGGGTCGGCACGCTGGCCTGCGTCGCCTCGCTGGTGCTGTGCGCGATCTCCGGCAATTTCGCGCTGCTGTCCGCCGCCCGGCTGATTGCCGGCATCGGCGCGGCGCTGGCATTCGTGGCCGGCGGGGCGCTCGCCACCACGATCGCCCAGGCGCAGCCGGCGCGGTCGGCGTTTCTGCTCAGCCTGTTCTATGCCGGCCCCGGCATCGGCATCCTGTCGTCGGGGCTGATCGCGCCATTCCTGCTGCAGGCCGCCGGCCCGGGCTCGTGGTGGCTGGGCTGGCTGGTGCTCGCGGCGCTATCGGCCGCGATGGCGCTGCCGGTGCTGCTGGCGCCGATCGGGGTCGATGCCGGGCTCGGCGGCGGCCGCGCCGCGCCGTTCCGGATCGCCCCGGTGCTGATCTATCTGGCCGGCTACTTCATGTTCGGCGCCGGCTACATCGCCTACATGACCTTCATGATCGCCTATGTGCGCGACGCCGGCGGCGGCGCCGCGGCGCAGAGCGCGTTCTGGTGCCTGATCGGGATCAGCGCCTTCGTCACGCCCTGGGTCTGGCGCCGGGTGATGGCGCTGCATCGCGGCGGGCTGTCGACCACCATCATCCTGGCCGTCAATGCAGTCGGCGCCGTGCTGCCGCTGTTCAGCCTGTCGCCCGTGATGCTGGCGACCTCGGCGCTGGTGTTCGGGGTGTCGTTCTTCGCGGTGGTGGCCTCGACGACCGCGTTCGTCCGCTTCAACTATCCGCAGGCCTCCTGGCCCGGTGCGATCGCCGCGATGACCATCGCGTTCGGTATCGGCCAGACGCTCGGCCCGCTGGTGGTTGGCGCCATCACCGACGCGATCGGCTCGCTGTCCTCGGCGCTAGCGGTGTCGGCCGCGACCTTGGCACTCGGGGCCTTGCTGTCGGCCTTTCAACGGCCGCTGCAGGGAAGTAACTAACATCGTCATTCCGCGGCGCGCAGCGCGAACCCGGAATGACGATGTTATTGTGCCGTGGTCTCTTGGGTGCGTGCCCTGAACATCGAGATCCCGGGTTCGCGCTACGCGCGCCCCGGGATGACGGTGCGGGCTGCTACTGTTCGATCACGCCGCAGGCGATGCGGTCGCCGGCGTTGCCGGCGGGGTCGGTTTTGTAGTCGTCGGCCTTGGCGTGGATCACCAGTGCGGTGCCGCCGTCCTTGAACACCGAGTTCGGTTTGCCCTTGGCGAGCGTCACCGCGTCGTTGACGACGTCGATGCTCAGCGCGCCGGAGGCCGGCACATCGAGGTTCGGCATGTCGCCCGCATGGGCGCCGCCCTCGGCCATCTTGCCGTGCTTCTTGTTGTCCGGATTGAAATGGCCGCCCGCCGAGGTGAACGGCGGCTCGCATTTGCCGACCGCGTGAATGTGGAAAGCGTGTTCGCCCGGCGGCAGGCCCTTCAGCGCCAGCTTGATGGTGACGCCCTTGCTGCCCTCGGTCAGCAGTGCGGTGCCGACCTCGGCGCCTTCGGCATTCTTCAGCGTCGCCTTGGCGCTGTCTGCCGCCATCGCCGCCGTGGTGACGCCGAGCAGCGCGCCGGTGCACAACAAAGCTTGCAGGATCATCAGGACCTCCCGTGACGTGTTCTGAAACGTGATGCGCGACGCTAACATCGCGGCCGCCGCGACGCCAACACGCGATTGGCCGCGGATCAGGCCGGGAACCATTTGTGACTGTTGGGACGTGACAGAACTTCCACGAGTCATTCCGGGGCGCTCGCGTCAGCGAGCGAACCCGGAATCGCGACGTGCGAGGGCGACTACAACCCGCTGAACGAGTTGTAGCCCTGGTCTTCCCAATAGCCGCCTTTGTAGTCGTTGGTGACTTCCATCGACACGACGTATTTGGGATTCTTGAAGCCGAGCTTGGTCGGAATCCGGATCTTCATCGGATAGCCGTAGGCGCGGGGCAGCACCTCGCCGCCGAATTTGAAGGTCATCTGGGTCTGCGGATGCAGGGCGGTCGGCATGTCGATCGGCGAGGTGTAGTCGTCGGCGCAGCGGAACCAGACGTAGTTCGCCTTGGTGTCGGCACCAATCAGCTCGAGGAAGTCGCGCAGTCGCACGCCGCTCCAATGGCCGATCGCGCTCCAGCCTTCGACGCAGACATGCCGGGTGATCTGCGACACCTCGGGCAGCTGCGTCAGTTCCTGCAGCGTCCAGCTCTTCTTGTTCTGGACCAGGCCCGACACCTCCAGTTTCCAGTCGCTGCTGTCGATCGTCGGTGCCTCGTCGAGCGAGTAGTAGGCGTTGAACGGAAACGGCCGCGTGATGTCCTTCTCGCTGAAGGTCGGCGCCAGCGTGTTCGGGTTGAAGATCGCCGCCTGCACCGCATCGTTGAACTTCGACACCTTGGCCAATAGCGTTTCGGCCGAGGCGCCGTCGACCACGTCGCAGCCGGTCAGTAGCGTCAGCGCCCCGAGGCTGGCGCCGCCGGCGAGGAAGCGCCGCCGCGACACGTCAGGCATCAGCTTGGCGGCATCGCGGACCAGCAGCTTCTTGTCGACGCCAGGGATCAGCAGTTTGTTGATGCGCAGCATATCCTTGTCCTCTTGGCGTCAGTGGGCGGAGCGAAGTGCACCGTGTTCTGGCTTCTTCGCCGCACTCGTCATAACGGAGAAACGGCTTCGTGGTCAGCGCCCGATAATCATCGCCCGCAGCGCCTTCGGCACCAGGGCGGCGAGCAGGATATGGATGGCCGAGAACGCGACGATGGCGCTCATCGCACCGAAATGCACGTAGCGCGCGGTGTCGTAGCCGCCGAGCAGCGCGGTGAGTGAATGGAATTGCACCGGCTTCCAGATCGCGAGGCCCGATGCGACCGACAGCGCGCCGACGATCAGGACACCGACATAGAGCAGCTTCTGCACCGTGTTGTAGCGGCTGAGGTCGTCGTGGGAGAGCCGCAGCCGGATTGCCTGTGACAAATCGGAGGTGATGCCAGACAACGTGATCGGCCACAGCTTGCGCCGGAATCTGCCAGTGGCGAAGCCGAGAATGACATACAGCACGCCATTGATCACCAGCACCCACATCGCTGCGAAGTGCCACAGCAGTCCGCCGCCGAGCCAGCCGCCGAGCGTCAGCGCCCGCGTGAACTGAAAGTCGAACAGCGGCGCGGCGTTGTAGATTTGCCAGCCGGACAGGATCATCGCCAGCATCGCGGCGGCGTTGATCCAATGCATCACCCGCACCCACACCGGCTGCAGGGTGGCGCGGGGCTCGGCGATCGCGGTGGTGGTCGGGGCAGGTTCATTCAGGATGGTGGTAGACATCGGCCCTATTCCTGGAAGCCAGCGGTTGCACCGGACATTACGGGCAATGCGCCGATTTCGTTACTGCCGATTATCGATCATTGCGGCTTCGCGCGCGAGCAGGATCACGAAAGCGCGAGCCGGTTGCCCGGCCCGCGCCCTCGCTCGCGGCAGCTTGCCGCAGCCTCCGCGGCGCCAGGGGGACATCATGCGCCGCGGAGGTGAGCCCGCGATTACGACGGCAGCAGCACGGTATCGATCACGTGGATCACGCCGTTGGACTGGTTGACGTTCGGGATGGTCACGGTCGAGCTGCCGCCCTTGGCGTCGATCAGCATCACCTGATCGCCCATCCGTTTCACGGTCAGCGTCTCGCCTTCCACCGTCTTCAGCTTCTTGCCGTCGGTGAGGTCCGCGGCTTCGAGCTTGCCGGGTACCACGTGATAGGTGAGGATCTTGGTGAGCTGCTTCTTGTTCTCCGGCTTCACCAGCGTATCGACGGTGCCGGCCGGCAGCTTGTCGAACGCCATGTTGGTCGGCGCGAACACGGTGAACGGGCCCTTGCCCTCCAGCGTCTTGACCAGGCCGGCGGCCTTCACGGCGGCGACCAGCGTGGTGTGATCCTTGGACTTGACGGCGTTCTCGACGATGTTCTTCGACGGATACATCGGCGCGCCGCCGACCATCACGGTGTCGCCGGAGCTCTTCATCATCTTGCCGGATTCGGCGGAGGCCGGGACGCTCACAGTGGCGGCGAGCGCCAGAGCGCTGAAGGCGGCGGCGGTCAGCAGAGCAATTCGCTTCGTCATGGTTCGTCTCCCGAGAGTGATGGCAGCCCGCGATCGCCGCGGGCGGGTTGAGTGACGCTGGCGTGCACCTTCAAGGGCTCGGCGCCTCGTCGCGGCGAGCTACGGGAGGTTTTCAGCGCCGTTTCAGGAATTCTTTTTTGTCGCAGGCTGAAACCGAACGCGACTTTGTTCGTTTAGGCGCGCCACGGACCGGTTCTGGCGTTGCGCTGGTCGGAGCGTTCTTGCTAATCAACGGCGCTTTCCCGACAACCTGACGCGACCGGAACATCGACATGAACGCCAACCTGTTCGCCCGCCTGTTCGATAAGCTCGACGACCCGCACAAACTCGCGATCGAAACCGCGGCAGGCGACAAGATCAGCTACGCCGATCTGGTGGCGCGGGCAGGGCGCGTCGCCAACGTGCTGGTGGCGCGGGGGTTGAAGCTCGGCGACCGTGTTGCGGCGCAAACCGAGAAGTCGGTCGAGGCACTGGTGCTGTATCTCGCCACGGTACGGGCCGGCGGCGTGTATCTGCCGCTCAACACCGCCTATACGCTGCATGAGCTCGATTACTTCATCACCGATGCCGAGCCGAAGATCGTAGTATGCGATCCCTCCAAGCGCGACGGCATCGCGGCGATCGCCGCCAAGGTCGGCGCCACGGTCGAAACGCTCGGACCGGACGGCCAGGGCTCGCTGACCGACGCGGCCGCGCAGGCCGACGAGGCGTTTGCCACGGTCGAACGCGGCGCCGATGATCTGGCGGCGATCCTGTACACGTCGGGCACCACCGGCCGCTCCAAAGGCGCGATGCTGAGCCACGACAATCTCGCGTCGAATTCACTGACGCTGGTGGAGTTCTGGCGCTTCACGCCGGACGACGTGCTGATTCACGCTCTGCCGATCTATCACACGCATGGATTGTTCGTGGCCAGCAACGTCACGCTGTTCGCGCGTGGATCGATGATCTTCCTGCCGAAGTTCGATCCCGACAAGATTCTGGACCTGATGGCACGCGCCACCGTGCTGATGGGCGTGCCGACGTTCTACACGCGGCTGCTGCAGAGCCCGCGGCTGACCAAGGAGACGACCAGCCATATGCGGCTGTTCATCTCCGGCTCGGCGCCGCTGCTCGCCGATACCCACCGCGAATGGGCGGCAAAGACCGGTCACGCCGTGCTTGAACGCTACGGCATGACCGAGACCAACATGAACACCTCGAATCCGTATGACGGCGACCGCGTCCCCGGCGCGGTCGGGCCGGCACTGCCCGGCGTATCGGCGCGGGTGACCGATCCGGAAACCGGCAAGGAGCTGCCGCGCGGCGAGATCGGCATGATCGAGGTGAAGGGCCCGAACGTGTTCAAGGGTTATTGGCGGATGCCGGAGAAGACGAAGTCGGAATTCCGCGGCGACGGCTTCTTCATCACCGGCGACCTCGGCAAGATCGACGAGCGCGGCTACGTTCACATCCTCGGCCGCGGCAAGGATCTGGTCATCACCGGCGGCTTCAACGTCTATCCGAAGGAAATCGAGAGCGAGATCGACGCGATGCCGGGCGTGGTCGAGTCCGCGGTGATCGGCGTGCCGCACGCCGATTTCGGCGAAGGCGTCACCGCCGTGGTGGTGCGCGACAAGGGCGCCAGCATCGACGAGGCGCAGGTGATCAAGGGCCTCGACGGCCAGCTCGCCAAGTTCAAGATGCCGAAGAAGGTGATCTTCGTCGACGACCTGCCGCGCAACACGATGGGCAAGGTCCAGAAGAACGTCCTGCGCGAGACCTACAAGGACATCTACAAGTAACAACTCGCGCCGTCATTCCGGGGCGCGCGTAGCGCGAACCCGGAATCCCGAGACTGTTGCGCACCAAGTCGTTTCCACCACGTCGAGATTCCGGGTTCGCTCGCTGGCGCGAGCGCCCCGGAATGACGGTAGATGGGGCGGCCGAACTAACTACGGCTTTGATGGTGCGAGAGGCTCGTTAAAGCCCTCCCCAGTGCGGGAGGTCGGCTGAGCGAAGCAGAAGCTCACCTACACCACGTGATCCGGCGCCAGGGCGCACACGGTGTTGGGGTCGGTCTCGATCTGCACGGTGGTGTGCGCGATGCCGAAATCATGCTGGAGTTCGTGGGCGAGGTCGACCAGGAACGGATCGCCCGGTGAGCCGCCGGGCATCACCAGATGGCAGGTCAGCGCGACTTCGGTGGTCGACATCCCCCAGATGTGCAGGTCGTGCACCTGGGTGACGCCGGGCAATTTCGACAGGAACGCTCGAACTGCCGTCGGGTCGATGCCGCGCGGTACCGCGGCGAGCGACAGCGCGGTGGAGTCGCGTAACAGGCCCCACGTTCCCCACACGATCACCACCGCGACCACCAGGCTGACGGCCGGATCGATCCAGTACCAGCCGGTGAACAGGATGATCACGCCGGCCACCAGCACGGCCGCTGACACCGCCGCATCGGCTGCCATGTGCAAGTAAGCGCCGCGGATATTGAGGTCGCTGTGCCGGCCCGATGCGAACAGCCAGGCGGTGACGGCATTGATGACAATGCCGATGCCAGCCACCACCATCACGGTGATACCTGCGACGGGCTCGGGCGTGAACAGACGCACCACCGCTTCCCAGCCGATCGCACCGACTGCGAGCAGCAGGAAGACGGCGTTGAACAGCGCTGCGAGAATCGAGGAGCCGCGTAGCCCATAGGTATAACGCGCCGACGGCGGTCGCTTCGCCAGCCCGGCCGCGATCCACGCCACCACCAGTCCGGCGACATCGGACAGATTGTGGCCGGCGTCGGCGATCAGCGCCATCGAGTTGCTGAAGTAACCGAATGCCGCTTCGGCAACCACGAACACCAGATTCAGGGTGATACCGATCGCAAAGGCGCGGCCGAAATCTTGTGGCGCGTGGCTGTGACCGCCGGCGCCGTGTGCGGCACCGGGCCCGTGATGGTGATGATGATCGTGGCTCATGCAGACTGAACGCGGTGCTGCGGGACAGGGAAATCCCGGCGATGATGGCCAAACTGTCGCATGCGGCGGCTGGTCGCGAAAGCGGGCTCGCAAGCTGCCGATCAGAATTCGTCCAGTTTGCGCCGAGCAGCTGGCTCGCCGTGGCAACTCGGCGCCGGTCTCGGGTTGTGAATCGACCTTCAGCGCTCGAACCACCTGGGCACCTGTGGAGGGCAGCCAGGGCCTTGCATCGACGCGACTTCAAAAAATGAACTGAAATTCTGTGGATGTCATTTCATCGTTGCGCTCAATCAATGAGCTCCGTAAATAGAGGCACCTTCGCGAGCCTCTCCCCGGGGCCCTGTCCGCTCGCCGCCAACCGATTGAGCCGATGACCGCCAGGATCGAACGACCGCTTTCGCCTCACATGCAGGCCTACCGCTGGAGCCTGACGATGACGATGTCCATCGTCCATCGTGCCACCGGCGTTGCCCTGTATTCTGGAACTTTGTTGCTGGCGTGGTGGCTGATCGCCTGCGCCGCCGGCCCGACCGCCTACGCCAATGTCCAGGCCTTTACCGGCTCCTGGATCGGCCGGCTGATCGTGTTCGGCTACACTTGGTCGCTGATGCACCACATGCTCAGCGGCGTCCGCCATTTCGTCTGGGACCTCGGCTACGGCTTCAAGACCGCCGACCGCGAGTGGCTGACCTGGGCGGCGCTGATCGGCGGCATCGTGCTGACCGTTCTGCTCTGGGTGATTGCCTATTCGATGGGGGTGGCCCGATGAGCGGCGACGCACACGGCGCGCGCACGCCGTCCTCGATGCGCACCCCGATCGGCAAGGTCCGCAAGTTCGGCCCGGCCGGTTCCGGAACCTCGGACTTCTGGCGTCAGCGCATCACCGGCGTCGCCATGACGCTGCTGATCCTGCCGACCATCGTGGTGATCATGATGCTGCTCGGCCGCAACCAAGCCGCCGCCGCGCAGATCCTCGGCTCGCCGCTGATCTCGCTGATCATGATCCTCTTCATCATTGCCTCCGCGATCCACATGAAGATCGGCATGCAGGTGGTGATCGAAGACTACGTCCAGAACGAAAAGCTCAAGTTGGTCACCATCATGGCCAACAACTTCTTCTCGATCGCCGTGGCGCTGGCCGCGATCTTTGCGATCTTCAAAATGGCATCCGGAGTTTAAGGCATGGCGGCGAACGTCAACGGCGCCCCGGCGGCGGGCGGCTACGCCTATCCGATCGAGGACCACACCTATGACGTCGTGGTGGTCGGCGCCGGCGGCGCGGGCCTGCGCGCGGTGGTCGGCTGCAGCGAGGCGGGCCTCCGCACCGCCTGCATCACCAAGGTGTTCCCGACCCGCTCGCACACCGTGGCGGCGCAGGGCGGCATCTCGGCCTCGCTCGGCAACATGCACAAGGACGACTGGCGTTGGCACATGTACGACACCGTGAAGGGGTCGGACTGGCTCGGCGACCAGGACTCGATCGAGTACATGGTCCGCAACGCGCCGGAAGCCGTGTACGAGCTCGAGCATTGGGGCGTGCCGTTCTCGCGCACCGAAGACGGCAAGATCTATCAGCGCCCGTTCGGCGGCATGACGATGGATTTCGGCAAGGGTCAGGCGCAGCGCACCTGCGCAGCCGCCGACCGCACCGGCCACGCCATGCTGCACACGATGTACGGCCAGGCGCTGCGCCATTCGGCCGAGTTCTACATCGAGTTCTTCGCCATCGACCTGATCATGGACGATCAGGGGTGCTGCCGCGGCGTCGTGGCGCTGAAGCTCGACGACGGCACCATCCATCGCTTCAAGGCGCAGACCACCATCCTGGCGACCGGCGGCTACGGCCGCGCTTACGCCTCCTGCACGTCGGCGCACACCTGCACCGGCGACGGCGGCGCGATGGCGCTGCGCGCCGGCCTGCCGCTGCAGGACATGGAGTTCGTTCAGTTCCACCCGACCGGCATCTACGGTTCGGGCTGTCTGGTGACCGAAGGCGCCCGCGGTGAAGGCGGCTATCTGGTCAACTCCGAGGGCGAGCGCTTCATGGAGCGCTACGCGCCGTCGGCCAAGGATCTCGCCTCGCGCGACGTGGTTTCGCGCGCGATGACGATCGAAATGCGCGAAGGTCGCGGCGTCGGCAAGAAGAAGGACCACATCTTCCTGCACCTCGACCATCTGGCGCCGGAAGTGCTGCACGAGCGGCTGCCGGGCATCTCGGAGTCGGCGCGGATCTTCGCCGGCGTCGACGTCACCCGCGAGCCGATCCCGATCCTGCCGACCGTGCACTACAACATGGGTGGCATCCCGACGAACTTCCACGGCGAAGTCGTCACCAAGAAGGACGGCGACGACAACGCGGTGGTGCCGGGCCTGATGGCGATCGGCGAAGCCGCCTGCGTGTCGGTGCATGGCGCCAACCGCCTCGGCTCCAACTCGCTGATCGACCTCGTGGTGTTCGGCCGCGCCGCTGCGCTGCGCTGCGCCGAGAAGCTGGTGCCGAACGGCAAGCAGCCGGAGCTGCCGGCGAGCTCCGCCGACATGTCGCTGTCGCGGCTCGACAAGTATCGCTACGCCAAGGGCGGCACCCCGACCGCCAAGCTGCGCGAGCGGATGCAGCACGTGATGCAGAACAACTGCGCGGTGTTCCGTACCGGTGAAGTCCTCGCCGAGGGCAAGGAACTGATCGCCAACGTCCATGGCAGCGTCGGCGATGTCGGCGTGTCGGATCGCTCGCTGGTGTGGAATTCGGATCTCGTCGAGACCCTGGAATTCGACAACCTGATCGTCCAGGCGGTGGTGACGATGAACTCGGCCGCCAACCGCACCGAGAGCCGCGGCGCCCACGCCCGCGAAGACTTCCCGGATCGCGACGACGCCAACTGGATGAAGCACACGCTGGCCTGGATCGGTGATAAGGGCGAAGTGACGATCGATTACCGGCCGGTGCACGACTACACGATGACCAACGACGTTCAGTACATTCCGCCGAAGCCGCGGGTGTATTGATCGCCAGAGAACGAACTGTCATGCCCGGGCTTGACCCGGGCATCCATCATCTTCGCAAGAAGATGGATTGCCGGGTCAACCCCGGCAATGACGCGCAGAGCCAGAGGCAACGAGATGGTTGAATTCGCACTTCCGAAGAATTCGAAGATTGTCGGCGGCAAGACCTGGCCGAAGCCGGAAGGCGCGACCGAGGTTCGTGAATTCCGCGTCTATCGCTGGAATCCGGACGACGGCAAGAACCCGAGCGTCGATACTTACTACGTCGACAAGCACGACTGCGGCCCGATGGTTCTCGACGGCCTGATCTGGATCAAGAACAACATCGACCCGACCCTGACCTTCCGCCGCTCTTGCCGCGAAGGCGTGTGCGGCTCGTGCGCGATGAACATCGACGGCGAGAACACGCTGGCCTGCACCAAGGCGATGGACGACGTTCGCGACGATGCGGTGAAGATCAATCCGCTGCCGCATCAGCCGGTGGTGAAGGATCTGGTTCCCGACCTGACCAATTTCTACGCGCAGTACGCCTCGATCCAGCCCTGGCTGCAGACCGTGACGCCGACCCCGCAGAAGGAATGGCGGCAGAGCCATTCCGACCGCGAGAAGCTCGACGGCCTGTACGAGTGCATACTGTGCGCATGCTGCTCGACCTCGTGCCCGAGCTACTGGTGGAACTCGGACCGCTTCCTTGGCCCGGCCGCGCTGCTGCAGGCGACCCGCTGGGTCGAAGACAGCCGCGACGAAGCCACCGGCGAGCGCCTCGACAACCTCGAAGATCCGTTCCGGATCTATCGCTGCCACACCATCATGAACTGCGCCAAGGCGTGCCCGAAGGGTCTCAACCCGTCGGAAGCGATCGCCAATCTCAAGCTCAAGCTGGTCGAACGCCAGATCTGACGCGCGCAAGTTATCGTCGATACCAACGGCCGGGCCAAAGCCCGGCCGTTTTGTTTTGATCGCGGATCTCTCCGTCGTCATGGCGAGCGAAGCGAAGCAATCCAGCCCCTTGCAAGAGGCTTCTGGATTGCTTCGTCGGCTTCGCCTCTTCGCAATGACGGCGCAGCCTCGTCGCCTCGCCCCCGCGGAACATCGCCGCAAAGCGATCGTTATCGCCGCTGACGAACAAGGGAGAGCGAGATGGCGGCGACGATGAACGAAGGCAATGCGCAGCATGCCTGGGATCTGATGAAGAAGATCACCTTCGCGATGCTGGCGACGCGCGACGGCGAAAAGATCCGCTCGCGCCCGATGGCCGCCTATGTGAGGCCCGAAGAAGGCGCGATCTATTTCCTCACCGACGTCCGTCGCCACAAGGATGAGGAGATCGCGCAGGATCACCACGTCAATCTCGGCTTCGCCAACGCCAGCGCGCAAAAGTACGTTTCGGTCACCGGATATGCGGCGATTAGCAACGACCGCGCCAAGATCAAGGAGCTGTTCGGCACCGAGGCCAAGGCGTGGTGGGACAGCCCGGATGATCCAAACATCCGTGTGCTCAAGGTGACGCCGGAGGAAGCCGAGTATTGGGATTCGCCCGGCACCCTGGTGAGCTACGCCAAGATGATGGTGGCGGCTGCGACCGGCGGTCGGCCCGATCTCGGCGAAAACGCCAAGGTGGCGATCTAAATGGCGCCCGGCGAGCCTCAGGAAGTCCCGAACAATCCCGGACCCGCGACGCCTCCGCCGGAGGTGCCGCCGAGCACGCCCGGTACGCCGACCGAGCCGCCGCTGGAGCAGCCGCCGGGAAATCCAAATCCGGATATCCCACCGCCGATCACTGAGCCGGGCGCGCCGCCGCAGCCGGATGAACTCCCTGGACAGATGCCGGACGAACTGCCGGTGCGATCGCCTCCCGGTCCCGGCGCTCCCAATCCTGGCGTGGCGTGAGGTCGGCGCTCGCTAATCGTCAGGCCGTCACTGCGTGCGTGTTAGTACGCTGCGTACCAACGAGTCGCCTGTCGCCGTACTGCTCATCCCAGTCCTGAACTCGTGATGAATACCGCCGCGTTCGAGCCTCGCACGCGGCGGAATTTTTTCTTCTCGGCTGAAGCCGGTTGCCACAATTGAGCCTCACGCCTTGTCGTTCATCGGAACACGGCGGATCACCGCTCGACTGCGTCGCGCGACATCCGCCTGCTCCATTGAGGGTCTGTTTGATGACGAAGCTAAATGTTGCACTGCTCGCGACCACGGCGCTGACGCTCGGGTCGCTGATCGGTCATCCCGCGGCGGCCGAGAGCGCGTCCGCGCCGATGCTGCTCGCGCAGGCGGTGCAGGGCGGCCCAGCGCCGGCCCCGTCCGAGGAAAAGAAGAAGGAAGCGCCGCCGCCCGGCCCGCGCCCTGCGCCCGCGCCGCCCAAGGC
>NZ_QUML01000139.1:0-458 GCF_010907025.1 Rhodopseudomonas sp. BR0G17 | reverse complement strand
GCACAAGCATGACCGCTATGTCTTGCCGGCGACGCCACAAAGCCAGCGAAGCCGCGATTTCCGAAATTATCCGCGCCGCGTCTCTTAATTTCGCCCGATCGTCGTAGCGGTCATCCAGGTCTTCCGGGAGATCATAGGTGGAAGGTTCGGCGGCATACAGATCGTCGACGATAGAAAACTCCGGTTTGAACTCTTCTCTGCTCTCCGAATCGTCGCCGGGTCGGACGACGTAGCTTCCAACACGAATTCCGAGCGGCGCGGCCCCGGGGAGATCGATGGCAGCGACACCGCCATCCACGAACCCGAATGCACGTCCTCTTTGCGCCGGCCAAAATTCGGCGGGATTGTAGTCAACCTTCTGGATATGCCCGTTGGCTCGAAGGAAGACGTTCAGCCTCTCCGCAAGCACACTCACGTGCTCGACGAAAACTTGCTCGAGCCGCGGGCCTTCCGAACGC
>NZ_QUML01000138.1:0-459 GCF_010907025.1 Rhodopseudomonas sp. BR0G17 | reverse complement strand
GAATATCCGAGCCAGTGCGGCCCGGATCACGCGCCTATCCGCGGCCACTGCGCGGTAAGCGCTCAACCGGGCCCTATTGAGGCTGGCTTGACGCATTGCGGAAGCGCTACGGCACGAGATCGCCGATTCTGCTAGGGGGATGGCCGTCGATGATCGCCTCGAGTGTTTCGGCGATGTGGGCCACCGGGTTAACATCGTTGCGCTTGCAGGTGGCAACGATCGACGCGAGCAAGGCCCAGTTTTCTGCCCCGATTGCATGTCCTGCGAAGAGAGCGTTTTCCCTGGTCAAGCAGATTGGCTGGATGGCGTTCTCGACCGGGTTGGTGTCTAGCTCAAGACGTCCGTCTTCGAGGAAGCGGGCCAGCCCACGCCAGCGATTCAGCGCATAGTGGATGTCCTCGGCGAGCGTCGAACCGCTGGAGATCATCGACAGCTGTTTCTCGAACCACGACTTTAGAG
>NZ_QUML01000137.1:0-460 GCF_010907025.1 Rhodopseudomonas sp. BR0G17 | reverse complement strand
ACGACAATCTATTTCGACCATTGATAAGTCCAGTCCAAAACGGGCCTCATCGATCTGAAGTAGATCGCCGCAAGGGGCGCGTCGGAAGTTGCTGAGCAACTTGCGTAAACTTTGTCTGGCTTGGACCTCGCTATAACTCGTCCACAGTAAATTGGCCAATTGTCGCCGGGTTTCCGTTCCGAGCGGTGCCGCCGCGAGATAGGTGAGCAAGGCGCGGCTCTTTTTCGAAGTAATGGGGATCAATTCACCAGATCTATCAGACGATAGCTCGAAATGACCGAGAACTCGCAGTTTAAGAGCGAAGCCGCAAGCCACGGATGTGGTGTCGCTGGGCGAATTCATCTTATTGTTCAATCTCTCTATGGCAGCGATCGGTGAAATACTGAAAGTCCGGATGGAGCTTTCGGTCAATATCGGAAATTGAAGTGTAGCAAAACGGTAATAGCGCCTTGTTTGTGAC
>NZ_QUML01000136.1:0-461 GCF_010907025.1 Rhodopseudomonas sp. BR0G17 | reverse complement strand
GAATACCGAGCCCTTTGTCGTTGGGCCCGTTGTCGTAGAACGGTCGCTGAATGTGCTCCCACAGCTTGGCGCCGACGTCGAACGGCCCCGGCATTGCCGACTTGCCCTGGGTCGCGGTCGCCCCCATCAGCGCCGCATATTCCGGACTCATCTTGGCGACCTCGCCGCTGCCGCGCGTCGCCAGATGCCAGGCAGCGATGAAGCCGCAGAACAGCAGGATGGAGACCATCGCAGCACGGAGACGAAGGGATTTTGTCATGACGTTCACCGATCCACTGTGGTCCGGCGCTCCAGCGCCCTGTCCGCGGCGCTGCAACGTCGAACGCTGTCGCGGGCGAGCGTCGTACCCCGGCGTGTCCGGAGCACGACGCGAGCCCCGCTAGGACGCCTTCTTGATCTTGAAGCTGGCGAGATACTCTTCAGGGTTGGAGCCGTCGAACGACTTGCCCATCACCGAGAAC
>NZ_QUML01000135.1:0-463 GCF_010907025.1 Rhodopseudomonas sp. BR0G17 | reverse complement strand
AAACAAGAGCGTGCGGTCCTTCGTGATCGATAACCGCGAGCTCCAGATCAATCCCGAAGGGTGCTGTATCAATGCTTCGCCACACCATGCTGATTGTTTAGCTAAGCCGTTTTGATATCCTATTGACCTAGATCATGAAGGCAGCATGTCTTTTCGCCCGCTCCTATCCAACTGAGAGTTCCAGTCTCGCATCGTCAGCGGCCAGGTGTTCGCTAAATGCTCCCTTCGGCCGGATGGTTGCATTTGGCCGCGTCACCTGACCTCGCGGACGCTAGGGTCTAGCGTCACCCGGCGGGCTGTTCACCCAGTATCTGCAGATCAATAGTCTCACAATCGACATCGGTCAGAGGCCAAGCCGTAGTTGCGTTGAGCGCGGATCACGAGTTCTGTCTCGGTCGGCTGACAGACGCGAACATCCTTATAGAAGTCGCTTTCGCGGTCGGCAATCCGCCGGGATACAGGC
>NZ_QUML01000134.1:0-464 GCF_010907025.1 Rhodopseudomonas sp. BR0G17 | reverse complement strand
GGCCTCCATCCCGCCCTTGATTCCGAACGTGAACAGCGAAGAGGCACGACCACCGAGATACTTCTGCACCAATGGGTAATACGGGCTGTCCGGAAAGCCGGTGTAGTTGACCCAGGCCACGCGCGGGTCGTCCCTCAGGAATTCGGCGACCTTGCGGGCATTCTCGACGTGACGCTCCATCCGCAGCGCCACCGTCTCGATGCCTTGCAGCAGCAGGAAGGCGTTGAACGGTGATAGCACCGATCCCATGGTGCGCTGATAGATCGATCGCGCGCGCTCCACATAGGCGGTTGGCCCGAACCGCTCGGCGTAAATCATGCCGTGATAGGAATGATCCGGCTGATTGAAAGCCGGAAACCGCTCCGGCTGCTTGGCCCAATCGAACCGGCCGCTGTCGACGATGGCGCCGCCGAGCGTCGTGCCGTGACCGCCGAGAAACTTGGTGAGCGAATGCACCACGACGT
>NZ_QUML01000133.1:0-467 GCF_010907025.1 Rhodopseudomonas sp. BR0G17 | reverse complement strand
TGCTGCCGTGGGCGTTCGAAGACGGCATGGGATTCGAGCGCTGGGTCGACTACGCGCTCGACGTGCCGATGTACTTCGTCAAACGCGGCGACGAATACATCGATGTCGCCGGTTCGTCGTTCCGCAAGTTCTTCGATGGTAACAACGAGAAGCTGCCCGGACAGCGTCCGACGCTGTCGGACTGGGCCAACCATCTGTCGACGATTTTCCCCGAGGTACGGCTGAAGCGGTATCTCGAGATGCGCGGGGCCGACGGCCAGCCATGGGGCCGCCTGACCGCGCTGCCGGCGTTCTGGGTCGGGCTGCTGTACGACGATGCCAGCCTCGACGCCGCCTGGGAGCTGGTCAAGAACTGGACCGCCGAGGAGCGCCAAACGCTGCGGGACGAGGTTCCGCGGCTCGGGTTCAAGGCCAAGATCGGCAACCGCAGCCTGCTCGAAGTCGCCAAGGATTGCATGGTGCTGGCG
>NZ_QUML01000132.1:0-470 GCF_010907025.1 Rhodopseudomonas sp. BR0G17 | reverse complement strand
TCGCAGGTCTTGCCGCGGGCCGGCTTCTCCAGCAGTTCGAACACCTGCTCCAGCCGCTCGATCTGACCTTCGGTCTCGTCGCGATGCTTCTCGAACGCCGCGCGCAGTTTGTCCGAGGTGGCCGCCTTCGCCATCTTCGGCAGCGCCTTGAGGATCTGCTTCTCGGCGAAATAGACGTCCTTCAAAGTATCGAGGAACAGGTCGTTGAGGTCCTTGTCCTTGGTCCCAGCCATATCCGTACTCTCCATGCCATCGCGAGTGAGGAGGCTTCCTCTCCCGCCCAACGCGAGCTTCGGTCGATCGTTCCTGCGGCACCGCTGTCATCCAACTGTCAAATCGCTGCGGCACAGTCGTCGTCCTGCTGCGAGGTGCGCATGATTTCCGAAACGTCCGGTCCAACGACCGCAACGGCCGCGGCCGGACACAGCTTGCAGAGCCTCCGGGCTAGCGCGATGTCCGTTCCCCTGCCC
>NZ_QUML01000131.1:0-476 GCF_010907025.1 Rhodopseudomonas sp. BR0G17 | reverse complement strand
GCCGGCGGCGGCCGGGCCGACAGCATCTCGCTGCGAAATACACGCAGGGCGGATTCGTAGGCGCCGAGCCTCGCCTTCGCCTGATAGGCGAGCCGTGTCAGCCCCGATGGGACCACGGCGCGGCCGATATTGTAGTAAGCGAGCAGCCCGATTGCGGCGACCGTAAATGCCACCAGTACGGTCATCGCCAGGGTCAGGCGCGCCGACAGGCGCATCGATTGAATCTCCGGAGAACGGAACGCGGACAGACCGGCAACCTATATGAAGGACCGGTGGCGCGCCACCGCGGCGGCGCTGATGCCGGCCGCGGTCAGGCGGGAATGTCGCCGAACCCCTTCCCGGGCTTCAGCGGCTTCAGACGGACCAGACGGGAGTCCTCCACCGCGGCCTGGCGGTGCTTGACGGCCTCGCGGTACACCGGATCGCGGATCATCTCGACGAACGCCGACACGCTCGGATATTCGGCAATGAAGACC
>NZ_QUML01000130.1:0-477 GCF_010907025.1 Rhodopseudomonas sp. BR0G17 | reverse complement strand
CTACGGCACCGACGCGATCCCGCAGGAAGCCACCCAGGCCAAGGGCTACGACAAGGCGCGCGGCGACAAGGTGATCGCCAAGGCCAAGGCATTCCTCGACGGGGCAGCGCCGCTCGCCACCGGCAGCCACAGCGACGTCACCGGCTATAGCGTGATCGCCGGACAGTTCTCCGCCAAGCTGAAGGATGGCAACGCCACCGGCCTGAAGAAGCCGGCCCAGTTCGCCGGCTACAATGGCGACGCCGCCTCGCCGACCGCCGTGCTGCTGGTCAACAACGGCCTGCATGTCGAGATCAAAATCGACCGCTCGAACAACATCGGCAAGGACGATCCGGCCGGCGTGGCCGATCTGATCATCGAGTCCGCAGTCTCGACCATCCTCGACATGGAAGACTCGGTCGCGGCCGTCGACGCCGACGACAAGGTGCTGATCTATCGACACACCCTCGGCCTGATGGACGGCACGCTGTCGGAAAG
>NZ_QUML01000012.1:0-153579 GCF_010907025.1 Rhodopseudomonas sp. BR0G17 | reverse complement strand
CGCAGGAGGTGGTGCAGGCGCGGGTGCCGGTGGTGCGGCTGGCGGCGGCGCGGGCGGTGGCGGCCCGTCGAACTCCGATCGTGGTGGTCAAGGCTCGGGCAGCTCGCACGGCGCGACCAATTCGACGACGCCGAGCTCGGACGGCCAGTCGGGCGCAACCACGCCGATGCGAAAGTAAGCGCTCCCGCGACGCGACGACGTCAAGATCAACAAGCCGGGTGGTGCCTGACCGCACCTCCCGGCTTTTGCTTGTTGGGGGGCTGCGGAAGATCGTCGTCTTGCCGCGGGCTGGGCGACGTGCTTAACCCAGACGTGTACCGGTGCCTTTCGCTGAGAGAGGTGAAACGGGAATGCGGTGCGGGGCGATGCCCCAATGCCGCAGCTGCCCTCGCAACTGTGGGCGGATCGGAGCGTCCTCGAATGCCACTGGCCGAACTGGCCGGGAAGGCGGACGCGACGGATATCCGCGAGCCAGGAGACCGGCCGGTGCATGGTGTGCAACTCGTTCGGCGATGGGCCGGCGGAGGATGTCGTCTTGAACAGAACAATTGCGCCGCATTGCGGCGTTCGGCCGCCCGTCGCCTTGCGTGACCGGCGTGCGCCCCGCTGGCGTTCCCGCTTGTTGCTGGTGGTCGCCGCGGTTGGTTTGCTGGCCTCGCCAGCGTTCGCCGCCTCCAAGCGGATCGCCTCGATCAACATGTGCACCGATCAGTTGCTGATCGCCCTGGCTGATGCCGACCAGATCGCTGGCCTCGGACCGTATGCGCGTGATCCGAGGCTGTCGTGGCTCGCCAAGGAGGCTGAGCGATTTCCGAGGCTGTCAGGTGAAGCTGAGGATCTTTTGATGCTCGCGCCCGACGTGGTGCTGGCCGGCCGCTATGGCAAGCGCGCCACGCGCGAGCTGCTGCGCGCGCAGAATATTCCAGTGGAAGAGTTCGACGTGCCGCGGACGATCGACGAGGTGAAACTGCAGATCCGACGAGTCGGCGCGCTGGTCGGTCATCCGGAGCGCTCGGAGGCGATGATCGCGTCGATTGATCAGGCCGCGGAGCGGGCACGGCGCACCGCCTCGCGGTGGCAGGGCCGGGTGCTGGCGCTATCGCGGCGCGCCTGGGTGACCGGCGGCGATAGTCTGCTCAGCTCGTTGCTGCAGACCGCTGGCCTGTCGAATGCGGCGTCCGATCTTGGTTTCGCTTATGGCGGCTTCGCCTCGCTCGAAGCGATCGTCGCATCGCGGCCGGACCTGTTACTCGTATCTGAAGAGCAGCCGGTGGCTGAAGATCAGGGCAAGGCTCTGCTACTGCATCCCGCGATCCAGCAGGCCTATCCGGCGAGCCGACGGATCGTTGTTCCCGATCAGCTCACGGTCTGCGGCGGCGCGATGCTGCCGGTTGCGCTCGATCGACTATCCGACGCGATCGAGCAGATCAGCCAGCGCCGAGGCGTTGCGGCGGCCGCGCCGCGGCAGTGAACGCGTTGTCGTCGCCGGTCGCGTGCTGGCGATCAGCTCTCCTCCAGCGCGGCGCCGTACAAAATCATGCAGGGGCCGGACGGCCGATCGGCGGTGAGGCGGGCGGCAATTTCGCTGACGCTACCACGCTGCACGGTGGTCGCGTCGGAGCCGAGGCTTTCGACCATCACGGCCGGCGTCGTGGCGCTCAGGCCGCGGGCGATCAGTTGCGCCACGAGGGCCGGGAAGGTGGCCTTGCCCATATAGACGCAGGTTGTTGCGGTGGCGTCGGCCAGCGCTGCGAGGTCGAGATCGCGCGGCAGGCGGCCGTCGACATCGTGGCCGGTGACGAACTGCACCCGGCGCGCGATGCCGCGCTTGGTCAGCGATGCGCCGATCGTGGCCGCAGCGGCGGTCGCCGTGGTGATACCAGGCACGATCTCGACCGCAATGCCGGCCTCGCGCGCGGCGCGCAGCTCTTCGTCGGCGCGGGCGAACAGCGTCGGATCGCCGGCCTTCAGCCGCACCACGTGCTTGCCGCGGAGCGCGTAGCTGATCGCGAGGCGGCTGACTTCGTCCTGGCGCGGCGAGGGATGGCCGGCGCGCTTGCCGACCGCGACCATCTCGGCGTTGGGATCGAGATAGGCCATGAAGTCTTCGCCAGCGAGGTCGTCGTATAGCACGACGTCTGCGGCCTGCAGTCGCTTGATCGCGCGCAGTGTCAGCAGGTCGGCATCGCCCGGGCCGGCGCCGACCAGTGTGATGCGGCCGGGTGCAGCGGCGCTTTCGAAAGAGTTGGACATCAGGCGATCGCCTCCTCGGCGACATCGATCAGATGGAAGAAGGTGCCGGTGACGTGGCCGCGACGACTACCGGTCTCATCAGTGAGTTGGCCGGCAGGATCGCGGATCTCGGCAAGCGGCTCGTCCGCCACGGTGACGACGCGGGCGTAGTGATATTCATGGCCGCGCAGCATGCTACCCGCGGCATGGCCGGCGGCGGCGGCCTGTAAAGTCGCGAGGCGATAGCCGAGATGCAGCTTGCGGCTTGCGAAGTCGGTCTCAAGGCCGAGTAGCCCCGCCATCGCGTGGCGCGTGCCGTCGGCATCGATGAGACCTGTGCCAAGTGTCATGTAGCCGCCGCACTCGCCGTGCACTGGGCGGGTTTCTGAAAACGCGCCGAGCGCCGCTTTGAACCGCGTTGCTGCCGCAAGTCGCCCGGCGTGTAGCTCGGGATAGCCGCCCGGCAGCCACGCGGCATCGCACGACGGATCGGGGCCTTCGTCGTTCAACGGCGAGAACGGCACGATCTCGGCGCCGGCGGCGCGCCAGCCGGCGGTGAGGTGCGGATAGATGAAGGAGAATGCGTCGTCGTGCGCCAGCGCGATGCGCTGACCCGGCGGCGCCAGCGGACGGATCGTCGATGCAATAGGATCTGCCGGTTGCGCGGCGCGGATCACCGCATCGAGATCGATGCCCCGCATGGCGCTGTCGGCGAGCTGCTGCAGGCGGGTGTCGAGCCTCGCGGTCTCGCGTGCCTGCACCAAGCCGAGATGGCGGTTCTTCAGCGTGAGATCGCGCTGGCGCTCGAAGCTGCCCAGCACCGGAATGTCGTGCGCGGTGAAACCGTCGCGGACCAGCGTTTCATGGCGCGGGCTCGCGACGTTGTTGAGGATGATGCCGGCGATGCGGACGTCGCTGCGATAGCGGGCGAAGCCGAGCGCCAGCGCGGCGGCCGATTGCGCCTGGCCCGCGACGTCGATCACCAGCACGACCGGCCAGCCGGTGAACGCGGCGATATCGGCGGTGGCGCCGTTACCCCACGCGCCGACCGCGCTGCCGCCGTCGAACAGCCCCATCACGCCCTCGGCGAGGCAGAGGTCTGCGCCCGCGGCGGCATCGAGCAGAAACGTGATGCGGTCTTGGCCGAACGCCCAGGAATCCAGATTGTAGCAAGGCCTGCCGGCGGCGATCTCGTGAAACGCCGGGTCGATGTAATCGGGCCCGCATTTGTACGGCTGCACGGTGAGGCCGCGGCGGCGCAGTGCCGCATGCAGCGCCAGCGTCACTGTGGTCTTGCCGCTATTGGTCGATGGCGCCGCGATGATCAGTCCTGGCGGACGGCTGTTCGTCGCCGTTGTTACGACGTCATCAGTCACGGTCACGGCCGTCCTCCGCCGAGCGGCGATAGCGGCGATCGTAGTCGGGCGCGTACAGCGAGCTCTCGCGGAAATCGGTCGCGGCGAGCGATGGCCCGACCAGGATCAACGCGGTGCGGTCGATGCCTTCGGCAGCGACCTGCGCGGCGATCGAGCCGAGCGTGCCGCGGATCACTTGCTGTTCCGGCCAGCTCGCGCGCACCACTACGGCGACCGCGCTGTCGTCGCCGTAATGCGGACGCAGCCGTTCGACGACGTCGGCAAGGATGTGGATCGACAGATGGATCGCCAGCGTGGCGCCGGTGGCGGCGAAGGCTTCCAACGTCTCGCGCGGCGGCATTGCCGAGGCGCGGCCGGAGGTGCGCGTCAGCACTACGGTCTGTGCGACTTCCGGCAACGTCAGTTCGCGGCCGAGCACGGCGGCCGCCGCCGCGAACGACGGCACGCCGGGCGTGACGGTGTAGGGGATGCCGTGCTGCTCCAGGCGGCGGATCTGTTCGCCCATCGCGCTCCATACCGAAAGGTCGCCGGAATGTAGCCGGGCGACGTCGTGGCCGGCTTCGGCAGCGGCAACGAACTCAGCCGTGATGGCGTCGAGATCGAGCGGTGCGGTGTCCACCACGCGTGCGTCCTTCGGGCACAGCGCCACGATTTCGCGCGGGACTAATGAGCCAGCATAGAGGCACACGGGGCAGCGCATCACCAGGTCGCGACCGCGCACGGTGATCAGATCGGGCGCGCCGGGGCCGGCGCCGATGAAGTGGACGGTCATGCCAACGGCTCCTCGACCGCCACCGCGGCCGTCGCGAGGCGATCCTGTGAGATCAAACGGGATACGATCAGCCGCGCCGTCGGTCCGGCGGCGGCGAGCGCCGCGGCCTCGCAGACGCTGCCGACGCCGCGGTGATGTGCGACCACGGCAGACGACGTCGTAATACGTGCGGCGGCTTGTTCGAGCGCAGCCGTCTCGACCGGCAAGACGGGGAGAGCCGTTGCTGTCGAGGCCTCGCGCAAGCTGCTGTGATCGGCTTTGTCCGCTGCAGTCGCTAGCGCGGATGGTTGGTGCGGGGCGGCGGCGCGGCGCGCGGTCTCGATCACATCGATGATCGACGACGCTGGGGTGACGGCGCGGAAGCCGATGCCGATCACGACCGCGGTCATTTGCGGACGCTCCATTGCACCACCGGCATTGCCGCGCGCCATCCGGTGAGGCCGCCGACCGGCGCGGCGCGCTCGACGCCGAGCCGCAGCAGCTCGCCGCCGTGACGGTGATGCCAGTCGATCAGCCGCGCCTCGGTCTCCAACGTCACCGCATTGACCACCAGCCGGCCGCCGGGGGGCAGCGCCTGCCACACCGCATTCATCACGCCCGGGCGGCTGGCGCCGCCGCCGATGAACACCGCGTCGGGCGTGGGGAGACCGGCGAGCGCCTCGGGCGCGGCGCCGAGCCTCAGATCGAGCTGCGGCACGCCGAGCGCCTCGGCATTGGCGCGCGCGGTGGCGAGCCGGTCGGCGTGCGTCTCGATCCCGATCGCGCGATTGTTGCGCGCCGCCAGCAGCCATTCGATTCCGATCGAGCCGGCGCCGGCGCCGATGTCCCACAGCAACTCATGGCCCCGCGGCGCCAGCGTCGACAGCGTCACGGCGCGGACCTCGCGCTTGGTGAGCTGGCCGTCGTGTTGAAATAGCTCGTCCGGCAGGCCGCTGACGCCCGGCAGGATCACGGCGTCCGGCTCGGCCACGGCGGTGATGCCGAGCGCCACCGGCGCGGTGACGTCGGGGAAGGCGAAGATCGACGCGGTGGTCCACCGCACGCGTTCGCGCGGTCCGCCAAGCGCTTCGAGCACGGTGAGTTCGGACGCGCCGAAGCCGTTCGCCGCCAGATAGCCGGCGATCTCGCCGACCGCCGCGCCGTCGCGCACCAGCACGATCAGCCGCGCCTCGGGGCGGAGATGCGGGCGCAGCGTCGTGACCGGCCGCGCGTGCAGGCCGAGCGTCACCGTGTCCTCCAGGCGCCAGCCGAGCCGCGCCGCAGCCCACGCAAAGGTTGATGGCGCCGGGACGGCGGTCCATTCCTTGGGCGCGAGATGATCGGCCAGTACCGCGCCGGCGCCGTGCCAGAACGGATCGCCGGAGCAAAGCACGACGACGCGGCGGCCGCGCTGCGCCAGCACCTCGGGCAATGAGGCCGAGAACGGCACGCGCCAGGGCAGGCTGGGCTTGTTCAACGCGGTGACGAGGCCGAGGTGACGATCGCCGCCGACGATCAGCTCGGCTGCTTCGAGCAGCGCCCGTGCGCGCGCCGACAGCCCGTCGAGGCCGTCCTCACCGATTCCGACGATGGACAGCCAGGGCCGCGTCGTGTCATCGCTGGTGATCATGACGCTCCCTTCATCGCATCGCTCGCGCGTATTGATCCTCGGCGGCACCGCCGATGCCTCGGCGCTCGCCAGGGCGATCGCCGCCGAGCCGGCCATCGATGCGGTGCTGTCGTTCGCCGGCCGTACCGATCACCCGAAGCCGCCGCCGATTCCGTTTCGCGTCGGAGGCTTCGGCGGCATCAGCGGTCTGGTCGATTACTTGCGCGCCGAGCGGATCGAACGCGTTGTCGATGCGACGCATCCATTCGCGGCGCAGATGAGCCGCCATGCGGTGATCGCCTGCGCCGAAGCCGGTGTGCCGCTGCTCGCGCTGGAACGGCCGGCGTGGCAGGCCACCACTGGCGATCGATGGATCGAAGTCGATGATCTCGATCAGGCCGTCGGCGCGCTTGGCGCTGCGCCGCGGCGGGTGTTTCTCGGCATCGGCCGCCAGAACCTCGAACTGTTCGCGGCGCAGCCGCAGCACGCTTATCTGGTGCGGCTGGTCGATCCACCGCGCGGGCCGCTGCCGTTGCCGAACGTCGATATCGTGGTGGCACGTGGACCGTTCGATCTCGGCGGCGACCGCGCGCTGCTGCAGGCGCACCGCACCGAGATCGTCGTCGCCAAGAACGCCGGCGGCGACGCGGCCGTCGCCAAGATCACCGCGGCGCGCGAACTCGGGCTGCCAGTGATCATGGTGAAGCGGCCCGCGGTGCCGGATCGGTGCTGTGTCCCAATGGTCGCCGACGTGATGGCCTGGCTCGGTCACGACAGCGCTCCGGAGAACCGCGGGGTGTAGACGAAAGCGGTGCCGCTGCTGCGCGGAATGATTCTGGTCTGCGATGAGCCGATCATCACCAGCGTGCGCATGTCGGCGCGTTGCGGCACAGCATCGCCGAGCGGCATCACGTCGATGCGCTCGCGCGGATCGCTGACGGCAGTCGCAAAGATCACCGGCACGGATGCCGGATGGATGCTGCGCAATAGCTCAAACGCGCGGCCGAGCTGCCAGGGCCGCGCTTTCGAGATCGGGTTGTACAGCGCGATCACAAAGTCGGCTTCGGCCGCCGCGCGCAGACGCTTCTCGACCGTTTCCCACGGCTTGAGATTGTCCGACAGGTTGATCGCGCAGAAATCGTGGCCGAGCGGCGCACCGATCCGCGCTGCAGCGGCGAACATTGCGCTGATGCCGGGAAGCACGCGAATGTCGAGCTCCCGCCAAGCTGCATCGCCGGCCTCGATCGCTTCGAACAGCGCCGCCGCCATCGCGAACACGCCGGGATCGCCGGAGGAGACGATCACAACATGCCGGCCGTCACCTGCCAGCCGCAGCGCGAAGCCGGCACGATCGAGCTCCTCGCGATTATCGGAAGCGTGCCGCTGCAAGCCGTCGCGTTCGGCGACGCGCGCCACATAGGGCGCGTAGCCGACGATGTCGGTGGCGCGTGCCAGTGCTGCGCTGACTTCGGGCGTGATCAGTTCTTGCGCGCCGGGCCCAAGGCCGGCAACCACCACAGATCCGGTCATGGCCGTCGCCCTTGTCCGTGAACCAGCACGATCGAGAAGTAGGGGGCGTCGTCGGTGGTCTTGTCGGCGAGCGGCATCACCACCTGATCGTCCATCGCGCCGCGCTCGACATAGATCGCGCGATCGAGCAGGCCGGCGTCGTCGAGCGCGCGGCGTACCTTGGGCAAATTGCGGCCGAGCTTCATGATCACGATCGCATCGCCAGCGGCGAGCGCCGCCTTCAGTCGCGCCGGCCCGAGCGTCGCCGGCACCACGCAGAGCACGTCATCACCATAAGTGATCGGCGTTCCGCTCGCGGTCCAGCACGCCGCCATGCCCGAGATGCCGGGCACGACTTCGACAGGCACGCGCGGCGCCAGCCGGCTGTGCAGATGCATGAACGAGCCGTACAGGAACGGATCGCCTTCACACAGCACGACGACGTCGCGGCCTTGCGCGATGTGTTCGGCGAGCCGCGCGACGCATTGTTCGTAGAAGCTGCGCAGCGTCGCCGCATAGGCCGGATCGTCGAGCGCAATCTCGGTCGTCACCGGATAGTCCATCGGCTCTTCGATCACACCGTCCGCCAACAGACCGTCGGCGATGCGGCGCGCGTGGCCGGGGCGTCCGGCTTTGCGGAAGTACGCGACCACCTTGGCGGCGCCGACCAGCCGCGCGGCGCGGACGCTCATCAGGTCGGGCGCGCCGGGGCCGACGCCGACGCCGTAAACTGTCGGCGCGCTCATTCGCGTTCGCTCGCCAGCGCGTTGATCGCCGCAGCCGTCATCGCGCTGCCGCCGCGCCGGCCGCGCACGATCACGCAAGGCGACGGCGAGTCCGTCAGCAGTGCGTCCTTGGATTCGGCCGCGCCGACGAAGCCGACTGGGATGCCGATAATGGCAGCGGGCAGCGGTGCGCCGGGCTCGGCGAGAATTTCGAGCAGGCGGAACAGCGCGGTCGGCGCATTGCCGATCGCCACCACAGCGCCCTGCATCCGGTCGCGCCACAGTTCGAGCGCGGCGGCCGATCGGGTGGTGCCGAGCTTTGCGGCGAGGGCCGGAACACCAGGATGGCTCAGCGTGCAGATCACTTCGTTGTCGGCCGGCAGCCGCTTGCGGGTGACGCCGTTGGCGACCATCTGCGCGTCGCACAGGATCGGCGCGCCGGCCTGCAGCGCGGCGCGACCGGCCGATACAAAGCCGGGCGTGAACGCGATGTCGTCCGCAACCTCGACCATGCCGCTGGCGTGAATGATGCGCACCGCGATCTTCTCCTCGTCGCGCGTGAACCGATCGAGCGCGGCTTCAGCGCGGATAATGGAGAACGACTGACGATAGATCGCGTCGCCGTCCTTTTCGTAAGCGTAAGTCATCGGGCGGCGTCCTCGATCAGCTCGGGGAGAAGGGATGGGGGCTGCTCTGTGTCGGCGACTGCGCTGCCGCTTGAAGTCTCCATCGCGGAGATGCTGAGCCCCGCGGCGAGGGCGAACTGCATCAGGATGGCGCGTGCGGCATGGCCGGCGCGCTGCGCGTACAGCCTATTGAGGCGACGAAGCGTGGTCGGCGGCAGGTTGGTGATCAGTTCGCTTGGAACGTCGGGCTGCTCTCGAGCGCTTAGGACCGCGAAGGCCATCCGCCGGCTGCCGGCGAACGCGGTGGTCGGTTCGACGGCTTCACGGTCGGAATGCGCCTGATCCGGCAGCACGATCAGGATTGCGCGCGGCAGCGACGAATCGAGGGAGCGCTCGCACGCGTGCGCGGCGAAAGAGGCGAGATCGCTGGTGTGCAACCGGGGCGGTCCGCCGGGCCATGACTGAGCGAAATCCGCCAGCGTCGCGGCGCAGGGCGACAGCACCACGATTTCGGCGGCGGCTGGCCGAAGCGACAGCTGAGAACCGGCGGAGACACCGGGATGGAGCGCAGTGGGCGGCATCGCGCCGAATCTCGTCGGTTGGCCATCGCGGGCGATGGCTCAAAACCGGCGAACGGACCTGCACTCCGGACCGCCGAAAGACATCCCGGGGCACCCCGCCCGAAACGACGTCAACATAGCAGGCGACGGCAGGTCTCCTGGCTCACGGGTCTTCGCCGATGCAGCCTTCCCGGAATATCTCCAGTGGCGTGTTGCGTCGGCTAACCGTTTACAGTTGCGGGGGCAGCTTCGGCTCGACCGCGGGCAGCGATCTTCCGATATTCCCTCTTCGTCCTGTCCGAGGACAGGACACCGTCGGCGCGGGATGTTTGGGACGGAAACGGCAAACTGTCAATCGACCATCATTGGCAACTGGCCGCCAAGAGCCGTCATCAAATTCGCGCCAGCTTGATCGGGATCAAGGCGTATCGCCCGAGGCCTCCGGGGCTCGCGCCAACGAGCTGCGGCGGCTATCGATCGCCGCACGCAGCAGCGCCGCCGCCCGGAACGGCGCGTGCAGCGCTTTGCTGAACGGCAGCGCGGCGAACAGGCCGAACACCAGCCCGAGATGGGTGGTGAGCAGTAGCCCCATCGCCAGCGTGCTGCGGAAGCCGAGCACCGCGAGCCCACTGGCGCCGACGAGGGCCAGCAGGATGAGAAAAGCGACGTTCAGCCTAGTCTCGCCGCGATCGCTCGGCTCGTGGTCGGCCCGCGCTTCCAATGCCAGCAGTCCCACCGCGCCGACGGTCATCGTCACGCCGCCGACGAGCCCGAGCATCACCGGCAGGCTGACGACCGGGTAGGGCGCTACGACGCCGAGCAGATGATGATAAGTGGCGGCCACGATTGTCGACAGGCCGCTGAGCACGAAGCCGCCGGCGGTCAGATGGTGTAAGATCCGTCGCCGCTGCGAGGTGCGCTCATCATGGTTGTGGCAGCCGGGACCGCCGCCGCCGAGATGGCGCAGCGTGATGATGTCGGAGAGGGCAGCGGGCAGCGCGCGGACGATCTCGCGGACCGTCATCCCCGGCGCGATCGTATGCCAGTATCGCAGCGTCGCCAGCGTGACCGCGATCACCGCCCAGGCGAAGGTGCCGCCCGCGAGTCCGGCCATCGCCGGCCACGGCAGCACGCGATAGAACGCGCCTTCGCCCGCGTGGGCGGTTAGCAAGGTTGCCGATGAGTCCGTGCCCAGTACGAGGCCAAAGGTGATCAGCAGCGCGAGCGCGACGGTGGCGGGTACTGCGAGCGATGAGGCGCGAAAGACGCGCCCAAGCGCGGGCGGCCACAAATGGTCTGCATAGGAGCGCTGCCGCAGTTCGGCGAACGTCGCCGGCAGATTGACGGCGAACGGATGTGGTGGTGTGTACTGGCAATCATGCCAGCAGCCCTGGCAGTTGTGGCACAGGTTCGACAGGTAGCTGACGTCGGTCAGGCTGAAGCCGTGCTTGCCGTCGATCGCTGGAAACACCGGGCAGAGCCCATCGCAATACATGCAGGCGCTACAGATCCGCAGCACGCGCTCGGCCTCTGAGATCGGATCACCCGCGGACATGGCGCGCGGCCTCCTCGCCGGCGATCTGGCCGAACACTGCCGATAGGGTGATGCCTAGCCCGGCGAGATAGCCCCGGCGCAGCACATTCGCGGCCATGATCATGCCGGCCGCGAACAGATCGTCGTGACGGCGCCCGTCGGTCTGGACCACCCGCATCGTTGCATCCACCTTGATGCCGTAGTGCACGAAGGTCAGCCCCGGCCGCATTGGATAGGCGGCAAATGGTGGCTCCGCGATGGTGCGCGCGGCGTTGGCCGGGGCGGCATTGAAGTCCTCAATGCTTTGCAACAGAGCGGTGGGATCGATCTGCAGCGCGGCAGCTAGTTCCCCGAGGTTCGGCGCAGTGACCGGCGCTAGCGCGGATGGCGCAGCGCGGGCCAGACCCGCTGCATCGAGCACCAGGAAAGCAATTTGACCGGGGCAGGCGGCGATCCTTGGTCCCCATTTGGCATAGTGGGTCGGCTGCGATCCGGCCCCTGCGACGTCGATGCGAGCACCGGATCGATCGACGACGAGGCCGAGCGGAATCGATGTGATCCGTGTGACGATGCCGCCGTCGAATTGCGGTCCGCGCGCATCGACCGGGACCGCATGACAGGTGGTCGGATCGCCGATTGCACAGCCCCCGGCTGCGATCAGCAGATCGAGCAAGCGACCGTCCGAATATGGCGTGCCGCGGACCATCCAGCCGTCGGCGGCGCTGCCGAAATTTTCGCGCAACCAGGCGGGGTCGGCCCCCGGGCCACCGGCACAGACGACGACGCTGCGCGTGCTGATTGCGCGATCGGTCGCTGCGCTTCGCACACTGATCGTCCAGCCATCGTCGTCGTTGCGCAGAAGCGACCTGACTTCGCTGTCGTAACTGATGACGATGCCGAGCCGCTTAGCCGCAGTGTACAGCGCGTTGATCATCGCTTTGCCGCCGCCGAGCGGAAACGCGGTGCGGCGGGAGTACGGCATCACCCCGGTGCCGGGCGACTGCAGGTGCACGCCGTGGTCGATCAGCCAACCGGCGATGCTGCGCGCGCGTTCGATCAGCAGCTCCGTCAGCACTTGGTCGGTGCCGTCGCCCGTGACGCTGCGTAGCTCGGCGCGCAGTTCATGCGCTGTGTAGCGATCAGGGACATAGGCCAGTGGCGTCTCGTGCGTCAGCCGGAAATTGCGGCCGTGGCGCGCGTTGCCGCCGCGTAGGGGCCGCGGTGCCGCTTCGAGCAGGCGGACCGAAGCGCCGCTGCGGCGCGCGGCAATCGCAGCGCAAAGACCGGCGATTCCGCCGCCTATCACCGTCACATCCCACAGCAAGATGCGGTCAATCCGGTCGAGATGATGCGCCAGGGCCGCTCGAGAGCGGCCAAGAAAAGCGCGGCTTGGTGGACCTTCGTCTTAGAGGGCGGCTCCGGGTTGTTGTCAATCTTGCGCCCGTGGCGTCGCCGTGCTGTGGTGCCGCTCGCTTCGGTGCCCTTCGTTCGAAGGGTGAAACGGGAATGCGGTGCGGCGAGCAATCGCCAAGTCCGCGGCTGCCCCCGCAACTGTAAGCGGACCGCTTCCGGTCACACCGCCACTGAGAACGGCATCCTCAAGCCGCTCGGGAAGGCGACCGGGACAATGTCCGCGAGCCAGGAGACCGGCCGAAGTCCGAAAACCATGCCATTCGACGGTGGGTCGAAGAAGGACACAGACATGCTGCACCGACCGCCGACCTGACGCGCGCCTCTGCTTTCCGCGGAGAAATCCCGTCGTCGCCCGAACGAACCAGCGCGCACAGCTTTGCTGTCGCCGCCACGATGGTCGTTCGACTGTCTTCACTGCCCGCTGTCGTGGCGGCAGCATTCCTTTTGCCGAGCCTCCCGAATGCACGCGCCCCTGCTTGATCCACGTATCCTTTCCGTTTCGCCGGTCGATCCCGCCCATGAGTCCGAGCTGCGGGCTCGGCTCGACGGCAAGGCGAAGCCGCCGGGCTCGCTCGGCCGGCTCGAAGAACTCGCCGTGCAGCTCGGGCTGATCTGGCATCCGGCGCCGCCGCGGGCTGAGCGTGCGACGGTGTTCATCTTTGCCGGCGATCACGGCCTCGCCGCCGATCGGGTGTCGCCGTATCCGGCGAGCGTGACACGCTCGATGGTCGAGGCGTATCTGGCAGATTGCGCCGGCGTGAACGTTCTGGCGAAAGCGGCAGCGACCGAGGTGCGGATCGTCGACGGTGGCATCGATGCCGACATGCCGCCACATCCCAAGCTGATCGATCGCAAGATCCGGCGCGGCACCCGCAATGCACGCCACGAACCAGCGATGACTCACCAGGAGGCGGCGCGTGCGATCACGGCGGCGGCCGATCTGGTGCGTGAGGATATTGTGGGCGGTCTCGACATCGTTGCGATCGGCGAGATGGGAATAGGCAACACGACGTCTGCTGCGCTGATCACCCACGCGCTGACTGGGGCTGCAATCATCGATTGCGTCGGCCGCGGCGCCGGGATGGATGATGCCGGCGTCGCACACAAACGCGCCATCGTCGAGCAGGCGGCGGCGCGGGCGCAGCCGACGGCGCCGCTCGACGTGCTCGCTGAGTTCGGCGGATTCGATATCGCGATGATGGCCGGCGCGGTGCTGGGCGCTGCGGCTTCGCGGCGGCCGGTGGTGATCGATGGCTTCATTGCCAGCGCCGCTGCGCTGCTGGCGGTGCGGCTGCAGCCCGCGGCGCGCGATTACTGCGTGTTCTCTCATCGCTCGGCCGAGCGCGGCCACCGTGTGCTGCTCGAAACGATGCAGGCGACGCCCTATCTTGATCTCGGCTTGCGGCTCGGTGAGGGCACCGGTGCGCTGATGACCGTTCCGCTGCTGCGCGCCGCTGCCGGCATCCTCAACGATCTCGCCGCGCTGTCGGACGTGCTGGCGGGCCGGTTCGGATCGCGCGCGTGAGCCGGCAGATCCAATCCCTGCTCAACGCCGTGCAGTTCATGACGCTGGTGCCGACGCCGCGCACCGCGCTGTTCGACGACGACTGGTTGCTGAGCGCATCGAAGTACTTTCCGTTGGTCGGCGCCGGGATCGGTCTTGTGTGCGGTGGCGTGCTGCTCGCAGGCTCGCTGATCTGGTCCGGCGTGGTGCCGGCGATGATGGCCGTCGCCGCTGGCGCGGCGCTCACCGGCGCGCTGCACGAAGACGGCATCGCCGACACAGCGGACGGCCTGTTTGGCGGCCGCACCCGCGAGCAGCGACTGGCGCTGATTAAGGACAGCCGCCTTGGCCTCTATGGCGCGGTGGCGCTGGTCCTAAGTTTTGCGATCCGCGTTGCAGCGCTGGCGAGCCTGCCGCCGTGGCTCGGCGTTGCTACTCTGGTGGCCGGCTATAGTCTGGGGCGGACGGGCATCGTCGCGGCGATGTCGGCGCTGCCTTATGCCGGCGACGCAGCCACCGGCAAGCTGAGCTATCCGACGCGCGCGATCAGTTCGGCAGGCTGGTTCGGACTTGCTGCGTTCAGCGTGCTCGGGGCGCTGTGGCTGGTCATGCTCAATCCGCCGGCGGCGATCGTGGGGCTTCTGGTCGCGGGCGTGTTCGGCTTGGCTGCCCCGTGGATCGCGCTCCGGCTGATCGGCGGTTATCGCGGCGATGTGCTCGGCGCCACCGAACAGATGATCCAGATCGGCCTGCTCCTCGGCGTCGTGGCGATGGCCGGCCATGGCTGAGTGATACCGCGGCTGCCGATCACGTTCGACCGCAGGCGCGGGCACCTGCGCTGCTTCCTCTCAACTCCATGCCATCGAGTGGTTTCATGACCGACGCCCATGTCGAGGAGCTCATCTCCCGTATCCAATTCACGCCGCGCGCGACCACTGGTCCCCGGCGCGCCCGCTCGCTGATGATCCAGGGCACCAGTTCGGACGTCGGTAAGAGCATGGTGGTCGCGGGGCTGTGCCGTGCCTTCGCCCGGCGCGGGCTGGTGGTGCGCCCCTTCAAGGCACAGAACATGAGCAACAACGCCGCGGTCGCGTCCGACTCGGATCTGCCGCTCGCTCCGAACGGCGAACAAGTTCGAGGCGAGATCGGCCGCGCCCAGGCGCTGCAGGCACGCGCCTGCGGCGTGTCGCCGTCGATCCACATGAACCCGGTGCTGCTGAAACCGCAGTCGGAGATCGGCGCCCAGGTGGTGCTGCGCGGACGCGTGCTCGGCAACTGCCCGGCGCGAATCTATCACCACATGCGGCAGCGGCTGATTCCGGCGGTGGTCGACAGCTTCGAGCGGCTCGCTGCCGAGGCTGATCTGGTGCTGGTCGAAGGCGCCGGCAGCGGCGCCGAGGTTTACTTGCGCGCCTCCGACATCACCAACATGCGGTTCGCCGAGGCGGCCGATCTGCCGGTCGTGTTTCTGTCGGACATCGACCGCGGCGGCACCATGGCGGCACTGGTCGGCAGCTACGTGCTGCTGAGCGAGGGCGATCGCGCCCGCGTCGTCGGCTATCTGATCAACAAGTTCCGCGGCGACTTCTCGCTGTTCGAACCCGGCTGCCGGACCATCACGGCGGAGACCGGCTGGCCGTTCCTCGGCGTGCTGCGCTGGTTTCCCGGCGCCGACAGGCTGCCGGCAGAAGACTCGCTGGCGCTGGAACGCGCCGCAGCGGTGAGCCGAGGCCGGCTCAAGATCGCGGTGCCGCGGCTGCAGCGCGTCGCCAATTTCGATGACCTCGATCCGTTGGTGGCGGAGCCCGACATAGATCTGCAGTGGATTCAGCCGGGCTCGCCGATTCCGGCCGATGTCGATGTCGTGGTGCTGCCTGGCTCGAAGGCGACCCGCACCGAGCTCGATCTGATCCGGCGCGAGGGTTGGGATATCGACATTCACGCCCACGTCCGCCGCGGCGGCCGCGTTGTCGGACTGTGTGCTGGCTTCCAGATGCTTGGCCGTGTGGTGCGCGATCCGCAAGGCGTCGAGGGGCCCGCGGGCGAGACCGCTGGGCTTGGTTTGCTCGACATCGAGACCGAGATTTCTGGCGACAAGCGCCTGATTGAGATCGATGCGATCGATCGGGTCAGCGGGTGCCGCGTCGTTGGCTACGAGATGCATATGGGCCGGACCACCGGCCCGGGTCTGGCGCGGCCCTGGCTGAAGCTTGAGGAGGGAGGCACCGAGCGCGCCGAAGGCGCCGTCTCGGCGGACGGCCGCGTCAGCGGCGGCTATCTGCACGGCATCTTCGGCGGCGATGCGTTCCGCTCAACCTGGTTGGCGCAGATCGGCGCCGCCTCGTCCGGGCTCGATTTCGAGCGCCGGGTGGAGGAGACGCTGGACGCGCTCGCCGATCATTGCGAAAGCAATCTCG
Organism: Rhodopseudomonas sp. BR0G17; assembly: GCF_010907025.1. NCBI lineage: Bacteria > Pseudomonadati > Pseudomonadota > Alphaproteobacteria > Hyphomicrobiales > Nitrobacteraceae > Rhodopseudomonas > Rhodopseudomonas sp. BR0G17. The sequence goes on along the minus strand of NZ_QUML01000012.1, from coordinate 137,323 downwards.
ATCTCGATGCCTTGCTGGCGTTGGCGCGGTGAAGCGGCGTTCGCGGGCGGAATAGGACGACGATGCGGAAGATCTTGTTGATCGGAATCGGGCCCGGCGGTCCGAACTATCTGACCCTTCAGGCTGTCGAGGCGCTGAACCGAGCGACCGTGTTCTTCATTCCCGACAAGGGAGAAGAAAAGGCCGAGCTGCGCCTGGCTCGGGAGCAGATCTGCGAGCGCTTCATCAAGACGCCAGGCTACCGCTTCGTCACCATCGACATCCCCAAGCGCGCGGCGCAGCCCCAGGACTATCGCGCCACGGTGGACGATTGGCACGCCCAGATCGCCGATCGGTTTCAGCACGCGATGACCGAGCAACTCCCGGAGGATGGTTGCGGCGCGTTCTTGGTGTGGGGCGATCCGTCGCTTTACGACAGCACGATCCGCATTCTCGACCGGCTGCGCGCGGGCGGCATGGCGATCGACTACGAGATCATTCCCGGCATCACCGCAGTGCAGGCGCTGACGGCGCGTCATGGCATCGCGCTCAACGGCATCGGCGAACCCGTCACGGTGACGACAGGGCGCAAGCTCGCCAGCGCGGGGCGATGGTCGGGCGAGACAACGGTGGTGATGCTCGACGGCGAGGAGACTTTCGCCAAGATCGACGCCGAGGGGGCCGAAATCTTCTGGGGCGCCAACCTCGGCATGGACGATGAAGTCCTGGTAGCCGGCAAGCTCCCGGAGATTGCGCCCGAGATTCAGCGCGTCCGCCGCCAGGTGCGTACCGCCAAGGGCTGGGTGATGGACATCTATCTGCTCCGTAAAGCCGGGGAATCGTAGATTGGTACCGTCGTGCTTCGACCGGCGCTGCTCATTTATCGCGCTTGCTCGATGCCAACGTATCGGCCAAAACCGCGCCATCGGTGGCGCGCATCACGCGCCGATCTGAGCGGGGCCGACATGAACAGCATCGCGACCAGCCCGAACCGAAGTGGACTGCGCTTCCTGGTGTTTCAGCACGTCGATGTCGAGCATCCTGGGATCTTCCGCGAGTTCTGGCGCGAAGCGGGGATCGTGTGGGATGCAGTCGAACTCGATGCAGGCGAACCGATCCCAGCGCTGGAGCCGTACGACGCTCTGATCGTGATGGGCGGCCCGCAAGACGTTTGGCAGGAAGACGAGCATCCCTGGCTGGTGCCGGAGAAGGCTGCGATCCGACGCTTTGTGCAGGAGCTTGGCCGACCGTATCTCGGCATCTGCCTCGGGCATCAGTTGCTTGCGGCTGCGCTCGGCGGCGAAGTCCGTCTCGGCCAGACTCCTGAGGTTGGTCCGGGCGAAGTCGAGCTGACGGCGGCCGGCGCAACCGATCCGTTGTTTGCCGGTCTTTCCAGCCCGCTGAAGACCTTCCAATGGCATGGGGCCGAAGTCGCGACGTTGCCGGCCGGCGGCGAAGTGCTGGCGCGCAATGATGCTTGCGCGGTGCAGGCGTTCCGGTTTGGCCCGGCGGCTTACGGGCTGCAGTATCACGTCGAGATCACCGACCGCACCGTGCCCGAATGGCAGCAAATTCCCGCCTAGGCCGCTTCGCTCGAGACGGCGCTCGGGCGAGAGCGTGCCGCGAAGCTCGCCGACGAGACCACCGGGCTATTACCCGGCTTTGCGCAGGCGGCGCGCCGGCTCAACGACAACTTCCTGCAGATCGTGACGCGCGCAGCGGCGCGCTAAGCCATCACGACGTCTGCGGCGGATGCGCAGGCTGCCGTTTGATGTGCCCATGCGGCGCGGCGATCAAATGCGTCACTTTTGGTTCGGCATCAAACAAGCGGATCTGCTCCTGTAGCACCCGATCGGCATTGGTGACCCGCTCGTGCTGGCGGAGATGCTCCAGCCATGAAGCGACCTTGAAGGTTTCGACAAAGCGGCCGGGATCGGCCGCATCCTCGAACACGCCCCATTGATAGGCGCCGTCGCGCCGCCGCTGCCGGCTGAGATGCCGCACCGCGCTGAGAAACGCCTCGCGATGGCTCGGCGCAATTCGGTACTCGACCGTGATCAGCACCGGGCCCTGATCCGGTTCGGCATCGATGCTGACGATCGGCGTCGGCCAGTGCATCGAGGGTGACAGATCGACGTCAGCGCCAGCTTTGAGTTTCCATCGCCAGGTCACCACCATGCCGAGCACTGCGCCCGCCCGCAGCCGCGAAATGTGCGATCGGCAGGCCGAACGATGAGGCGATCTGGCCCCACAGCGCACTGCCTGCGGTCATCGCGCCGAAGAACACGGTGACGAACATCGCCAGGCCGCGTCCGCGGACCCAATCCGGCAGCACGACCTGCACCGAGACGTTGAGGCTGGCCAGCACGGCGATCCACGAGACGCCGGCGAGCAGGCACGCCGCGACAGCGAGTTCGACCTGCCGGGCAAGGCCGAGCATCACCAGACACAGCGCGGTGCCGAGCGTGCCGGCGGCCACCAGCCGGTCGGGGCCGAGCGCGGCCTTCAGCTTCGGCAGGGCGAGTGCGCCGCCGATCGCGCCGGCGCCGACCGCGCCGAGCAGGATGCCGTACAGTTCCGGCCCGCCAGCGATCCGCGATCGGGCCACCAGCGGGAGCAGCGCCCAATAGGCGCTGGCGAAGAAGAAGAACGCCACCGCCCGCATCAGCGTCGCGCGCAGATCGGTGTTGTGCCGGGCGTGACGGATGCCGGTGATCAGTGCTTCGATCAGCCGTTCCGGCGGCAGCGTGCCGCTGCGCGCATGAGTAGGGCGCCACCAGATCAGCGCAGCAATCACCGTAAGGTTGCTGACCGCATTGATCCAGAACGGCGCGGCGATGCCGAGGCTGCCGATCGCGACGCCTCCCAGCGCCGGGCCGATGGCGCGGCTGATATTGATGCCGACGCCGTTGCTGGCGACCGCAGAGGCGAGATCCTGCTTCGGCACCAGATCCGGCACGATCGATTGAAACGCCGGCGCGGCAAAGGCGGCGCCGGCGCCGAGCAGGAATGTGAACAGCAACAGCTGCGGCGGCGTCATCAGGCCAAACCACACCAGCGCGGCGCTGGCCCCGGCGAACACGGTCAGGACGATCTGCACCACGATCAGAAACTTGCGCTTGTCGACGATATCGGCGAGCGCACCCGCCGGAATGGCAAACAGGAAGATCGGCAGGTTGGACGCGACCTGCACGAGCGCGACCTGCAGCGGGTCTGCTTCCAGGCTGGTCATTAGCCAGCCGGAGGCGGCATTGAACATCCAGGTGCCGACGTTGGACACCACCGTTGCCGTCCACACCACCGTGAAGGCGATGTGGTGAAAGGCTGCCCAGGATGAAGGGCGTGGCGGCGCCGCTGTCTGCTGGCCGCCTTCAACACTGCTCATCGGTCCTCGCTGGTTGAAGGCGCCCGTGATCTGTCCGGCGCTGATTGCCAAAGCGGAAATCTATCGCGGCGGCGCCAAGCGAGATTGCAGGACCTTGCTGCGGTTTGAATGTTTGAGCGCCGCGTCAGGCGCGAGAGGATCGACTGTCATCAGACCCGAAGCCGCATGAGCTGTCCTGACCACCACGGCGCACCTGCGGTGAGATGTCGTCATCGGCGTGAGCAGGGCGCCGCGCGTTCGTGCAAGCGGTGACGGGTTCGTCCAAGCGATCGGGACACTGGGCAGGGCATGATTGCGTCCAGTTGCCTCAGCTCAGCCCCGAACTTGGAGAGTTCCGATGTCGAAACTGGATATGCTCACCCCCGAGAACAGCGCAATCGCGCTGATCGATTATCAGCCGGCGATGTACCAGGGCGTGCAGTCGCACGACCGTCTTGTGGTGTTCAACAACATCCAGATTCTCGCCAAGGCGGCGAAGCTGTTCAAGATCCCGACGGTGCTGACCACGGTGGCCAAGGATTCATTTTCCGGCCCGTTCATGCCGGAAGTCACCGAGCTGTTTCCGAATCTCGACATCATCGACCGTACCTCGATGAATTCGTGGCTCGATCCGAATTTTCGTAAGGCTGTCGCCGCCACCGGGCGCAAGAAGTTCGTGATCGCCGGGCTTTGGACTGAAGCCTGCGTCATGTTCCCGACGCTCGACATGCTGAAGGAAGGCTACGAGATCTACATTCCGGCCGATGCCTGCGGCGATCTGTCGATGGAAGCGCACAACCGCTCGATGGAGCGCGCGATTCAGGCCGGCGCGGTGCCGATCACCTCCTGCCAGTACGCGTTCGAGCTGCAGCAGGACTGGGCGCGCTCGGAGACCTATGAGGGCATGATGGACATCCTGCGGGCGCACTCGCCCTACGGCATCCAGATCCGTTTCTCCAAGTGGGCGCTCGGCGAACACGCCTCTGAGGGCGGCACCAAGGCCGCCTGACGCGATCGGCGCGGGGAGAGCACGATGAAAGTATATCTGCTGTCGCTCGGTGCCGGCCTGTTGGTCGGCATCATCTACAGCTTGCTCAACGTGCGCTCGCCCGCGCCTCCGCTGGTGGCGCTGATCGGACTGCTCGGCATTCTGGCCGGCGAGCAGATCGTGCCGGTGGCGCGCCAGATCATCTCCGGCCACAGCCTCGCGGCCGCATGGCGCGACGCCAGGTGCACGCCGCACATCTTCGGCATGCTGCCGGGCCGCCGCGCCGCTGAGACGTCCTCAACTTCCGAACCGCACCAGATGGAGAAGCACTCATGAGCACCGCGCCTGATATCATCCTGCATCGCGGCCTGTTCACGACGCTGGACCGGAGCAACCCGACCGCCAGTGCGGTGGCGATTTCGGGCGGGCGGTTCACGGCGGTCGGGCACGACCGCGATGTCTTGCCGCTCGCTGGTCCGTCGACCCGCGTGGTCGATCTGAAGGGTCGGCGGGTGCTGCCTGGTCTGATCGACAACCATCTGCACATCATCCGCGGCGGCCTGAACTTCAACATGGAGCTGCGCTGGGACGGCGTCCGTTCGCTCGCCGACGCGATGAACATGCTGAAGCGCCAGGTGGCGATCACGCCACCGCCGCAATGGGTGCGCGTCGTCGGCGGCTTCACCGAGCACCAGTTTGCCGAAAAGCGGCTGCCGACGATCGACGAACTCAACGCGGTGGCGCCGGACACCCCGGTGTTCCTGCTGCATCTGTATGACCGCGCCATCCTCAACGGCGCGGCGCTGCGCGCGGTCGGCTACACTAAGGATACGCCGGAGCCGCCCGGCGGCGAGATCACCCGCGATGCCAACGGCAATCCCACGGGCCTGCTGCTCGCCAAGCCTAATGCCAACATCCTCTACGCGACGCTGGCGAAGGGGCCGAAGCTGCCGTTCGATTATCAGGTCAATTCCACCCGCCACTTCATGCGCGAACTGAACCGGCTCGGCGTCACCGGCGCGATCGATGCTGGCGGCGGCTTCCAGAACTATCCCGACGATTACGCGGTGATCCAGAAGCTCGACGAAGAGGGGCTGCTGACGATCCGGCTCGCCTATAATCTATTCACGCAGAAGCCGAAGGGCGAGAAGGACGACTTCCTCAACTGGACCAAGGCCTCCAAATACAAGCAGGGCAACGACTACTTTCGGCACAACGGCGCCGGCGAGATGCTGGTATTCTCGGCCGCCGACTTCGAGGATTTCCGCGTGCCGCGTCCGGATATGCCGCCGGAGATGGAAGGCGAGCTCGAAGAGGTGGTGCGCATCCTGGTGCAGAACAAATGGCCATGGCGTCTGCACGCGACCTATGACGAGACCATCTCCCGCGCTCTCGACGTGTTCGAAAAGGTGAACCAGGACACGCCGCTCGACGGGCTGCACTGGTTCTTCGATCATGCCGAAACGATTTCGGATCGCTCGATCGACCGGATCGCGGCGCTCGGCGGCGGCATCGCTGTGCAGCACCGGATGGCGTACCAGGGCGAGTATTTCGTCGAGCGCTACGGCTTCGGCGCCGCGGAGGCGACACCGCCGGTGAAGCGTATCCTCGACAGCGGCGTCAAGGTCTCGGCCGGCACCGATGCGACCCGGGTCGCGTCCTACAATCCGTGGGTGTCGCTGTCCTGGCTGGTGACAGGCCGCACTGTGGGCGGCCTGCGGATCACGCCGCAGCGGAACTGCCTCGACCGGGAGACCGCGCTGCGGATGTGGACCGAGAACGTCACCTGGTTCTCCAACGAGGAAGGCAACAAGGGGCGCATCGCCGTCGGCCAGCTCGCCGATGTGGTGGTGCCCGACCGCGACTATTTCTTCTGCAGTGAAGCCGAGATCGCCGACACAACCGCGCTGCTGACGATGGTCGGCGGCAAGGTAGTGTATGGCGCCGGCGAGTTCGCTGCTCTCGACGACAGTGCGCCGCCGCCGGCGATGCCGGACTGGTCGCCGGTGCGCCGGTTCGGCGGCTATGCGGCCTGGGCGGACGACCAAAATGCCGCCGGCAAGGTCGCGGTACAGGCGATGACGTCGTGCGGCTGCGCCAACAGCTGCACGCTGCATGGCCACGATCACGCCACCGCGTGGTCGAGCAAGCTGCCGGTCTCCGATCTCAAGAGTTTCTGGGGCGCGCTGGGCTGCGCTTGCTGGGCGGTGTGAGGTGAGGCCGGCTGACGAGCCGAGGTGGGCGGCGACGATCCTGTCGTCGCCGCTGCTCTGGCACGCCGCGCGCTTCGCGCTGGTGTCCGCCTATCTGCTCGGCGGCGTGGTGAAGCTGTTCGACTTCGCCGGGGCTGTGGCCGAGCAGCAGAGGTTCGGCCTGCATCCTGGCTGGCTCTGGGCAACGCTCGCCATCATCGTTGAACTGGGTGGCTCGCTTCTGCTGCTCGCTGATCGGCTGGTCTGGTTTGGTGCCGGCGCGCTTGGCGTCCTGACCTTCGTGGCGATGCTTACGGCGAATGCGTTCTGGTTCGCGCCCGCAGCGGATCGTGGGATGCAGGCAAACGCCTTCTTCGAACATCTCGGACTGATCGCCGGCCTGGTGCTGCTGGCGATGCTGTCCGACCAGCGGCGATCGACATCCTGATATTGGCGAGGAGACTTCTGTGAAACAGCTCTCGAAATCCGTCTTGTTGCTGGCGATCGCCGCCGTCCTGAGTTCGCCGGTGACAGCGAAGGACGCGCGCCATGCCAACCCATCGGTTGCGGTCGCGCCGCAATACGACACCACGCATGTCTATGTGTCACCCGAGGACGTCGATAGATTCGTGGCGAGCTTTCTCGCCACCTTCGGCGGCAAGAGCACCAAGCAGGTGGTCGCAACCGTGACGCCGACGCCGAGCAGCACGACCTCGCAGTTGCTGCAGACCCCGGTGGGCACGGTGTCGTTGTTCGGTTTCAAGACACCGATCCCGTACCCGTTCGGCGCTGAGCGCAACGGCTATCTGGTCAGTGATATCGATGTGGCGATCAGGCAGGCGCGCGCCGCGGGCGCGTCCGTGATCGTGTCGACCTTCCCGGATCCGATCGGACGCGATGCGGTGGTACAGTGGCCCGGCGGGGTCAACATGCAGCTGTACTGGCACACGACCAAGCCGGACTATGCCGCTTTCACCTCGGTCCCGGAGAACCGGGTGTATATCGCGGCCGATCGGGCCGAGGCGTTCGTGCGCAGCTTCGTCAAGTTCTCGCATGGCCAGATCGTCTCGGAGAGCAGCGCGGCGTCCGGCGCCGAGGTGGGCAAGTCCGACGCCAAGATCAAGCGGATCCGGATCGAGTCCGCATTCGGCAAGATGACCGTGTTCGTCACCGACGGGCATTTGCCGTATCCTTACGGACACGAGACCACCGGCTATGAAGTCGCCGATCTGGAGACGACGATGGCCAAGGCGAAGGAAGCAGGTGTGACGGTGCTGGTGCCGCCTTATTCGTTCGAGGACCGCAAGGCCGCGATGCTGCAATTCCCCGGAGGCTACGTGGCGGAGATCCACGCCGCGGCGCAGCGGCACGCGGCAGCGGCCGAGTGACGGCCGGCGGAGGGCGCGGGGAAGTTCGGCGCGCGGCGCGCTTGCGCTTCGTGCTGCTGGCCTCCGTCGCGCTCATCGCCTTCGGCGGTCTCGCCCGCGCGGCCGACGATGCGCCGGCGCGGCCGGCGATCCAGTCCAACCGCTGGGCCGAGGATTGGTCGGTGCTGGCCGATCCGAAGCTGCGGACCGAGCCGTTCGACTGGCTGAAATATGTGCCGCTGTGGGTGTCTGATCCGAAGAGCTATGTGTCGTTCGGTGCCAATCTGCGCGAGCGGTTCGAGTTCAACGATGCCCCGGCGTTCGGTACCGGCGGCAATGCCCGCGACAGTTACGTCATCCAGCGGCTGCAGCTCCACGCCGATGTGCATTTCGATGCCAACTGGCGGGCGTTCGTCCAGCTCGAGGACGATCGGGCGTTCGACAAGTTGAACGTGACCTCGGTCGATCAGGATCGGGTCGACCTGCGGCTGGCGTTTCTCGAATACACCAAGCAGTTTTCCGGCGGACTGCTCAAGGCCCGCGTTGGCCGGCAAGACTTTGCCTTCGATCTGCAGCGCTTCGTTTCGTCGCGCGACGGCCCCAACGTGCGGCAATCGTTCGACGCGGTGTGGGCCGATTGGGAGACCGGCACCTGGCGGTTCATCGGCTTCGTCAGCCGGCCGGTGCAGTATTTCGACGAGAGCCCGTTCGACGACCGCTCGTCTGATCAGTTCCGCTTCAGCACGCTCCGCATCGAACGTAAGGTGCTCGGCGACAACGAGCTATCAGGCTATTACTCGCTGTATGAACGTGCCGGCGCGCGCTATCTCGATGCCTTCGGTGATGAACGCCGGCACATCTTCGACGTCCGCTTTGCCGGCAAGCAAGGCCCGCTCGATTGGGACCTCGAGGCGATGGGGCAGACCGGGCAGGTGGGGGCCTTCGCTGCACGGGCCTGGGCGGTGGGTGCCCGCGCCGGCTACACGCTGCCCGCCGCCTGGCAGCCGCGGCTCGGGCTGCAGTTCGATGCGGCGTCTGGTGACGATCACCCGAAAGACGGTGTGCTCGGCACCTTCAATCCCTTGTTCCCGAACGGCTATTACTTCACGCTGGCTGGCTTCACCGGCTATTCGAACCTCGTTCATCTCAAGCCGTCGATCACCGTCTCGCCGGCAAGCCGGCTCAAGTTGATGGCGGCGGTTGGTCTGCAATGGCGCGCGACCACGGCGGACGCGATCTACGTTCAGCCGAGTGTGCCGGTGGCCGGCACCGCAGGGGCCGGCAGCGCTTGGACCGGCGCTTACGGCCAGCTCCGCCTCGACTACGCCTTCGATGCGCATCTCACCGGCGCGATCGAAGCGGTGCATTTCGAAGTCGGCGACACCATCCGCACCGCCGGTGGCCGCAGCAGCGACTATCTCGGCGCACAATTGCAATACGGCTGGTAGACGTCCGGCAATAAGCAACGGCCCGGCGCGACGATGGGTCGGACCGGGCCGCGGTTTGGTTATCGCGGAGTTTTATTCCTTCACGAACGCCAGCAGGTCGGCGTTCAGCACGTCGGCATGGGTGGTGAGCATGCCGTGCGGATAGCCCGGATAGGTTTTCAGCGTGCCGTTCTTCAGTAGCTTGACCGACAGCTTCGCGGAGTCCTCGATCGGCACGATCTGGTCGTCCTCGCCGTGCAGCACCAGGGTCGGGACGGTGATGGCCTTCAGATCGTCGGTCTGGTCGGTCTCGGAGAAAGCTTTGATGCCGTCATAGTGGGCCTTGGCGCTACCCATCATGCCCTGGCGCCACCAGTTGTTGACGACGCCCGGCATCGTCTTCGCATCAGGTCGGTTGAAGCCGTAGAACGGCCCGGCCGGGACATCGAGGAAGAATTGCGCGCGATTGCCGGCGAGCGCTTTGCGGAATCCGTCGAACACCTCGATCGGCAGGCCGCCGGGGTTCTTCTCGGTCTTCAGCATCAGCGGCGGCACGGCAGAGACCAGCACGGCCTTGGCGACCCGGCCCTGCGGCTCACCGAACTTGGCGACGTAACGCGCGACTTCACCGCCGCCGGTCGAGTGACCGACATGCACGGCCTTCTTCAGGTCGAGATGCTCGGCGACGGCGGATGCGTCGGCCGCGTAGTGATCCATGTCGTGGCCGGTGTCGACTTGAGACGAGCGGCCATGGCCGCGCCGATCATGAGCGACCACGCGATAACCGTTGGCCAGGAAGAACAGCATCTGTGCGTCCCAATCGTCGGACGACAGCGGCCAGCCGTGATGAAACACGATCGGCTGGGCCTGCTTCGGGCCCCAATCCTTGTAGAAGATGTCGACGCCGTCCTTGGTCTTGACGAATCCGCTGCTCATTCGTTGGTCTCCTTGTGAAGGTCGCTGAGGGTGGGCCGGCTGTGCGATCGCGGTGCTGGGAAGAAGAGCGACGCAGGCGGCACCCACGATTGCATCACGCCGGGTGATGTGGAGAGCGCGGGAGGGCAGCGCTCGTGACGATCCCGGCACATTGTCGTGATCAGGAGTGCTCATCGGTGGTCTCCAGGTTGAGAGGCTTTGCAGCGCATGGACTTAGCCCGCCACTGTGCGGACGGCGTCGAGGATCACGTCAGCGACGGCCTGCGGCTGCGACAAAATGGACAGATGGCTCGCCTTCAGCTCGGTGGTCTTGGCCTTCAGGCGGACGGCGAGTTCGCGTTCGAGCTCGACGCTGACGATGCGGTCGTCGGTCGAGACGATGTACCAGTTCGGCCGGGTTTCCCACGCCGCCTTGCTGATCTTGTCGCCGAAGGTGGTGGTCGGCAGCTGCGGCTGCAGCACCGCCAGCACGCGCGCTTCGTCTTCCGAAAGATCCTGCGCGACGTCGTTGACCCATCCTGCTTCGCTGAGCTTGAGATGGCCGTGGCCGTCATCGACGATCTGGCTCAGGCCCGGCGGCGACGGATGCGAGCCGACGAGATCGCCGACGGATTCGCCGACCTTCGGCGGCAGGGCCGCGACGAATACCAAGGCTTTGACCTTCGGGTCGTTGCCAGCTTGGGTAATCACCGCGCCGCCCCAGCTATGGCCCACGAGCACGACGTCGCCCTGAATGCTGTCGAGCACGATCCTGGTGGCTTCGACGTCCGCGGCGAGGGATGTGGTCGGATTTTGCACCGCGACCACTGGGATGCCCTGGCGGAGGAGATAAGGGATCACGAGCCGCCAGCTCGAACCGTCGGCCCAGGCGCCATGCACCAGCACCACTGTGGGAGAGGATGAATTGGGCATTGCGTGACTCCTCATTGAGACCGTATCTCGGCGACCTTGATCTAAGGCGTATGTGCCGGCGGCTCTTGTCGGTTCGCACGAGAACTTGGATGTTCGGATGATGGACGCGCGTCCTCGTCCGGCACGCACTTGCCGCGGCGAGAGCGAGCCGTGCCAACCGGACTTAAGCTGATCGCGGGAGCGTGAACTGAAAACGCGCACCGTGCGGCTTCAGTGACGTAGCGAGCAGCCGGCCGCCATGGGCTTCGACGATCGATTTACTGATCGAAAGGCCCATGCCCATGCCTTGCGGCTTGGTCGTTACCAGCGCCTCGAACAGCTGATCGATCCGGTCTTCATCGAAGCCGAGACCGTTATCCGTCACGCTGACGGTGACGCTGCCCGGATCGCTGGTGTTGCTGGCGACCGTCAGCACTCGGCGGCCTTCGATCGTCGCCATCGACTCGATTGCATTCATCGCGAGGTTGAGCAGCACCTGCTGGAGCTGAACTTTGTTGCCGAGCACGACCGCGTCACCACCACCGAGCCGGAACTCGAGATGAATGCTGTGATGGCGCAGCTCGCTCTGGATAATCGACAGAATCTCCCGGGCCACGTCGTTGATGTCGAGCGGAGCCATTTGTGGCGACGCTTTCACTGCAAGCCCGCGGATGGTCTGAACCACGTCCGCGGCACGCCGGCCGTTTTCGATCACCCGGCTCGCCGCGTTCTTGGCCTCGTCGATCGACGGCTGTTCGTTGTTGAGCCAGCGTAGGCAGACGTCGGCATTTGTGATGATCGCGGTGAGGGGCTGGTTGATTTCATGAGCGATCGAGATCACCAGTTCGCCGATGGCAGTCAGGCGCGACATCCGCATCAATTCGGACTGCGATTTTTGCAGCGCGTCGACCAGCGCGTCCTTCTCTTCCAGGAAAGCGTTCTTCAGCGACATCGCCGCCTGTGAGGACAGCAGCTTGAGCACCGACAGTTTGCCGGGCGTGAACACGCCGGCGGCGAGATTGTTCTCCAGAAAGATGATTCCTATCAGCTTGCTGCGCTTCATCAGCGGGAGGCACAGGACTGATCGCGCCTTCAGCCGGGCCACATAAGGGTCATCAGCAAACCGGCTGACAAGAGCGTCGTCGATCGTGATGGCCTCGCCGGTGCGGGCGACGAAGTTGACGATCGATCGAGGCAGTTCGTCTGTCGATGCGATGTCGTCGCGCAGGACGACCTCGATTCCGGCCTCTGCGGTCCTGGCTTCGGCCCGGATCGACAGTTCGTCGTCCTGTGGCAGGATCAGCAGGCCTCGCTGCGCGCCCGCGTGCTCGAGCACCAAGGTCATCAGGGTTTCCATCAGCCTCGGCACGCCGGATTCGTTGGAGACCGCCTCGGAGGTGCGCAGCACGGCGGCGAGATCGAAGCTCTCGGCGATGCTTGAAGGAACTTGAGCCGATGCGGAAAGCGCGGCGACGACGTCCGGATACAGGCGATCGATCTGGGCTGCCTTGGCGAACGCGCCCCATTGCTGATAGCCGTCGCGCGCCTTGGCGAGATGGGCGTGGTAGGCGGTGTCGAGGCCCTGCTGCCGGCAGAAGCATGCGGCCAGTTCGTGGGCGATGGCTTCGACCTGCGAGACCCGGCCGCGGTGCGACGACGAGATCGCCTGCTGATACAGCCGCAGCGCTTCGAACGGGCGGTGCTGCAGCCGCGCGATTTCGGCTTCCAGCAGCGCCCGCGCTCCTTTGTAGTTCTCGGAATTATGGATTTCCCAGGTGGCCATTTGCCGATGTGCGTCCGCCAGCAGTTCGGCGAGTTCGGCATACGGCGCGGGCGGCGTACGCGAGTCCATGTTGGCGGCGCTGATCACGCCGACATAGAAATAGTATATCGAATATTCATGGTGGCCGACGGTGCTCCACAGCAGCGGCTGAGCCTTGCGGAGCGCTGCGAATGCCGCAACGTAATCACCGGCGAAATACAGCGCCTGCATCTTGCGGATCCAGAACCAGCACAATGCGATGTCCAGGCTGCGGTTCGCCGCCAGCTCGCGGGCGAATTGCTCTTCGTCGAAGCCCTCACTGCTGAGCGAGCCCAAGGCGACGGTCTCGCCGCGCAGCGATCGCAGGAACTGCAGCTGTGTGGTGATGATGTGGACGATCAGGCCGAACTTCGCCCGCTTCATCAGCGCAAGCCGGGCGGAGGCCTCGACTTCGACTTCGTCGAGCGGATCGCCGGCCGACAGCCGGTTGGTGATCAGGGTGCACGACGAGAAACCCGCATAGGTCAGATCGCCGGTCTCGTTGGCCTCCTCGAAAGCGCGCCGCAGATAGGGCTGCGCCTCGTGCAGGGGGCGAGCCCAAGGCAACACATGGGCGCCGTAGGTCAGGTGGACGCGCGCCTTGTATTGGCCGAAGCCGCGGGTTTCGACCAGGCATAGCCCGAGGTCGCCAAATTGGAGAGCGGCGGCGTAGTCGCCGAAGCAGGGGCCGACGACCATGCCGAGATACGCATAGGCGAGGGCGGAAGCATCCGTGTTGCCGTGCTGAATGCTGAGATTGGCCATCCGGCACAGCAGCAGGCATACCAGATTGAGATCGGTAAAGAACGCCGGCGCCAGCGCCGCCGTCATCACCGACAGCGCTGCCGATCGAGGACGATCGCTCGAAATCGGAAGGTCGAGCAGGGAGTCGATACTGCGGCCGCCGAGGCGCTGGGTCAGCAGTTGGTATTCGGCGCTCGCCTCCTGGCGGTCCGGATGCCGCGACCAGACGATGCCGACGCCGCGCAAATAGGCGAGACACGCCTCGATTGCGAGGTCGCTGCGATCCATCGCGGTGTGGAGCGTGATCTGAAGCGCGACCACGGCAGCAATCGCGATTTCGCCACGTGCTTTGGTGACGAGATCGCGCAGCCGCTGTTCTGCTTCGGTCAGGGCGCCGGTCAGAAACTCGCACTCGGCGAGCTGATATTCGACGTCGTAGGCCAGATCGGGCTGCTCGGCCCATCGATTTTCGCCGAGCAGGGTGAGCGCTGCCGCGAGGTAGACCCGCGCCGAACTGTAGGCGATCGCCTTCTTGGCGACGCGGCCAGCTTTCAGATTGTAGCCGGCGGCCAGCACCATCTCCGAGCGGGATGACAGGAGCGACGTCCCGAGATTGTAGTGATTGGCGATGCTGAACAAGGCGTCGGACGAGCTCGGAACGGAATTGGCAAGGTGTCTGGCGATCGCCAGATGCTCGGCCGGCAGATCCGAAGGATCGATCAGCCGATAGGCGGCTTCGCGCACGCGGTCATGCACGAACCGGTAATCGTTCTCGGTACGCAGCAGCAGTTCGTTGGCGACGAGGTCCTGCAGCGCGCCGTGGACTTCCTCCACGGTGATGTCGCGGAGCTGCGCCAGCAGGCAGGCTTCAGCGTTCATACCGAGAGCGGAGAACGTCTGCAGCACGTCTCGGGTGCGGGAGGGGAGCCGGTGGAGCTTGCGGCTCATCAGATCGACAACGTTGTCGGTGAAGCCCTTCTGGTCGATCAGATCGATGTTCCAGATCCACTCGTGATGCAGCAGATGGAAGCTCAAGAGCTGTTCGTCGACCAGGGACGAAAAGAACTGAATCGCGAAGAATGGATTGCCGCCCGTCTTGCGATGGATCAGTTCTGCCAGCGGGACGACATGGTCGGCCTCGGCGCGCAGCACGTCGGCGACCAGCGCGCAGATGTCGTCTGCGCTGAGCGAAGCGAGGCGGATCTCCTCGATATGCGACACGCTGCGCCGGATCTCCGCCAGCGCGCATGAGAGCGGATGGCTGTCGTCCACTTCATTATCGCGGTAGGCACCGACGACCAGAAGATGACGGGTGTCGATGTTCTGCGCGAGCCGTACCAGAAATTCGGAGGTCGCCTTGTCGAGCCATTGCAGGTCGTCGAGGAACAGCACCAGCGGATGCTCGGCACGTGCGATCGCGGCGAGGAAGCGGGCCAGCACAGCTTCGAACAGGCTCTTGCTCTCCTGCGGCGGCAACTCCGGCAGCGGCGGCTGATCGCCGATCACCAAGGCGAGGTCTGGGACCAGATTGACCATCAGCTCGCCGTGCTCGCCGACCGCGTCCTGCAGCGTGATGCGCCAATGGTCGAGCGTCGCGGAGTCGAGGCCGAGGATCTGGCGCGCCAGGGAGCGAAAGGCTTGGGCCAGGGTGGCGAATGGGATGTCGCGCTTGTACTGATCAAACTTGCCGGCGATGAACCAGCCATTGGTCGGCGCAAGGCTCTTGCGCAGCTCGTTGACCACCGATGATTTGCCGGCGCCGGAATATCCTGAGATCAGGACCCATTCGGTGGAGCCGGTCGAGGCGGCGCGATGATAAGCGGACAGGATCACGTTGATCTCGGCTTCGCGGCCGTACAGCTTCTCCGGCATCCGGACGATGCCGGCGGCGTCGTGCTCGGTCAGACGGACGCCGGCCGTTGTGCCGTTGGTCTCCCACGCCGCGAGGCAGGCCCGCAGATCGCGCTCGACGGCGAGCGCGGTCTGATAGCGGTCATCCGCTGACTTTTCGAGCAGCCGAAATGCAATCCGTTCGATCGCGGTGGTGGCCGCGGAAGCATTCGGCAGCGGGTTCGGTCGGCGGGCGATGTGATAGTGGATCCACTGGCCCGGGTTGGAGGCGAAGAACGGTAGGCTGCCCGAGGCTAGCATCTGGTAGAGCAGAATGCCGAAGACATAGAGATCGCTCCGCGCATCGATCGAGCGATTGAGCCGCCCGGTCTGTTCCGGCGACATGTAGGTCGGCGATCCGATCTCACTCCCTGCGATATCGGGACGTTCGCGGTTGAGCCGCGAGGCGCAGGCGAGACATGTCAACCAAACCCGATCGGACCGGTCGATCCAGACCGCGGCCGGATTCAGATTGCGGTGGATCAGGCCTTGGCCGTGAATGTGCCCGAGCGCCTGCGCGATGCCGATGCCCCAACGTAACAGCCGCGCCACCGGCAGCGGCTGCCCAAGCTTCTCGGACAGAGGCTGGGCGTCGTGGTCATCGATGATCAGTGCGGCGCGGCCGTCGATCATCACCATTTCGCGCGGGCGGAGGACGTAATCAGCATCGAGATCGCGGGTGAGGGCGAATTCACGGGCGAGCTGCTGCGCCGCTGGCGGATCGTCGAGATCGGCCATCACCACCAGGCTCGGTGGAGCCATGCTGTCGGCTTGGCGCCGAAAGACGCTCAAGCCGCCCTCGCGCCGCACCAACTCCATCGGGGCGTCGATCTGGTTCACGGCACCGATCCAGTTGTGGCGCTCGGCCTGCCAATCAGGCCCGGCCATCAGGGCCGGATGCCAGCGCGCGCTGAATGCAGTGTACCAGAGTTTCCGCGTCGAAAGGCTTGCTCAGGAATCCGATCGCGCCGAGGGCGCGGGCTCTGGCCTCGATCCGCTCGTCCGGGAACGCGGTGATGTAGATCACCGGCGGCGCGCCACCTTCGGCGGTCAGACGGGCATGGAGGTCGACGCCGCTGACTTCGGTCATCTGTACGTCGGTGATCAGGCAAGAGGTCGTCGAGCGGGCGTCGGAGGCCAGGAATTGCTGTGCCGATGCAAAGCCGCGCGCCGTGTGTCCGAGCGAGCGGATCAATCCTTCGATGGCGATCCGGACGTTTTCGTCGTCGTCTATCACCGTAACGATCTTGCCGATGGTCATTTCTGCCATCCTCAAGAGTGATGCAGCACGAGCCGACGTCGAGGGACTCTGGGGCACCCGTTCCTGCAATATAAGTCATACGATGGTTTTACGTTGCTTCCCCAGCGTGCGGCGCGAGAACTTCGGCCATTCGCACCAGATCGGCGAGTGATCGGGCGCCCATCTTTTTCATCACGCGGCCGCGATGAATCTTCACAGTGATTTCGCTCAGTCCGAGATCGGCGGCGACGTTCTTGTTCATCGATCCTGCGGAAACCATTTCGAAGATCTGTTTCTCGCGGGGGGTAAGAGCGTCGAAGCGTTGGGCGATCTCGTTGCGCTTGCGTTCGGATTCGCGGCGACGCCGATCGAGCTCGATAGCGGCGGATACAGCGTCCAGCATCTCCTGATCGCGGAACGGCTTGGTTAGGAAGTCAACGGCACCGGCCTTCATCCCGCGCACCGTCATCGGCACATCGCCGTAGCCGGTCATGAAGATGATTGGGATCCGGACTTCCAGACGGGACAGCATGTCCTGCAGGTCCAGTCCGCTGGTGCCGGGCAGGCGGACATCGAGGATCAGGCAGTTGGCATCGGGCGGAACACCGGTCGTCAGCAGATCCTGCGCCGATCCGAACAGCGCCACCCGATGCCCCACAGACCTGAACAGGCCTTCCAGCGCTTCTCTGATGCCGGCGTCGTCATCGACGACCACGATCAGGGGACTGGGGAGGGAAGCCATGAAAGGGGTCTGTGTCCTCTGCGATTCCGCACCGCCGAAATCTAATCAAGCTTCGGCGGACAATCCAGTTTTCAGCGCCGACGACGGCTTGGGCGGCGGCTGAAGGCGGCCGGCTACTCGGTTTCGTACCGAAAGCGCAATGTAAACCTTGGTTTACTCTCGGCGAAACCAATGCAGCACCGCAGCGCACCTTGGTCCGACTTCAGCGTGTCGCCGAATTGTCCTTCAATCAGCGGCAATGACAGCGAGCACCGCACCCAGAGCCGAAGCCATGTCCCGGTTAGCCAGCCCAAGCGAGGCTTTTGCGTGTCTGGCGGAGATGCTGCAGGAAGCATCCGACGCTGTCGAGGACGATCCGATTGCCGCTCGGGCCTGCTTGGCCCGGGCCACGATGCTGCTGCGCGAGGTCCAGGCCCGTCATGCGCCGGAGGCGTCCGCCGAACGTCCCGATCAGGCGCAGGCACTGGGGCTAGCACGCTGGCAGCTCAATCGTGTGCTGCTACATGTGGATCAGCATCTCGGAGAGAGCCTGCTGATCCGCGATCTGGCGCAACTGATCGGTCTCAGCCCCGGCCATTTTGCCCGCGCGTTTCGCCGCAGCACCGGCGTGGCTCCGCGCGGTTTTGTGCTTGAGCGCCGGGTCGCCCGCGCCAAGCAACTGATGCGGTCGACGGATCTGCCGCTTTCCGAGATCGCACTTGCCTGCGGATTGAGCGATCAGGCGCATCTTTCGCGCATCTTCCGCCGCTACACCGGGAATACGCCGAACGCCTGGCGCCGCGAATGGCACGACCGGCCCAGCTCCGCCGGGCGGCGCGACAACGAGCCTCGGTTGGCGTCGCTGTAACCTCGCACAGTCGATGCTGTCACGCCTGAGCGCGCGGCGAAGCGATGCCCAGCGCTTTGATCCGCGACGCCAGCGTGGTCGGCTTCATGTCCAGCATCGCCGCTGCGCCGTCGTCGCCAAACACCTTGCCTTTGCAGACGCGCAGCGCCGCGATGATGTTGTCGCGCTCCAGGCTGCGGACATCGGCCGCGGTCATCACCGCGGGGCGGGCGTCCGGCTTCTGACGGCCGCTGGCGGCCGAGGCATGGCCGCTGGCCGTTTCCGGCAGGTCGAGCCGCAGCCGGCCGTTCTGCGCCAGAATGGTAGCTCGTTCGATCACGTTTTGCAGTTCGCGGACGTTGCCGGGCCAGTCGTAGCGCATCAGGCGGCGGACATCGCCTTGCGACAGCCGCAGCTCGGCTTTCAGTTCGCGTGCTTCATTGGCGAGGAAGTGCTGCGCCAGCAGCGGAATGTCCTCGCGGCGATCGCGCAGCGGCACCGACTCGATCGGAAACACGCTGAGCCGGAAATACAGGTCCTCGCGGAAGTGGCCGCGCTGCACCTCTCGCTTCAGGTCGCGATTGGTTGCGGCGATCAGGCGGACGTCGACATTGCGGGTGCGCTCCTCACCGACGCGTTCAAAATTGCCTTCCTGCAGCACGCGCAGCAGTTTGCTCTGCAGCTCCAGCGGAATCTCGCCGACCTCGTCGAGGAACAGGGTGCCGCCATCGGCGAGCTCGAACCGGCCGATGCGGTCGCGCACCGCGCCGGTGAAGGCGCCGCGAGCGTGCCCGAAGAACTCGCTCTCGAAGAGTTCACGCGGGATTGCGGCGCAGTTGACCCTGATCAGCGGCCGGTCACGGCGCGTGCTGGCTTCGTGGATCGCGCGCGCGATCAATTCCTTTCCGGTGCCGGATTCGCCGGTGATGAGTACGGTTGCGGCAGTGGGCGCGACCAGCTTGACTTGGCGCAGCGTGGTCTGGATCGCCTCACTCTGCCCGATGATGCCGCGCGGATTGGTCTCGATCCGGATTTCTTCTTGCAGATAATCATTTTCGAGCTGCAGCCGCTCGCGCAGGCGGTCGACTTCGGCCAGCGCGGCGTGCAGCTTTTCGTCGGCCTCGTGGCGCTGGCTGACGTCGCGAAACACCACCACCGCGCCGACCACGCCGCCGCTGCGGTCGTGGATGGGCGTCGAAGTGTACTCCACCCAGACCGGCGTTCCGTCCTTGTGCCAGAACACTTCGCCGTCGACGGTATGTACCGCTCCGTCGCGAAACGCCGCGTAGATCGGGCATTGCTGGCCGGGATAGTGCCGTCCGTCATGATGGCTGTGATGCACCATGGCGTGCATCTCTTTGCCGACCAGCTCTTCGGCCGACCACCCCAGCATCCGCTCTGCCGCCGGATTGACGAAGGTGGTCTTGCCTTCGGCGTTGACGCCGTAGATGCCTTCGCCCGCCGCCCGCAGGATGAGCTGGTTCTCGCGCTCGATGTCTTGAAACACGCGCTCGACGCGCTGCCACGCCGGCAGTCCGTCGCGCATGTAGTCGTCGGCGACGGCGTCGACATAGCGCCGCCGGCGCTGCTCCAGATCGCTCATCGTCAAGAGCAGCAGCGAGCGACCGCGATACGGCAGCAGCTTGCCGGCGTATTCCAATCGAAGCTGCGTGCCGTCAGCGTGCAGCGGTGTCAGCGCGTGAGTCCAATAGGTGCCTTTGGCGAACACCGCCTGCGTAAATACCACGAGCGCAGGAAGCTGCGCGCCATGCAGCGCGCTGA
This sequence comes from Rhodopseudomonas sp. BR0G17, assembly GCF_010907025.1. Taxonomy (NCBI): domain Bacteria; kingdom Pseudomonadati; phylum Pseudomonadota; class Alphaproteobacteria; order Hyphomicrobiales; family Nitrobacteraceae; genus Rhodopseudomonas; species Rhodopseudomonas sp. BR0G17. Next base: position 117,154 of record NZ_QUML01000012.1, on the reverse strand, counting down.
ACCGGGTCTGCAGCAGAGTGTCACGGTCGTGGCCGAGCAGGGCACTGGCGGCGCCGTTGGCATCGACGATCTGGTCGAGCGTCGGGTCGACCAGCAGCACGGCCTCGACGGCGCTGTCGAACACGGCGGCGCGCAGCGGCACATCGATGGCGGCGGCGAGCGAAGAGGGCGACGAGAGGTCCATCGGACCCTCCGAATTTTCGTAACTCGACTACGAGATCCCGTATATTACGAGATTTCGTATTCAGCAATCTGCCGAAACAGCCCATATCGTCGCATCTGGCGGCCATCCGGTGTTTGGCACACTCCTTGCGATCAGGACCTCGACGTCACGCAGGAGGTCCCATGTCTACGTTCGACAATCCGTTCGATCCCAATCGCCGGCTGCACACCACGGGTTGTAGTTGTGGTCGTCATGCTACCGAGGCCGAGCATGCTGCCGAGCAGGCCGCTGCGCTACAGAGCGCCGTGACGCAGGGCGAGGAGAAACGGTTCGAAGGCGTTGTTGCGTCCGCGGTGATGCGCGCAATGTTTCCGCAGGATGCCTCGCGGCGAGCCTTTCTGAAGTCGGTCGGTGCCGCTACCGCGCTCGCCGCGGTGTCTCAGTTCTTCCCGCTGCAGACCGCAACCGACGTGTTCGCCTCGGGTGGTCCCTTGGAAAAGACCGACCTCAAGGTCGGATTCATCCCGATCACCTGCGCCACGCCGATCATCATGGCGCATCCGATGGGCTTCTATGCGAAGTACGGCCTCAATGTCGAAGTCATCAAGACCGCTGGCTGGGCGGTGATCCGCGACAAGACTCTAAACAAGGAATACGACGCGGCGCACATGCTGTCGCCGATGCCGCTGGCGATCACGATGGGCGTCGGCTCCAATCCGATCCCGTACACCATGCCAGCGGTCGAGAACATCAACGGCCAGGCGATCACCCTGGCGATGAAGCACAAGGATCGCCGCAATCCGAAGGATTGGAAGGGCTTCAAATTCGCCGTTCCGTTCGACTATTCGATGCACAACTACCTGCTGCGCTACTATCTGGCCGAACATGGTCTCGATCCCGACGTCGACGTCCAGATCCGCGCTGTGCCGCCGCCGGAGATGGTCGCCAACCTGCGCGCTGACAACATCGACGGCTATCTCGCTCCCGATCCGATGAACCAGCGCGCGGTCTATGATGGCGTCGGCTTCATCCACATCCTGACCAAGGAAATCTGGGACGGCCACCCGTGTTGCGCCTTCGCCGCGTCGAAGGAATTCGTCACCACGATGCCGAACACTTACGGCGCGCTCCTCAAGTCGATCATCGAGGCGACCGCATATGCGCACAAGCCGGAGAACCGCAAGGAAATCGCGCAGGCGATCTCGCCGGCGAACTATCTGAATCAGCCGGCCATCGTGCTGGAGCAGATCCTCACCGGCACTTATGCGGACGGCCTCGGCAACGTCGTCAAGCAGCCGAACCGGATCGATTTTGATCCGTTCCCGTGGCAGTCGTTTGCGATCTGGATCATGACCCAGATGAAGCGCTGGGGGCAGATCAAGGGCGACGTCGACTACAAGACGATCGCCGAGCAGGTCTATCTCGCGACCGATACGGCGAAGCTGATGAAGGAGGCTGGCCTCGCGGCGCCCGACACCACCTCGCGGTCGTTCTCGGTGATGGGCAAGCCGTTCGATGGCTCCAACCCGGATCAGTATCTCGCCAGCTTCAAGATCAAGAAGGCCTCGTAAGGGACGGGGGCTGGCGGCGGTATGTTTGGATCTCCACCGTTGCCGGCCCGCGGCTCCCAGACGACGAGCGTCGCAACAGCGCCGCCGGTGGCTCCCCAAGCCGCAGCCACCGGCCTCTCGGTCCCGCACTGACACGACGGGTGATGTCATGACCAAATCACTACGCCTCCGCGCAGCGGTGGTCTCGCTGCTGCTGTTTGGCGGCTTCATCGCCGCCTGGCATCTGGCAACGCGCGGCAGCGGCGAGGTCGCCAAGATGAGCCCGGAATATGCGGCGCTGATGGGCGCCACCGCGACGCAGGGCAAATCGGCGATGCCCGGTCCATTCGAGGTCGGAGCCAAGCTGTGGGAGCACATCAAGCGTCCTTTCTACGACAACGGCCCGAACGACAAGGGGCTCGGCATTCAGCTCGGCTATTCGATTGCGCGGGTGATGACCGGCTATCTGTTGGCCGTGGCTGTCGCAATCCCGCTCGGCTTTCTGATCGGCATGTCACCGCTGATGAACAAGGCGCTCGATCCGTTCATCCAGGTGCTGAAGCCGATTTCGCCGCTCGCCTGGATGCCGCTGGCGCTCTACACCATCAAGGACTCCAGCCTGTCGGCGATTTTCGTGATCTTCATCTGCTCGGTGTGGCCGATGCTGCTGAACACGGCGTTCGGTGTCGCCTCGGTCCGCAAGGAGTGGATCAACGTCGCCCGCACGCTCGAAGTCGGCACCGTTCGCCGGGCTTTCACGGTGATCCTGCCGGCCGCGGCGCCGACCATTCTCACCGGCATGCGGATTTCGATCGGCATCGCCTGGCTGGTGATCGTCGCCGCCGAGATGCTCGTCGGCGGAACCGGTATCGGTTACTTCGTCTGGAACGAATGGAATAACCTGTCGATCGTCAACGTCATCATCGCAATCCTGCTGATCGGCGTGGTCGGGATGCTGCTCGACCAAGTGCTGGCGCGGTTCACCCGCATGGTCACATTTCCGGAGTGAGCCCCATGACCGACAAGTTCATTTCCGTCGAGGCGATCGCCAAGCGCTATCCGGCCGCGGGCGGGGGACAGACCACGATCTTCGAGAACCTTTGGCTGTCGCTGCCGCGCGGCGAATTTGGCTGCGTAATCGGCCACTCCGGCTGCGGCAAGACCACCGTGCTCAACATTCTCGCCGGCCTCGACCAGCCGACCGAAGGCGCGGTGATCGTCGACGGCCAGGCGATCGAAGGCACCAGCCTCGACCGCGCGGTGATCTTCCAGAGCCACGCGCTGCTGCCGTGGCGCACTGTGATGGGCAACGTTGCCTATGCGGTGTCGTCGAAGTGGCGCGACTGGGACAAGGCCAAGGTCCGTGCCCATGCGCAGCGCTTCATCGATCTCGTAGGTCTCACCGGTTCCGAGCACAAGCGTCCGTCCGAACTGTCCGGCGGCATGAAGCAGCGCGTCGGCATCGCCCGGGCGCTGTCGATCACGCCGAAGATCATGCTGATGGACGAGCCGTTCTCGGCGCTCGATGCGCTGACCCGCGGCTCGCTGCAGGACGAGGTACGCCGTATTTGCCTCGAGACCGGGCAGACCACCTTCATGATCACCCACGATGTCGACGAGGCGATGTATCTCGCCGACAAGATCTATCTCATGACCAACGGCCCCGGCGCGGTGATTGCCGAGATCGTCGAGAACCCGTTGCCGAAGGATCGCGCCCGGATCGACTTGCACCGGCATCCTTATTACTACGGGCTGCGCAACCACATCGTCGACTTCCTGGTGACGCGCAGCAAGACCTTCACCAGCACCAATCCGCACCACGATCCGCTGCACGTACCGGTCGTCCGGCCCGGCGTCGAGGACGCTGCGCTCGTGCCGCTGCAGGCGAACGCCCGCTGATCCCGATCACCCACCGATTCCCCACCTCACTCAAGGAGACCGACCATGAAGCGAGCCGAATTGACCGAGAAGCTGCTCGACATCAAGCGCGAGAAGGGCTGGACCTGGAAGTACATCTGCGAAACCATCGGCGGCCATTCCGAGGTGCTGATAGTCGGTGCGATCCTCGGCCAGATGAAGCTGACCAAGCCGCTGGCGGCAAAGGCGGCCGAGTTGTTCGGGCTGTCTGCGGTCGAGACCGCGATGCTCAACGAGGTGCCGATGCGCGGCGAGGGCATCACCATGCCGCCGCGTGACCCGTTGATCTACCGTTTCTACGAGCTGGTGATGATCAACGGCCCGGCCTGGAAGGCGCTGATCGAAGAAGAATTCGGCGACGGCATCATGTCGGCGATCGATTTCGACATGGTGATGGAACGGCTGCCGAACCCGAAGGGCGACCGCGTCAAGATCACGATGTCGGGCAAATTCCTCCCGTACAAATACTACGGCGCCACCGGCAACAACGCCGAATACGGCTTCAAGGAGGACTGAAGCGCGGCCGCTGCGCAATCCGCAGTGACGTCGCCGTTGGAAAATGAATGACCCCGAACATCATCGTCGTCCCCCGCGCAGGCGGGGGACCCAGTATTGCAGAGAGTTGTTCGTGAGCGCACGACGGATCAACCAGCGCTCTGGGATACTGGATCGCCCGCCTTCGCGGGCGATGACGTGAGGGGTGGGGTGCCCCTTCCCCTCACGGATAGCGCTTGCGGACCATGTCCGTGCACGAATGGTCGAGCGGCGATCAAGCGCCGCGGACCGTCAGTGGATCAGCACTGGCTCGCTCGGCGCCACGGTGTGGGTCGGTTCGGCGACCGCCTCGACCGTGTTGCCGCCGGCACGGGACAGAAAACGATGGCACTGCATTTCGCGGTCGTAGCCGAGCAGGATGCCCAGCATGAAGTCGTGCTCGGCCGACAGGTTGCACAGCGGGCCGGTCATGAAGCCTTGCACCGTGCGGACCGCGGAGGCGACGCCGAACACCACGTTGATGCGATGCTGGCAGGCTTCGTGGACGTGGTGAGCGATTCCGGCGGTACGCAGCCGTGCCACGATCGAGTTGGCCTCGACCGACGGAAGCGTCATCATCGCGAGCGGGCGTAGCCCCTTCGACAGCTCGTAGAGGTGGTGCTGGAAGATCTGCAAGGTCGCTGCGCTCATGTGAGACGATTGATCCATTCGGTGATCCTCTTTTCGGTCTTGGATGATTGGCCGTCCTCGTCGAGCGCGAGTCCGACGAAGCGGCCGTCACGTTCGGCTTTGGAGGCGGTGTAGTCGTAGCCTGCGGTCTCGGTGAAGCCGACCACGGTGGCGCCGCGCTCGACGACGTGGTCGTACAGCAGGCCCATTGCGTCGACGAAGCTGTCCGGATAGTTGGTCTGGTCTCCGGTGCCGAACAGCGCCACCTTCTTGCCAGCCAGATTGGCGGAGGTGAGCTTGTCGATGTTGGCCTCCCAGTCGGTCTGCAGATCCCCGAAGCCGTAAGTCGGCGCGCCGAGAATCAGTAGGCTGCAGCCCTCGAAATCTGCGGCTGATGCGGATTTGATATCGACGGCGCGGCCCTGCAGCCGCTTGGCGATCCGCGAGGCAACGGCGCGGGTCGCGCCGGCATCGGAGCCGAAAATCACATTGACGCTCATTGACGATGGGTCTTTCGCTGCAAACGATGAAACTGATAATTGTCAGGTGTCGGCCGTGCGACGCAGATGCGTTCGCATCACCGGGCAAGACTAATCGCTCGGTTGCGGACCAACAAATTGAACCGGTCCAAAACCGCCCGCGTCGAGGCGGCTATTACTTAGAATGTCTGTGATGTGGTACGAAGAGGCGGCGCGCGCTCAGGCGTGGGCGGCGGCGCGGCGATCGTCGGTGAGCTCCGGCAGCACGAAGGGCTGGCCCGCGACGTCGGTGTTGACGGTGAGGGCGACATCGAACACGTCGGCGATCAGCTCGTGCCGCAAGACGGCGGCGGGCGCTCCGTCGGCGGCGATCCGGCCGCCGCTGAGCACGATGATGCGATCGGCGAACCGGGCGGCGAGGTTGAGATCGTGCAGGATCGCGATCACGGTGGTGCCGCGCCGGGCGCAGCGCCGCGCAGTCTCGGCGAGATCGAGCTGGTGGCGGATGTCGAGGCTGGAGGTCGGTTCATCGAGCAGAAGCAGCCCAGGGCCGGCGTCCGCTTCGCCGCTCCACAATTGCACCAGGATGCGGGCAAAATGGGCGCGCTGCTGCTCGCCGCCCGACAGCGTGGTGATATCGCGGTGGCGGAAGTGGTCGAGCCCGACGTCACGGAGCGCGGCGTCGAACAGCGGCGCCGCCTTGCGGGGATCGACGTCCGCGCCCATCGCCACGATCTCCTCGACCGAGAATGGGAACGAGACCGTGGTGTGCTGCGCCAGCATCGCGCGCCGGGCGGCGAGCGCGCGCGGCGGATAGTCGGAGAGCGTGCGCCCGTCGAGCGAGACGGTGCCTGAGGTCGGCCGCAGATCGCCGGACAGCATCCGCAGCAGGGTGGACTTGCCGGCGCCGTTGGGGCCGACGATTGCCACCAGTTCACCCTGGCCGATGGTGAGATCGACGCGATCGACCAGTGTGGCGCCGGGGAGCGCGAAGGAGGCCGCTTCGGCTTTCAGCACGCCGCTCATGGCCCGACCAGCTTGCGCTGCCGTAGCAGGATGGCCAGGAAGAACGGCGCGCCGATCGCTGCGGTGAGAATGCCGATCGGCATCTCGGCCGGGGCGACGACGGTCCGCGCGACCGTGTCGGCGACCACCAGCATCACCGCGCCGAGAACGGCGGAGGCGGGCAGCAGCAGCCGATGCGACGGGCCGATCACCAGCCGCAACAGATGCGGCACGACGATGCCGACGAAGCCGACCACGCCGGTGACCGCGACAGCAACCCCGGCCATCGCCGACACCAGCAGGATCGAAGTCCGCTTCAGCCGCTCGACATCGACGCCGCTGTGAAACGCCTCGGTCTCGCCGAGGACAAGCAGATCCAGCCGTCCTGCAATCCGCAACAGCACCAAGAGCGCGATCAGCAGGACAGAACCGGTGGAGGCGGCCTTGGCCCAGTTGGCCCCGCTGAGCGAGCCGAGCATCCAGAAGGTGATATCGCGGAGCTGGCGATCGTCGGCCACGAACACCAGAACGCCGAGGCCGGCGTTAGCGATCGCCGCGATCGCAAGACCGGCGAGCAGGAACAGCGCGATCGAGGTGCGGCCCGATCGGCTGGCAATCCGGTACAGCACGATGGTGGTGATCAGCGAGCCGCCGAAGGCGGCGAACGCCAGCAGATACTCCTGCAGGCCGCGCAGATGCGGGCCGAGCAGATGCTCGAGCAGGACGATCGAGGCCGCCGCACCAAAGGCGCCGCCGCTCGCGACGCCGACCAGCGCCGGGTCGGCCAGCGGATTGCGGAACAGGCCCTGCATCAGCGCGCCCGCTGCCGCGAGCAGGCTGCCGACGATCGCCGCGGTGAGAATCCGCGGCATCCGGATCGACCACAGCACCAGCTGATCACGCGTCGTCGCTGCATCGCCCGCGGTGCCGGTCAGTCCGAGCGCTGCGGGCAGGCGGGAGAGCGGAATGCCGGCGGCGCCCACCGTCATCGCCAGTGCCATTGCGGCGATCAGCAACCCGCCGAGCACGGCGAGCGTGATCGCGGCGCCGGGGCGCGGCGCGCCGGCGCGGCTGCGACGGGGAAGCGCCAACACGCTCATGAGCGACAATCGACCGTGGTGGCCTTCGGTTTGAAGCCGGCGGCCTCGGCTGCGAGCTGCGGATACAGCTTCGATGCGACCTCGACTGCAGCCGCCGGCGTGCGCGGCCCGAATCCGAGCAAATACAGTCCGTCCATCGCCAGGAAGGCGCGGTGCTGGCCGGCCGGCGTCAGCGCAAACGCCGGATGTGCATAGAAGGCGTCGGCCTCGAAGGAATCTCGGCTGCGCTTGATCGTCAGCACGACATCGGGACGCGCTGCGACGATCGCCTCGTCGTTGATCGCTTTGTAGCCGTCGTAACCGTCGATCGCGTTGACGCCGCCGGCGAGTGCGATGATCGAATCCGCCGCGGTGTTCCGTCCGGCCGCCATTGCCTGGCCGTTGACCAGCGACATCACGAACATCACGCGAACCGGCTTGGTGATCGCGGCGCGCAGTTTCCTCAGCGTGGTGAAGTCGTCGCCGACCGCGGAGGCGAGACACGTCGCGGCCTTGTCGGCGCCCATCGCGTGGCCGATCAGCGCGATCTTGTCGAGCAAGCCCTGTTCGGAATACGCCTCCGGCACCGAAACCAGCGGAATGCCGGCCGAAGTGATCGCATCGATCGTCTGCTTCGGACCGGCCGAATCCATCGCCAGGATCAGGGTCGGGTTCAGTCCGATCACGCCTTCCGAGGATAGTTGCCGCAAGTAGCCGACGTTAGGTTTTCCGGCGACCGCTTCGGGCGGATACACGCTGGTGGAATCGACGCCCGTGATCCGCTGCGCTAGGCCGAGATCGGCCAATACCTCGGTGATCGCGCCGCCGATCGACAGCGTGCGCGAGGAATCAGCAACAGTGACGTCACGGCCGTGCGCATCGCGCACCTTGATCTCGGCTGCGGTCGCCTGCAGAGACAAGGAGCCTGCGAGCAACGTCGCGGCGAACACAGCGGCGCGATGGCGTTTGATGTGAGCGTTCGCGATCATTTGGTCAGGATCAGCTTGTTCTGCGAGGTGAGGCGGAGGCGGTAGCGATCGTCGCCATGCGCGATCACGATTTCCCGATCCATCGTGAATAGGTCGCGGCTGTCGATCTGATTGCCGACGATGCTGACGGCGCGCACGCCACTCGGGCTCGCCCCGGCTTGCGTAGGATCTGCGCCCAATCGATCGGATGCTGTCATCATTCCGCTTCTGGTGTTGTTGCTGACATCGACGTGAGCGCTTGGTTATAAGCGGTGATCCGAAAATGTGTCTTATAATTACTATAAACGGCGCGATCGGCGCTTGAGCTTGCGCCGCGGTGCGTCGTAACTTCACGATACGCGAGGTCGAATTGTGCCTTGCGCTGTGCCAGCCAGCTCCCTGCGTTTTGCAGCGCCCGCCAGCCCCTGTTTGCAAATAACGAGTGTGATCGGATGGTCGGGCTGGCCAGCTATTCGCACGCGCATGTGTCGGCTGACCGTGCGTCGCGCGCGGTTGGCATTGCTGCCCGTTTGATGATGGAGCGCGGGCGGTGAGAATGGCTGAGGTGAAGCAGGGCGATCGGGTCGCCGCACCGGTGCATGGCGGGCACGGGACTATTCACGGGCACGGTGGTCATCGGGGGCATGGCGCGGGTCATCCGATGTCGGTCAAGCCGGCATCGATCGGCGATTACCTGGTGCGCGTCGGCTGCGATCCGCTCACCGAGGCGTTCGGCAAGCGCGCGTTTTCGCCGCCGTGGCGCGGCAGCCGGCCGGTGGATGAAGACAATGCTCAGGCAGTAATGGAGCGGGTGTTCGCCACGCCCCGCAGCGAGACGGCGGTGGCTTACTTGCATGTGCCGTATTGCCAAAACCATTGCCTGTTTTGCGGTTTCTTTGAGAACGTATGGCGGCCAGAAGCCGGCCCGGCCTATGTCGACGACCTGATCGCGGAACTCACCGCCAAGTCGCATACGCCGCTGATCGCGAGCGCGCCGATCGACGCAATCTATATTGGCGGCGGCACGCCGTCGGCGCTCGATGCGGAAGATCTGGCGCGGCTGATCGCGGCGCTGCACCGCTATCTGCCTCTCAGCGCCGACTGTGAGATCACCCTGGAGGGGAGGTCCTACGGCTTCGATCTCGCCAAGGCCAAGAAGCTGGCTGATGCCGGAGTCAATCGGCTGTCGATCGGCGTGCAGAGCTTCTCGACCGAGGTGCGGCGGCGGCTCGGCCGCAAGCGCACTGGTGAAGAGGTTGCGGAATTTCTTTCCGAGCTGATGGCGCAGGGCCGTACCTCGGTGGTGTGCGACCTGATCTATGGGCTGCCGGGGCAGAGCGACGCCGATTGGCGGCGTGATATCGACACGGTCGGGCGCATCGGTCTCGATGGCGTCACGCTGTATGCGCTCAACATGTTTCCCGGAGGGCCGATGGCCCGCGCGGTAGAGAACGGCAAATTGCCGCAGCCAGCGACTCCGGCCGCGCAGGCGCGCCTCTATGCCGAAGGCGTGGAGCGGCTGACGGAGAATGGCTGGCTGCAGGTGTCGCAGTCGCATCTGGTCCGGTCGCTGCGCGAACGCAACCGCTACAATGCGTCGATCAAGCGCGGCGTGGCCTGCCTGCCGTTTGGCGCCGGGGCCGGGGGGCAGGCGCATGGCCACCGCTGGCGCAACGTCATCGACATCGCGCGCCGCCGCGAGATGGTCGCGCAGAATTTGGCGCCGATCGAAGGGCTGGCGCTGGTGCCATCCGATCATGCCGCGCATGCGATGATCGCGGCGGGGCTGGAGACCGGGCGGCTCGATCTGGCCGCGGTCGAAGCGCTGCGGCCGGGCTTTCGCGTCGCGGTCACGCCGCTGCTCGCCAACTGGACCGCTGCGGGATTGGGAGAATTGCGCGGCGATGGATTTTCCCCGAGCCTTGCCGGATCGTTCTGGATCAGCAATCTGACCAGCGGACTGACGGCGGGACTGACGGCCGCGGCGACAGCGGGAGAGGTAGGATGCGGGTTCTGATTTTCGGCGCTACCGGCCGTACCGGGCGCCATCTGGTGACGCAAGGCGTCGCGCGCGGCTGGACGGTGTTCGTCGCCGGCCGCAATCCTGGGCGACTGAACGAATTGGCCGGCATCGCGGGCGTCGCGAGCGTCGATGTAATGGATGCCACCTCGGTCGCGGGGGCGCTGAACGGACTGAAACCGCAGGCGATCATCTCGGCAATTGGCGGCGCCGGACCTGACGCACTGCTGATCGACGAAGTCGGCAACAACGCCATCACCGATGCTGCGGTGGCTTGCGGCGTACGGCGGGTTTTGCAGGTCTCGTCGCTCGCCTGCGGCGACAGCCGCGCCTATGCGTCGGAACGAATCATCGCCGCGATCGGGCCGGTGCTCGACGCCAAGACTCGTGCGGAAGACCATCTGCGCAACGCCGCGCTCGACTGGACGATCGTGCGGCCGGGCGGACTGACCGACGGCGAGCCAACCGGGCAGGGGGCGCTGTACGACGATCCACGAGTCCACGGCCGGATCGCGCGGGCTGATCTTGCCACGCTTCTGCTCGACGCGCTCGCGACGCCTGCCAGTATCGGCCGCGTGCTATCGGCGGTCGATCGTATCACGCTGCCGGCTGAGCCGGCCGATATCGCTGAATTCGAACTCGCCGCAGCGGTGTGAGCGCGCGCAGCGTTACTACACGCAGATGACGTTTGAATTAGCTGCGCGCACGGTCAAGTTATAATTGCTTTAATCAATGGCCAAGTCCGGTTGACCCGGAACTTTGGCTCGGTTACCAAAATTGCAAGCCGTTAGCAGTTGTGCTGACGGCGGATTGCCAGCCAGCCGCCTCGTGCGAGCCCGCCAGCCTGCGTCAACTCACAACACTTGGGGCTGTCATGGTGGGGCTTAACTCGCGCGCCTACGCGCTACTGCTTTCCGTATCCGTCGTCGCGCTGACGAACGCGCCGGCTTCGGCGCAAACCGCAAGCAGTAGCTCATCATCCTCGGCCCAGACTCAGGTGAAGCGCGACCGTGCGGCCCGTACAGCGCAGCCGGCGCCCGCTGGTGATCTGCGCAACGCCAACGCACAGGCGGCTGCCTCGACCCAATCGCTCGACGCCATCACCGTGGTGGCGACCAAGAACGAGGAGAAGGCGATCGATGCGCTGGCGCCGGCCAGCGCGATCACGCTGCAGCAAATTCAGCAGTTTCCGCCGAGCCGGCTGCAGGATGTGTTCGTCGCCACACCCGGCGTGTCGTTCCAGGATCGCGGCGACGAACCGTCGACCTCGATCAACATTCGCGGTCTGCAGGACTTCGGTCGCGTCGCCGTGGTGGTCGATGGCGCGCGGCAGAATTATCAGCGTTCCGGACACGGCGCGCAGGGCTCGTTCTTTCTTGATCCGGAGCTGATTGGCGGCATCGACGTGGTGCGCGGGCCGAGCGCCAACATCTACGGCTCCGGCGCGATCGGCGGCGTGGTGTCGTTCCGCACCAAGGATATCGACGACGTGGTGCGCGCCGGTGAGCGCTGGGGCGTCGACCTGAGCGGGTCCTACGGCAGCAACAATGCGCGCGGGCTCGGGTCGGTGTTCGGCGGCGTGCGGGTCGATCCCAGCGTCGATGTGTTCGGCGGTGCGGTTTATCGCACCCAGGGCAATTATAAGGACGGCGCCGGCACCGAAATCGGCAACACCGGTAACGATCTCGCCGCGGGTTTGATGAAGTTCACGGTGCGTCCGGCCGACGGCCACGAGGTCAAGATTGGCGGTATCTTCCAGGACTTCAATTACGACGTCGGGCAGTTCAACCGCGGCCCGGTGCTGACCGCGGCGCAGCGCGCGCTGTATCAGGGCTCGTCGGTGTACGGCACCAACTTGCAGAACTACACCGGAACCCTGAGCTGGAAATATTCGCAGCCGGACGACACCTGGTTCGATTGGAGCGTGAACCTGTACGGCAATCGTACCAACAGCGACCAGACCAAGACCTATCACTATTCGACGAGCGGTTCGGGCTATTGCGGCGCCGGCAATTACGGCAACAACATCTCCGGCTGCATCGGCGACAAACGCGGCTATAACCTCGACACCATCGGCATCGACGCCAACAACACCTCGCGGTTCGAATACGGCAACTGGCGAACCGCGGTGACCTACGGCGTTGACGCCTTCAACGACAAGGTGACGACCTGGGATTCGCGCGGCAATTCCAACATCACCACCCCGGGCGGCGAGCGTACGGTGTCGGGTGGCTTCATCCAGGTGAAGAACAATTACGCGCACTGGCTCGAGGTGATCGGCGCTGCGCGCTACGACCATTATGAGTTGAACTCGAACTCGTCGACCGCCAGCGGCAGCCGGCTGTCGCCGAAGGTGACCCTCGGCCTGACACCGATCGCCGGCTTCACACCCTATGTCGCTTATGCCGAAGGCTACCGCGCACCCTCGATCACCGAGACACTGATCGCCGGCGCCCACGTCACTGGCGGCGGTCCGGCGCTGTTCACCTGCGGCGATGGCACCACTGGACTGTTCTGCCTGATCCCCAATACCGCGCTGCGGCCGGAGGTCGGCAAGAACAAGGAAGTCGGCATCAACCTGAAATACGACGGCATCTTCAGCGCCAGCGACAGTTTCCGCGGCAAGATCAACGCCTTCCGTAACGACGTCGACAACTATATCGAGCTGGTCGGCTCGACTCCGCAGGTGTCGCAGCTCGGCCCGGCGTACGGGCTGTACAGCAAATACTATCAGTACCAGAACATCCCGCGCGCCCGGATCGAGGGCGTCGAGGTCGAGACCAATTACGATGCCGGCATGTGGTTTGTCGGCGTCAATGCTGCGGTGATCCGCGGCACCAATCCGGACACCGGCCTCGGCCTGGTCTCGGTACCGGCACGCAAGGTGGTCACCACCGGCGGTCTGCGGCTGCTCGACCGGCAGCTGACGATCGCGGCGCAATGGGCGTCCTACGCCGCCAACACCAATCTGCCGACCGGCTATCTGCCGGGAACCTCATACGATCTCGTCAATCTCAACATCGCCTATCGGCCGACCGCGGACGTCACGCTGAACTTCTCGATCGATAACCTGCTCAACAACTACTATCGTCCGTATGCGATCCCCGGCTCGTCGGCCGACGGCTCGTCGCAGAACGACATTCTGTTCAGCAGCCCTGGCCCGGGCATCGTCTATAAGGGTGGGATCAAGGTGCACTTTGGAGGAGCGTGACGGTCCGGCTCCAATCGAAGCCTGAACCGCGCGCCAGAACAACAAGCCAGCGAACAACAAGCCAGCAAGGAGAGAAGATGTTCATCGCGATGAATCGGTTTCAAGTGAAACGCGGCGCCGAGCAGACCTTCGAGGAGATCTGGGCGACGCGGGAATCCTATCTCAGCGAGATGGACGGTTTCGTCGAGTTTCATCTGCTCAAAGGGCCGGTCGCGGACGACCACACCCTGTATGCGACCCACACCATGTGGGCCAACAAGGCGGCGTTCGAGGCATGGACCACGTCCGACCAGTTCCGCCGTTCGCATGCGCGGGCCGGCAACGATACCGGGCAGAGCCTGTATCTCGGGCATCCGCGGTTCGAAGGGTTTGAAGTGATCCGTAGCGAGCGCAACGCCGCTGCGGCCTGAGACAAGGAGAGAAGTGATGGCGACTGCAGCGGCATCGGTGGTGTCCTCCGAGACCGGCGATCTTCGTGCCTACATGGCGGCCAACCCGGCCGCTGTGATCGAGGAGGTCGCCAAGCAGTGGAACGTGTCGCCGCATGCGGTGATCGCGGCGCTGCCGGACGGCATGGCGCGGCTCGGTCCCGGTGACGGCTTCGTTGCGGCGATGAACGACATCGCGACCTGGGGCGAGGTGACGCTGATCGTGCACACCGAGGACGCGATCTTCGAATTCACCGGCGAGGTGCCACGCGGTGAGATCAGCCGCGGCTATTTCAACCTGATGCAGCCGAAGGGCGTTCACGGCCACTTGCGTCATGATCGTTGCGGCGCGCTGGCGTTCGTCGAGCGCCCGTTCATGGGCAAAGCGAGTGCCTTCGTGGCGTTCCTCAACCAAGACGGCGGCATCATGTTCAAGGTGTTTGTCGGCCGTGACGCCAATCGCGAGCTACGCGCCGATCAGCTCGCCCGGTTCCATGTGCTCGCCAAGCAGTTCAGCGAGGAGCAAAGTGCGTAAACCCCAAGGCGTCGCGGCAGGGCACGCTGGCGCTGCGATCGCGGCGCTCGCCGTCATCGCCGTGGCGCTGCCGGGGGAGGCATGGGCGGCGGCCGATCTGGCGACGCTGCCGCGCGATTTGTCGCCGTGGGGGATGTTCCTCGGCGCCGACGCGGTGGTGAAGACCGTGATGGTCGGGTTGGCGCTGGCGTCGCTGGCGGCCTGGACGGTGTGGCTGGCGAAGTCGATCGAACTGCGCCGCAGCGTTGCGGCGGCGCAGCGTGGTCTCGACCGGCTGGAGAGCGAGATCACGCTGCAGCAGGCCGCGGCGGAGACCGCCGACCAGCATGACGCAGTAGCGCAGATGATCCAGACCGTCGATCGCGAGGCCAGCCTGTCTGGCGGCACCCACGACGAAGGCTTTCGCGAGCGCGTGGCGCTGCGGCTTGAGCGGGTCGAGGCTGCGGAGGCGCGCCGCTCCGCGATCGGCACCGGCCTGCTCGCCAGCATCGGCGCGGTGGCTCCGTTCGTCGGGCTGTTCGGCACGGTGTGGGGGATCATGAACGCGTTCATCGGCATCTCAAAAGCCAACACCACCAATCTTGCTGTGGTGGCGCCGGGCATCGCCGAGGCGCTGCTCGCCACCGCGCTCGGGCTCGTCGCCGCGATCCCGGCCGTGGTGATCTACAATCATTTGACGCGTCGGGTGACAGCATATCGCGCGCTGCTCGGCGACGCGTCGACCCAATTGCTGCTGATGATCAGCCGCGAGGCGGCGCGTCCGCCGCAGCGCGCTCGCGTGGTGAGGTGAACCCGATGGCCGTCAAGCTTGCGAGCCGCCGCGGCGGCGAAGACGACATGGTCGAGGCGCACGAGATCAACGTCACGCCGTTCATCGATGTGATGCTGGTGCTGCTGATCGTCTTCATGGTGGCGGCGCCGCTGGCGACCGTCGATGTCGGCGTCGATCTGCCGGCCAGCACGGCCGCGCCGCAGCCGCGGCCGGAGAAACCGGTCTTCGTGTCGCTGAGGCCCGATCTGTCGCTGGCGCTGGGTGAGGAGATGGTGCCGCGTGAGGGACTGACCTCGGCGCTCGACACCGCGACCGGCGGTAACAAGGACGAACGGATCTTCCTGCGCGCCGACAAGGCGGTGAGCTACGGCGATCTGATGGCGGCGATGAATCTGCTGCGCGATGCGGGCTATCTGAAGGTGGCGCTGGTCGGACTCGACGGCCGCGCCGTTCAGCCTTGAACGCCCGCGCGCTGCACGACAGCGCGGCTGCGCAGGGCGCGTCGCGGTGGCTGCTGTCGGCGGCGGTGATCGTCGGCGTGCACGCGGTGGCGGTGGCAGCCGCGTTGGCGTACTACACGCAAGTGCCGCCGCCTGGCGAACCGCTGGCTGCGATCATGATTGATCTTGCGCCGATGACGGCATCGCCGCAGCCGAGCCCGCTCGATCTGCCGCCAGGCCCGGAAATGCAGGAGGCGGAGGCACCGCAGTCCGAGCCCGAGCCGGTGCAGCACACCGCCGCAGTGCCCGAGATCGCGCCAACCCCGATCCAACAGAAGGCCGAGGTGCCACTGCCGCCGGAGGCTAAGCCGTCGCCCCCGGACAAGCCCGAAGCGGTGAAGCTCGAAAAGCCCGAGCCGGTGAAGCCGAAACCGGAGCGGCCAAAGCCGGAGAAGCGCGAGCGCGTCGCCAAACAGAATCCGTCGGACCGTCCGCCGGCGCCGCGAACCAGCGCGCCGCAACGCGCCGAACGCCGCGCCGCCGACGCGATGGCGGCGCTCGCCGGCGCCCAGGCGGCAGCCGCGATGCTGCCGAGCTATCGTCAGCGCCTCGCGGCGCATCTGCAGCGCTTCAAGCGCTATCCGACCGAGGCCCGCGCCAGCGGCGTGCAGGGCACCGCGACTTTGAGCTTTACGGTCGGCCGCGGCGGGCAAGTGCTGAGTGCAAGGCTCGCGCGGTCCTCCGGCCATCCGGCGCTCGATGCCGAAACGCTGGCGATGGTCAGCCGTGCCCAGCCTCTGCCGCCATTCCCACCGGAGATCACGCAAGCTTCGCTGAATTTCAGCGTGCCGGTCAACTTCTCCGTCAGGTAGTTCGTCGCGGGAGCGATCACCGCTCGATGGCCCTTCACAGCCTGAGTGAATGACGCGTTCGTTTGCAAAGGTACTGCAGCTCATCAAGAGGAGCCCGATAAGCCGGGGCGTCTCGAAGGATGAGAAGCCGCAGCGTCCTGCAGCACATGGTTGGGACGGTGCTTCGCGCCTCGTCATTATGAGCCTGTTGTGAGTACGGGCAATCGCCGTACTGATTTTGATCAACAACAGAGCAATTCTAATCACAGCTCATGCTGCTACACGCGGCGGATGACAGTTGTCGGACTTTGCGCCGGATGCTTGCAGATTGGAACTATTCAGGCTGCCTTGATGACAAAACTACCGCCGCGGATTGTGCGAACTATGCATGTAGTTGCGCGCACGGGGCTCGGCGGATTCGGGCTGCCGAACATGTTACGAAGTCATGCGGAGCTGATGATGATGAATTTCGATCCGGAGCACGAATCCAAACAGATGGAAACGTCCGAAGCGGCCGGCGCACAGTCCGAACCGTCAGGCGTGGCGATGCGGGTGTGGGCCCGACATCGCCTGCGTGAACTGGCGGAAAGCGGCCGCCTCGGCATGGGTTCGGAGCGTGCACGCCGTCGTGGCTGAACGCTGCGCAAACTAAGCCCGCGGCGACGCGGTCCGTGTTGGATCGACGCGAATCTCTGAAGCGCCATTGGCGCAGCGGCTCGCAGCGGTCTGCGCGGCGATCAGCGAATCGAACGATTGACGCTCCAGCGCGTGGAAGTCGCGGTGCGCTGCGAAGAAGCAGTAGCTGTCTCCTTCGCGGACCAGGATCCCGGCGGTGCGGGCGCGGACTTCGATGACGCAGGCGTCGGACATTGCATCTCACCGGAGTTTCCGGTGCCTTCCTGTAGTCTCGATCGCGCGGCGGTGGAATGCGGCGCGATCGAACGCGTGGCTGTTCAATCGTGACGCTTCGCAACGCGGTGCCTGCCCAAACGTTCCGCAATTTGCGAAGCGATGCGGCGCTTCAACGCGTCGGGCTCAGAACAGCAGGCTTTTCAGTCCCGCAGCGAACAGAACGGCCGCCAGCGCGATCTGCAGTTTTCGTCCCGACAGCTTGCCGGCGGACAATCCGCCGGCGATCACCGCGGGAATGGAACCGGCCAGCAGGCTGACGAGAATGTGCCAATCCACCATGCCGGCGACCAAGTAACCCGCGCCCGCGACCATCGCGAGCGGGATGGCGTGGGCGAGGTCGGTCGCCACCAGCCGATGTGGCAGCAGCCGTCGCGGATAAAGGTACAGCAGCAGCACGGTGCCGAGCGCGCCGGCGCCGATCGAGGTTAGCGCCACCAGCGCGCCAAGCACGGCGCCGGCCAGGATCGTGAGCGACGTCCGGTTCGGGCCCTGCTGCTCGACATCGGGTGTCGCCGGATTCAAGGCTGCGATCAGCCGTGGTGCGAATACGATGCCGAGTGCAGTGAGGATCACCACCACGCCGATGGTCTTGGTGAGCCACTGCGTGCGCCCGACCGGATCGGATAGGGCGACGATCGCAACGACGAGGCCGGCCGCAGGCAGGCTGCCGGCCCATAGCCGGGTGACGATGCCCCAATCGATGTGACCCCGGCGATTATGTACGGCGGCACCAATCAGCTTGGTGATCGCCGCGAACCACAGATCGGTGGCGATTGCGACATGCGGGGCGATGCCGAAGATCAGCAGCAACAGCGGCGTCATCAGCGCGCCGCCTCCAACCCCGGTGAGGCCGACGACGAAACCGGTCACCGCGCCTGCAAGTGCGTAGTTCGGATCGATCGCGATCCCCTCAAAACTCGTCAGTTCTACGCCTCCTGCGCCGGTGAATCGCGCGGTCTCAGTTTTACGCGGTGCGCCTGTGCAGCGGCAACGCGCTATCCCGGTTCCGTCTGTACGCCGAAGTACATGATGGTCATCGAAAGATGGCGGGGTAGGGAGCGTCGGTATTTATACCTGGGTGTTGATTTCGGCCTAATTTGCTCGGTGCGATCGCGCACGATCGGTTAGTAAGCCTGGAACCACTTGAAGCGATGGCGCTTTCGCTCGCCGACCAGGGCATGCAAGGGATTTGTCAGACAGGACCCACCACGTCGGCCAGCCATCGGCCCGCGGATCCTGCCGTCACCGCCGAGACCTCCCCGGTTGGCGATGACTGGCCCCGGGGCTCCCCCGCCAGCCCCGGGGCCGACCTGTCTGCGCAAAACCACCGCGCCTGGAGCTGCCTCGCTCATTATTTGCAATTGATTTGCAATTGCAAATAAGTCAATCTGCTCATGCTGGGCAAGTTTCACCAGGCATTGGACCTTGCCGCAGCCTAGACCCCGCTTTCGCCGAGACACATCAATGACGCAGGCTGCGGGGCGGGATCACTGAGCGAATGGGATTTGGGCACCAGAGAGAAACGGCGATGGCGAGCGGGCGGGCAGCGGTGAGGCGAGGGCGGAAGGCTGACAGCTTTGCGTCACGCCGAGGCCGCGGACATGCCGCGCGCTCGTTCGCAGCACTGCTAGCCGGGACCATGCCGGCCGCCGCCGAGGAGGCGCAAAGCTGGCGGGGCCCCGCACCCTCGTGGTTGCCATCGCTGTCTCACGCAGTGACCGACAAGCTGGAGACCGTGCCGGGCAGTCATCATGCCGAGGGTGTCGACACCGAACACATCTTCGGTTTCACCATGGGCTCGGATATCGGCCAGCCCGGCGAAATCGAGGTCGAACTCGAGAATGTCGCTGGCTTCGGCAAGCGCGGCGGCAGCTACTCCACCTTGGCGACGCTCACCCAGGTCAAATACACAGTGAACGATCGTCTCCGCATCGCGCCCGGCTTGGCGCTTGGTGCCCAGCGCATCGATGCGGTTCCCGGCTATGACGACCGCCGCCATCTGTCGTTCAACGGCGCCGGTTTCGAAGTCCGCTACAAGCTGATCGACCGTGAGGTCGCGCCGTTCGGTCTGACGTTGCACGCGCAGCCCGGCTGGAGCCGCGTCGATGAAGCGAGCGGCGTGCGGATCGAGCAATACGGCGCGGAATTTGCCGCGCTGTTCGACCGCGAACTGATCAAGGACCAGCTGTTTGCCGCCTTCAACGTCTGGTACGGCACTGGCGCCACACGTCAGCTTTCGACCGGCGTGTGGGGCCATGATTCCGAACTGCAGCTTCACGGCGCGCTGTCTTATGCCTTCGCCCCTGGATTCGTCGCAGGTGTCGGGCTGCGTTATCTGCGCGCCTATGATGGCGGCGGGCTCGATCGCTTTGCCGGCGACGCCGTCTTCGTCGGCCCGACCTTTTCCTATGCGATCACGCCGACGCTAGGTGTCTCTGGAACCTGGCAGGTGCAGGTCTCAGGCCAATCGCTCGGCGACATCCGGCCTTTGAACCTCGATCACTTCGAACGTCACCAGGCGATGCTGCGGCTGAACGCGCACTTCTGAACACTTAGCTCGTGATCAGGCGCGCGCGGTCGGTCACCATAATCTGGTCCAACTCCATAACTAACAGTCGCTAGTGAAACGCGGGGGCGTTGACCGTGCGCAGCATGCGCACATTGTGGATGTCCAGATGCCCGAAGCCGCTCCTCCGGCCGCAAGTTCCCCCTCGCTCTCGTCCTCTTCACCCGCATCATCTCTCGTCCCCGCATCGCTGTTGCTGTCGCGCGGCGTGGTTCGGCTCGAAGTGATGCTGAAGCTAACCACTGCGATCCTGGCTCTGGCCGCCGGCGTCTATACCTATCTCGGGGTGCGCGACCTGCTGAATGGCAGTGCCACCACGGTGTTCTTCGCCGCGCTGATCTATTCGGTCGCGGTGTCGGTCGGCATCTACGCGTTTTGGGTGTTCCTGATGCAGTTCATGCCGCACGTCGTCGATCGCGCCGGTCGCTGGCTGATGTTCGGCTGCATGCTGCTCGGCTCGCTGATGATCGTGGCGATGTCGTCTTGGCTGAATGCGTCGGCGCTGGCCGGCGCTGCGGCGATCCGGCAGCATCTGGCGATCACCGTGCAGGACTACACCCGCGATCTCGATGCCGCCAACACCAACGCCATCGCTGCGCAAGGGCTGCTGCCCGATATCCAGATCGCCGCGTCGCGCTTTGCTAAGCTGGCGGAAGCCGAGCGCACCGGATCGCTCACTGGGACCTCCGGCTCCGGCACTGTGGTGCAGTTAATGACCCAGATGTCGAGCCAGCTCGACAGTCTCGGCAAGGAGGTTGAAGCCTCCGGCAAGCGCGTCTCGACGCTGTTCGAAGAGGGCGGTAACCACCTCGCCAAGATGCGAGAGCTGGTGTCCGACCGCGGCCCGATCGGCGAGCGCAGCGACGGCTTCGCGACCGAGTCCCTGGCTTTGATGGGCGTGATCGCCAATCTTCAGCAGACCTCGGTGGCGCCGGCGGTGAAGCGGGCTGCGACCTCGCTGTCTTCATCGTTCATCGCCCCGGCCGCGAGCGGCCGTAGCCTCGATCTTGCCGATCGGCAGACGGCGGTGGTCGGCAAAGTGGAAGGCGCCGTGGCGGCGCAGGCCACGTCACTCGCGGCGGCCGCCGATGCGATCCTCGACCGACCCAAAATCGAGCCGGCACGATTCCAGGCGATGTCTCCGGCCGAGGCGGTGTTGCGCTATGCCGGTGACTTCATCCCGAGCTGGGCCGGCGCGATCTCGATCGACCTGATGCCGGCCGTGCTGGTGTTGATCCTCTGCGTCGTGCACAGCGCGATCCGCCGGGAAGGGCTGCCCGCCTCGCACGCATCCACCATGACAGCGGCCGAACTGATGGCGGCACTGAGGATGGCGCGCGAAGTGGAGCAGGCGAGCCGTGCGGCTGCTGATCCGGCCACGCTGATCGTGACGGATCAGCCTGCGCCAGTCGTCGAACCTGCGGCTGCGACCGACGAGAACGTCACCGCGCTGGCCTCGGCGCGTCACGTCAAGTAGCCGCATGGCCACGCTGTCACAGCGCGTTCACCTCTGGCTGTCGGGCAATCCGGAAGATGCGGTGCTGCGCCTGATCTTTCGGCTACTGATCGTCACCACCATTGCGGCGCTCGTCTACGATCTCGCCGGCACGCAAGCCGGCCGAGACAGCGACACGAGCCAGGAGACCGCGCCTTTCAGTCTGCCGTCACTGCCTGCGGTGCTGTCGCCATGGCTGCCCGACGGCGACCGGCCGACGCCGTTGCCGCAACCCGGCGGCGAGCTCAGCCGGCCGATGACGTTCGAACTCGGCAGCGGTGG
The DNA here is from genome assembly GCF_010907025.1 of Rhodopseudomonas sp. BR0G17. Lineage (NCBI taxonomy): Bacteria > Pseudomonadati > Pseudomonadota > Alphaproteobacteria > Hyphomicrobiales > Nitrobacteraceae > Rhodopseudomonas > Rhodopseudomonas sp. BR0G17. Next base: position 95,317 of record NZ_QUML01000012.1, on the reverse strand, counting down.
CCGCCTCCAGGCCAGCGGCGCGATTACGCCGGGCAGCGCCGAGGCGTTCGACAAGGAGCTCGCCCGCTACGGCGAGTACATCAAGACCGTGGTGCTGAATTCGCCCGGCGGCTCGGTGTCCGATGCGCTGGCGATGGGCCGTCTGATCCGCGACCGCAAGCTCGCCACCGAGGTCGAAGCCGGTAAGACGTGCGCGTCTTCCTGCCCGCTGGTGCTGTTTGGCGGCACCGAGCGCCGCGTCGGCGCCAAGGCGGCGGTCGGCGTTCATCAGGTGTTCGCGGTGAAGAGTACCGAGGTCGCTGCGCCGCGCGACCAGATGAGTGACGCCCAGCGCATCTCGGCGCGCTGCCTGCGCTATCTGCGCGACATGGGCATCGACCTCGAAGTCTGGACCCTTGCGATGGAAACGCCGAAGGATCGGTTGTTCGTGTTCAAGCCGGACGAGCTGACCAAATACGGCATCGTCACCGTCGCCGCAGCGCCCGCCAAGTCATAGCCTCGGACCTTAGCCACTGCGACTTTTCGTCGGGTTCCGGTCTCCGCTTCCTGGCGTACATAGATTCTGCGTGTGCTGGGGCTTCGGAGGGCAGGGTTCCCGCAACTTTTGCAAAACGCTGCGGTTATCCGCCACATCAACGGCTCAGAGGATGTGCTCCATGACAAAGACTGCGTTGGTTCTAGGTACCGTCGCCACCCTTGCCGCCGCGACCGTCGCGGCGCCGGCTCCGGCTGAAGCGCGTGGCGGCATCGGTCCGTTCATCGGCGGTCTCGCCGCCGGCGCGCTGATCGCAGGCGTGGCGACCAATGCCTATGCTTATGGTCCGGGCTATGGCTACTACGGCGGTGGTCCCTACTACGGCGGCTATGGCTACGGCCCGCGTTACGTCGGCTACTACGGCGGTCCGGCCTATTACGGCGGCGGCTGGGGTTGGGGCGGCCCACGCTATTACTACCGGCCGCGTCCGGTGTATTACGGCTACCGGTCTTATTACCGGCCGTATCGCGCCTATGGCGCCTACGGCGGACCCGTGATCCGCGCCGGTTTCGGTCCCGGCTGGGGCGGCCATCGGCACTGGCATCACCACCGTCATTGGTGAGCGTGCGTTTTCAGCTGCGCGGGGTGATTGGCTCCGCGCAGCGGCGGGTTCACACAGGCGCCGTGCCCGAGATGCCTTGCAGCGCCTGGGCCAGCGCCGCTCGCATGTCCTCCAGCGTGTATGGCTTTTGCAGCAGGGCAAAACCTTCGCTCAGAGCCGATGCCGAACGGTCGCTGTAGCCGGACGCCAGCACGACCGGCGTCTCGGGGTGATGCTCCCGGATCAGCCGCGCCAGCTCGAGCCCGCTCATGCCGGGCATCACGATATCGCTGAACACCAGATCGATGTCGCGCCGGCGATTGAGCACCTCGATCGCGGCCTCGGCACAGTTCGCCGGCACCACGGTGAAGCCGCACTGCACTGCGTAGTCAGCCGCCACCGACGCCACGTCGGGGTGATCTTCCACCAGCAAGAGCGTCTTAGGCTTGCCGGATCGCGGCACGGCCAGCGTCGGTAGCGGATCGTCGCTGCCGAGGGCCTCCGTCGAGAGCGGCAAGAACAGATCGAACCGCGTGCCGCGACCGAGTTCGCTGTCGACCGTGATCGCGCCGCTCGATTGCTGCACGAAGCCGTAGATCTGACTGAGGCCGAGACCGGTGCCGCGGTCGACCGGCTTGGTGGTGAAGAACGGCTCGAAAATCCGCTCGCGGATGTCGTCCGGGATGCCGACACCGGTGTCGGCAAACGACAGAATGGCGTAGTTACCGCTGAGCCGGCGCGGGCCGAAGTTCTTTAGCGTCTCGGTACGGATCGAGATGGTGATCCGGCCGCCGTCCGGCATCGCGTCGCGCGCATTCAGGGCGAGGTTGAGCAGCGCGATCTCGAACTCGTTGGGGTCGATCATCACCACCACCGACTCGTGCGGAGGATCGATCACGATGCCGATGTCGCTGCGCACCGATTGCCGCAGCACATCGGCGAACTTGGTCACGGCGTCTCCGAGGTCGACCGCTTTGGCGGCGACGTTGTGGCGGCGCGAGAACGACAGCAATTGCCGGGTCAGGGCGGTGCCCTTGGCGACCGCCGAGTCGATCATGTCGAAGCTGCGGATGTCCTGCAGATCGCTATGCCGCCGCCGCAGCTTCTGCACCGAGCCGCCGACCACCATCAGCAGGTTGTTGAAGTCGTGCGCGACGCCGCCGGTGAGGCGCCCGAGCGACTCCAGCCGCTGCGACTGCTTCAGCGCATTCTCGGCGATATGGCGACGGTCGGCTTCTTCGTACAGCTTCTGCGTCCGCCGCATTGCCAGCAGCACGATCGCGATCAGGGCTGCGGTGGCGGGCAGGCCGACCAGCAGATAGGCGCCCATCTGCGCCTGCCACGCCGCGCGGATCGCGCTCGTCTCCAGGCCGGCGAACACATAGACCGGCAAATTGGGCAGCTTGCGGAATGCGACGCGTCGCTCGACGCCGTCGATCGACGACACCGTGGTCATCCGGCCCTCGCTGTGGCCTTCGCGGATCGCCTGGCCGACGATCCCGTCCGGCTTCACGGCGGTGTCGGTGCCGTCGATTTCGGGCATCCGGGCGAGGATCGCGCCGTCGTCGCGCACCAGCGAGGCGAAGCTGCCTTCATCGCGGCCGACCTTGGCGTAAAAGCCTTCGAAATAATCCGGCAGCACCGAGGTCTGAATTACGCCGGCGAAGCTGCCATCCGGCGCGTTGCGGCGCCGGCTGACGCTGAAGAACGGTGCGCCGTCGAAGGGAGGCCGCGGCTGCAGCACTCGTCCGACATAAAGGCCGATGTCTTTGTCGACATGCACCCGGAAATAATCGCGGTCGGACAGGTCCGACCTCGGCGACGGGAACTGCATGGTGTTGATCAGCGGCCGTCCGGTCTTGTCGAAGATCCACATCGACTTGATCTGCTCGGAACCGCCGATCAGACGATTCAAGCGGGCGTGCAGTGTGGCTTCGTTCGCACGGATCTCATCGTCCGACATGCCGCGCACGATCTCCGACGTCTCGGCGATCGAACGCTGCACCGACTCGAAGATTTTCAGCGCATGTTCGGTGATGATGTCGCGCGTCTTGTCGATCTGGCGATCGGCATTCGCTTCGTTGGTGCGATACGACAGCCAGGAAGCGTAGCTGAACAGCGCGATCGGCAGCACAACGGATGCGACCAGGATCGCGCGGAGCAACCGCAGCGAATCACGTTGTGCGGTCAGCATGGGCAGGGGAGGTCCGAAGCAGGGCCATGAGCGCTGGATTATGCACCTTTCGGGACCAAGGGAAACTGCCGCAATGACGGGCGATGCGGGAACTCTCAGGATACCCGTCGATCGGCCATCTATCGCCCCACCGCCGCTTGAAGTAAACAGCGGAACTTTCTGATTTGCCTCGGCGCGCCGCCGCCTGGCAGAACACAAGGGATTGCCGATGCGCGCTGTCACTTTGGGCCTGTCGTTGCTGCTGATCGCCGGCGCCGGACGCGCGCTTGCGGCCGATGCCGAAAATGGTGAGACACTGGCCAAGCGCTGGTGCACCAGCTGCCACGTCGTCTCCGACCAGCAGCGCAAAGGCACCGACATGGCGCCGTCGTTCGCGGCGATTGCCTCGCAGGCCAACTTCAACGAAGAGAAGCTGGCGTTCTTCCTGCTCGAGCCGCATCCGAAGATGTCCAACATGGCGCTGAGCCGCGACGAGACCAAGGATCTGGCGGCCTATATCGCGCAGCAGAAGCACCACCACTGATCCGCCGTTCACCGCGCGCAGCGGTCAGCGCCTCGACGCAAGGCGGTTCCGGGCTTTCCCGGCATCCTCGCCGTCAGCATGGGCTGACCGCGGGTGCGAGGATTGACCAACTCACCATTCTACAATGCCGACCACATCGCGTTTCGCGACGTGATCCGGCGTTTCGTCCAGAATGAAATCGAACCGTTCGCCACCGAATGGGACGAGGCCGGTGGTTTCCCCCGCGAACTGTACGAGAAGGCCGCGGCGATCGGGCTGCTCGGCCTCGGCTTTCCGGAAGAATACGGCGGCACGCCGTGCGATCAGTTCATGTGGATCGTCGCCACCCAGGAGTTGGCGCGGGCGGCGGCCGGCGGCGTCAGCGCCAGCCTCAACAGCCATTCGATCGGCGCGCCGCCGATCGCACGCGCAGGTTCTCCTGAATTGAAGGCGCGGGTGCTGCCGGAGATTCTCTCCGGCAAGAAGATCTCGGCGCTCGCGATCACCGAACCGTCCGGCGGCTCCGACGTCGCCAACCTGCGCACCCGCGCGGTTCGGGACGGCGATCACTACGTCGTCAATGGTGAGAAGACCTTCATCACCTCCGGCATGCGCGCCGACTACATCACCACCGCAGTGCGCACCGGCGGCGACGGGCCGGGCGGAGTCAGCCTGCTGCTGATCCCCGGCGATACGCCCGGGCTGACGCGGACGCCGCTAAAGAAGATGGGGTGGTGGGCGTCCGACACCGCGACGCTGCACTTCGACAATTGCCGCGTGCCGGCCGCCAATCTGCTCGGTACCGAGGGCGCCGGCTTCATGATCATCATGATGAACTTCAATAGCGAGCGGCTGACGATGGCGGCGGGCTGCATCGCCGCCTCGCGGGTGTGTCTCGACGAGGCGACAGAATACGCCAAGCAGCGCGTCACCTTCGGCAAGCCGCTGGTGAAGCATCAGGTGATCCGCCACAAGCTCGTCGACATGGCGCAGAAAATCGCCGCCTCGCAGGCGATGCTCGAACTGCTCGCCTGGAGGGTCGATCAGGGCGAGAGCCCGATCGCCGAAATCTGCATGCTGAAGAACCAGGCGACGCAGACGATGGCGTTCTGCGCCTCGGAAGCGGTGCAGATCTTCGGCGGCGCCGGCTACATGCGCGGCGTCAAGGTCGAGCGGATCTATCGCGACGTCAAAGTCAACGCCATCGGCGGCGGCACCGAGGAAATCATGAAGGACCTCGCCAGCCGGCAGATGGGGCTTTAGCCTCACATCGTCATTCCGGGGCGCGCGCAGCGCGAACCCGGAATCCCGAGGTGACAACGATAAACGAAAATAACGAGCGAGATTCCGGGTTCGTCCGCCTGCGGCGTGCGCCCCGGAATGACCAGGGAAGAAACCAGATGCTGTTCAGCCAAGATCACGACGAACCGCGCCGCATTCTGCAGAAGTTTATTCAGAGCGATATCAATCCCCACGTCGACGAGTGGGAGAACGCCGGCATCTTCCCGGCGCACGAGTTGTTCAAGAAGCTCGGCGATCTCGGTTTCCTCGGGCTCAACAAGCCGGTCGAATATGGCGGGCAGGGGCTCGATTACTCTTACGCGCTGATGATGGCGGAGGAGCTCGGCGCAATCAATTGCGGCGGCGTCCCGATGGCGATCGGCGTGCAGACCGACATGGCGACGCCGGCGCTGGCACGGTTCGGCTCCGACGAGCTGCGCAAGGAGTTTCTGGCCCCGTCGATCGCCGGCGACTACGTCGCCTGCATCGGCGTGTCGGAGCCGGGTGCGGGCTCGGACGTCGCCTCGATCAAGACCACGGCGAAATCTGACGGTGATGACTACGTGATCTCGGGCGGCAAGATGTGGATCACCAACGGCACCCAGGCCGATTGGATCTGCCTACTGTGCAACACCGGCGAGGGTCCGGTGCATCGCAATAAGTCGCTGATCTGCGTGCCGATGAAGACCAAGGGTGTCACGATCGCACGCAAGCTCGACAAGCTCGGCATGCGCTCGTCCGACACCGCTCAGATTTACTTCGACGAGGTGCGGGTGCCGAAGCGCAACCGGATCGGCGAGGAGGGTAAGGGCTTCACCTATCAGATGGTGCAGTTCCAGGAGGAGCGGCTGTGGGGCGCGGCGGCTTGCCTCAAGGCGCACGAGAAGACGATCCAGAACACCATCGAATACACCCGCGGCCGCAAGGCGTTCGGCAAGCCGCTGCTCGATAACCAGGTGATCCACTTCCGTCTCGCCGAGCTGCAGACCGAGGTGGAACTGCTGCGCTCGCTGGTGTATCGCGCCGCCGAGGCGCTGGTCGCCGGCGAAGACGTCACCCAGCTTGCCACGATGGCCAAGCTGAAGGCCGGCCGTTTGGGCCGCGAGATTCCCGACGCCTGCCTGCAGTTCTGGGGCGGCATGGGCTTCATGAACGAAACCCTCGTAAGCCGCTCATATCGCGACAGCCGCCTGACCGCGATCGGCGGCGGCGCCGACGAGGTGATGCTCGGCATTCTGTGCAAGATGAACGGCACGCTGCCGGGGAAGGCCTAGACTAGGTCGAGATCAAACCGTCGTCATTGCGAGCGAAGCGAAGCAATCCAGTCTCGTGCACTGAAGTGGATTGCTTCGTCGCTTTGCTCTTCGCAATGACGCTGCAAAGGGAGCGAACACCATGATCACGCTGTATCACTGCCATGGCGCGCGGTCGTTTCGGCCGTTGTGGATGCTGGAGGAGATGGGGCTCGCATACGAGCTGAAGATGCTGCCGTTTCCGCCGCGGGTGTTCGCCAAGGAATATCTGGCGATCAATCCGCTCGGCACCATCCCGTTCATGATCGACGGCGACACCAAGATGACGGAGTCCTCCGGCATCTGTCAGTATCTCGGCACGCGCCACGGCCCGACGCCGCTGGTGGTTGGTGTCGACGATCCGGCCTACGGCGCATACCTCAACTGGATGTTCTTCTCCGACGCGACGCTGACCTTCCCGCAGACGCTGGTGCTGCGCTACGGCACGCTGGAGCCGAACGAGCGGCGTCAGCCGCAGGTAGTCGAGGACTACGCCAAATGGTTCTTGGGCCGGCTGCGCGCGGTCGAGGCCGCGGCGGGGCAGGGCGACTATCTCTGTGCCGGCCGGTTTACTGCCGCCGACGTGGTCAACGGCTATGCCCTGCGGCTCGCCAGCAATCTCGGCCTGGCCAAGGATTTCGGCCCAAACGTCACCGCCTATTGGGCCCGGTTGCAGCAGCGCGACGGCTATCAGCGGGCGCTGGAGGCCGAAACCCGCGCCGGCGAGGTCCAGCAGGTGCCGAAACGGGCCTGAAATCATTCACTTAAGCTCCGGCGCAGTTTGCCCGCCGGAGCTGGAACTCCGCGTCATCTCGCCCGGTGACAACGTCCCGGGTTGCTGTATTGTCTGGGTGCTCCGCGAAGAGGGCACCCGCAGAACCATGCGGCAACGGGCGACAACCCGCCCCGGGAGGAACGATGACGAACGACGCCTGTCCGGAATCCGGGCATCTGATGCTGATCAGCCCGGAACGGGTGTTTTATGCCGGCCTGCTGGGCCGCCCGCGACGCCGCACCAGCGGCGGTTACGCGATCTATGTCTCAATACAGGGCACCTTGCGGGTGACGATTGAAGGCCGGCCCGAACAGGTCGGCGCGGTGGCGTTCGTGCCGCCTTATCTGCCGCATAATGTCGAATCGGATTCGCGCTGCATCATCAGCCTGATCATCGAGCCCGAAACGGTGCTGCCGGGGCCGATGGCGGCACTCGGCGTGCGGATCGGCGGAGCGGGCGCGATGGCACTGGCGAGCCGGATCCGGCAGGCCTATGGGGCGCTAGTTGCGGTCGGCCGCCGCGATGGCTTCACCACCACCGAATTCGACAATCTGTTCTTCGGCGAGCCGCTGGCTGCCCGTGCGATCGATCGCCGCGTTGCTCGCGCGATCGCCCGCCTCAACGACGTCGGCACCGACACGGTCACGGCCGAGGATTGCGCCAGCGCCGCCAACCTGTCGCAGTCGCGCTTCCTGCATCTGTTCAAGGACGAGACCGGGGTGTCGTTCCGCGCCTTCCGCGCCTGGAAGAGGGCGCGGCATCTGCTGCACTTCGTCAACTCCGACATCAACCTCGCGCACCTGGCGCAGGACATCGGCTATCCGGACTCGACGCACTTCAGCCATTCGATCCGGCGGTTCTACGGTTTGCAGCCGCGCGCGATCTTTTCCGGCTCGCGCGATCTGGCGATCTGGCGCAGCGATCCGCAGAGCATGCGCGTCGCCGAACTGCGGCACGGCCGCACCTGATCACCGCACTCAGCGCGTCGGCGCAAGATACGCCGACGCGCGCTCAGCATCATTCTGCCCAACATGGTTCGCGTCGCAATCGCATGCGGCGCTACAGCAACCTGAAAGGGCTGGAAACGAATGAGCGACAAGGCGGTGATCACCTGCTCGCTGAACGGCGTGCTGACAGATCCGAAGCAGCACCATGTGCCGGTGACGCCGGAACAGATGGCCCGCGAGGCCAAGGCGGCTTACGACGCCGGCGCCGCGATCGTTCACATCCATCTGCGCGATCAGCGGCCCGACAAGGGGCATCTGCCGAGCTGGGACGTCAACGTCTCGCGCGAGATCCAGCAGGCGATCCGCGAAGCCTGCCCGGGCATCATCATCAACCACACCTCCGGCACCTCGGGCCCGAACTACCAGGGCCCGCTCGCCTGCATCCGCGAGACCAAGCCGGAGATCGCCGCCTGCAACGCCGGTTCGCTCAACTATCTCAAGGTCAAGGCCGACAACAGCTGGGCCTGGCCGCCGATGATGTTCGATAACGCGGTCGAGAAGGTGCAGGACTTTCTCGATGCCATGAAGGACGCCGGCACCATCCCGGAATTCGAGTGCTTCGACGTCGGCATCGTGCGCTGCGTCGGCATGTATGTGCAGACCGGGATGTATTCCGGCCCGCTCGAATACAACTTCGTGATGGGCGTCGCCTCCGGCATGCCGGCGGATCCTGAACTGCTGCCGATCCTGCTCAAGCTGAAGCGGCCCGAAGCGCACTGGCAGGTCACCGCAATCGGCCGCGCCGAAATCTGGCCGCTGCATCAGGCCTGCGCCGATCTCGGCGGCCATCTGCGCACCGGGCTCGAGGACACGTTCTATCTGGCCAACGGCGAGAAGGTGACTTCGAACGGCCAGCTGATCGATGAGATCGCCGGCTGCGCCCGCCGCGCCGGGCGCGAGATTGCCTCGCCTGAGGAGGCGCGCAAGATATTCGGCGTGCTGCACTAACAACACTGCCGTCATTGCGAGCGAAGCTAAGCAATCCAGAAGGTCACGCAACAAGCCTGGATTGCTTCGTCGCTTCGCTCCTCGCAATGACGAGATGGACCTTAAGACCAAGCAGCCGGAAGAGCTGCCTCACCTCGAGGGAGTGAACCATGACCAGTCTTGAAGCGACCGGCGGCGTGCCGGGACCGGGGCGGATCGGCCGCGTGGCGATCGGCGACATCTTGCGTAAATCGGCGCGGCGGTTTCCGGACCGCGTCGCACTGACCGACGGTGGCCGCAGCGTTACCTACACCGAGCTCGAACGCGACGCCAACCGCTTTGCCAACGCGCTGGTGGCGCGCGGGCTAAAGCCGGGCGCCAAGATCTCCACGGTGTGCAACAACTCGATCGAGTTCGTCAAAGCGCTGTTCGGCATTCACCGCGCCGGCCTCGTATGGGTACCGATCAACACCATGCTCGGCCCCGACGACATGGGCTACATCCTCGACCACGCCGGTGTGAAGGTCGCGGTGATCGACGACAATCTGCGCGGCCAGCCGGAGCGCCGCGCCGCCCTGGAAGCGCGCGGCATCGACCTGATCGCGATCAACCTGGCCGGCAAGGCCGCCGACACCGGGCTGCCAGTGTTCGACCAGCTGATCGAGGGCCAGTCCCAGATTGAGCCGGACGTTGCGTTCGATGATCGCGATCTTGCGATGATCATCTACACCTCGGGCACCACCTCGCGGCCGAAGGGCGCGATGCACTGCCATCTCGCGGTCACCATGGCGGTGATGAGCAACGCGATCGAGATGCAGCTGTCGCGCAAGGACGGCATCACCGGGCAGTTTCCGCTGTTCCACTGCGCCGCCCACGTGCTGCTGCTGAGCTATTTGATCGTCGGCGGCAAGATGGCGATCATGCGCGGCTTCGATCCGGTCGCCTGCATGGAGGCGATCCAGCGTGACAAGCTCACCGTGTTCATCGGCCTGCCGCTGATGTACCAGGTGATCCTCGATCATCCGCGGCGCAAGGAGTTCGATCTCTCCAGCCTGCGCTGCTGCATCTACACCATGGCGCCGATGCCGCGGCCGCTGCTCGAGCGCGCGATCGCCGAGCTGTGCCCGACTTTCGTCCAGCCCTCGGGGCAGACCGAGATGTATCCGGCGACGACGATGTCGCAGCCGGACCGCCAGCTCGCACGATTTGGTAATTACTGGGGCGAATCCACGATCGTCAATGAAACCGCGATCATGGACGATTCCGGCAATCTGCTAGGCGTCGGCGAGGTCGGCGAGATCGTGCATCGTGGTCCCAACGTGATGCTCGGCTACTACAAGGACCCGGATGCCACCGAAGCGGCGCGCAAGTTCGGCTGGCATCACACCGGCGACTTGGCACTGATCGACGAGCACGGCGAGGTGCTGTTCCTCGACCGCAAGAAGGACATGATCAAGTCCGGCGGCGAGAACGTTGCGTCGATCAAGATCGAGGAGACGCTGTTGGCGCATCCTGCGGTGATGAACGCGGCGGTGGTCGGCCTGCCGCATCCGCAGTGGGGCGAGGCGGTGTCGGGTTTCGTCAAGCTCAAGCCCGGTGCGGCTGCGACCGAGGCCGAGATCATCGAGCACTGCAAGAAGCATCTCGGCGGCTTCCAGGTGCCGAAGCTGCTGCACATCGTCGACGAAATGCCGATGACCGCGACAGGGAAGCTGCGCAAGGTCGAGTTGCGCAATGCGTTCACCGATTACTTCATGATGGAGAAGACGGGGTGAACCCCAAGCACTGTCATTCCGGGGCACGCCGCAAAGCGGCGTGAACCCGGAATCCAGACGTTCAGGGCACGTCGATATTCCGAGTTCGCGACCTGCGGTCGCGCCCCGGAATGACGAAAGAGAGCGGAGAGATTCCGGAGAGGCCTGCGTTTCGCGGCGTTCGGAATAACAAGGACGGATTGAATGGCAATCATCGAATCCACCGTAGCGCCGGGGAGTGAGGGCTTCAGGGCCAATCGCGACGGCATGCTGGCGCTGATCGAGCGGATGCGGATGCTGGAGGCTAGGGCGCGGACGCTGTCCTCCGCCTCCGCCGAGCGCTTCCACAAGCGCGGGCAATTGCTGCCACGCGAGCGCGTCGCGCTGGTGCTCGATCCCGGTACGCCGTTCCTCGAATTGTCGACGCTCGCCGGCTACATGTTCGACACCGCCAACGCCGACAAGAGCGTGCCGGGCGGCGGCGTGATCGGCGGCATCGGCTATGTGGCCGGCATCCGTTGCATGATCAGCGCCAACGATTCCGGCATCGATGCCGGCGCGCTGCAGCCGTTCGGCCTCGACAAGACGCTGCGGATCCAGGAGCTGGCGCTGGAGAACAAGCTGCCGTTCGTGCAGCTGGTCGAAAGCGCCGGGGCCAATCTGCTGCGCTACCGCGTCGAAGACTTCGTCCGCGGCGGCAACATCTTCCGTAATCTGGCGCGAATGTCCGCCGCCGGGCTGCCGGTGGTGACGGTGACGCACGGCTCGTCCACGGCGGGCGGTGCGTATCAGACTGGCCTGTCCGACTACATCGTGATGGTCCGTGGCCGGACCCGAGCGTTTCTCGCAGGCCCGCCGCTGCTCAAGGCTGCGACCGGAGAGATCGCCACCGAGGAAGAACTCGGCGGCGCCGAGATGCACACCTCGATCTCCGGTCTCGGCGATTACCTCGCTGAAGACGATCGCGACGCGCTGCGGATTGCGCGCGACATCATGGCCGGGCTGCCGTGGGATCGCTCCGGACCAGTGCCGGATCCTGCGACCTATCACCCGCCGCTGTATGATCCCGAGGAACTGCTCGGCATCATGCCGATGGATCACAAGCGCCCGGTCGATATGCGCCAGGTGATCGCGCGGATTGTCGACAACTCCGACTTCACCGAAATGTCGCCGAATTACGGGCCCGCGACGGTGGTCGGCCAGGCGCGGATTGCCGGCATGGCGATCGGCATCATCACCAATAACGGCCCGCTCGATCCGGCCGGTGCCAACAAGGCGACGCACTTCATCCAGGCCTGCTGCCAGTCGAAGACACCGATCCTGTATCTCAACAACACCACCGGCTACATCGTCGGCCGCGCCTATGAAGAAGCCGGCATGATCAAGCACGGCTCCAAGATGATCCAGGCGGTGACCTCGGCCACCGTGCCGCAGATCACGATCTATTGCGGCGCCTCGTTCGGCGCCGGCAATTACGGCATGTGCGGCCGCGGCTTCCATCCGCGGTTCTGCTTCTCGTGGCCGAACGCCAAGACCGCCGTAATGGGCGGCGAGCAGGCCGCCGAGACCATGGCGATCGTCGCCGAAGCCGGCGCGGCGCGGAAGGGCGTACCGGTCGATCGCGACAAGCTCGATCAGATGAAGGCCGGCATCACCGCGGTGTTCAACGGCCAGATGGACGTGTTCGCGACCTCGGCCCGGATGCTCGATGACGGCGTGATCGATCCGCGCGACACCCGCGCGGTGCTTGCCGAAGTGCTGGGGATCTGCCGCGAGAGCGAAGCGCGCGAGCCGCAGCGCATGCAGTTCGCGGTGTCCCGGCCATGAGTGTGACTCGTATGTTGAAGCTGACGCCTTTCTCCAAGATCCTGATCGCCAACCGCGGCGAGATCGCGCTGCGCGTGATGCGCAGCGCGCGCCGGCTCGGCTATGGCGTGGTCGCGGTGTATTCCGACGCCGATGCCGACGCCGCCCATGTCCGCGCCGCGGATGAAGCAGTGGCGATCGGCGGTGCGCAGCCGTCGCAATCGTATCTCAACATTCCGGCGATCATCCAAGCAGCGAAGACGGCAGGCGCCGACGCGGTACATCCCGGCTACGGCTTCCTCGCTGAAAATGAAGACTTCGCCGCGGCGTGTCGCGACGCCGGGCTGGTGTTCATCGGACCGTCGGCCGAATCGATTGCCGCGATGGGCAACAAGGCCGGTGCCAAGGAGATCATGCTGAAGGCCGGTGTGCCATGCGTGCCGGGCTATCAGGGCGAGGATCAAAGCGACGCTGCGATGATCCGCGAAGCTGAGCGGATCGGTCTTCCGATCATGATCAAGGCGGTGGCGGGCGGCGGTGGCCGCGGCATGCGGCTGGTGACGGACGCCGCGGCGCTGCCCGACGCGCTGCGCAGCGCACGCTCGGAAGCGCAAAGCGCGTTCGGCGATCCGACCGTCATCCTGGAGCGCGCGATCCTGCAGCCGCGCCACATCGAGATCCAGGTGTTCGGCGATCGCTACGGCGGCGCGATCCATCTCGGCGAGCGCGACTGCTCGGTGCAGCGCCGCCACCAGAAGCTGATCGAGGAGGCGCCGTCGCCGGCCGTGTCGGAAGCCTTGCGCGAGCAGATGGGCACCGTGGCGGTGAATGCCGTCAAGGCGATCGGCTACGAAGGTGCCGGCACGCTGGAGTTTCTGCTCGATGCCGCAGGCAACTTCTACTTCATGGAGATGAACACCCGGCTGCAGGTCGAGCATCCGGTGACCGAGGCGATCACCGGGCTCGATTTGGTCGAGCTGCAACTCAGGATCGCCGCCGGCGAACCGCTGCCGTTGCGCCAGGACGACGTGGCCTTCAAGGGTCACGCCATTGAAGTGCGGCTGTGTTCGGAGGATGCCGACCACGACTTCATGCCGCAGTCGGGCCGGATGGCGCTGTGGCAGATGCCGGGCGAACTGCGTGTCGAGCACGCGCTGCAATCGGGTGCGGAGATCCCGCCGTATTACGACTCGATGATCGCCAAGGTGATCGCGGTCGGCGTCAGCCGCGACGAAGCGCGGCGCAAGCTGATCCACGGCATCGACGGCACCATCGCCTTCGGCGTCACCACCAATCGCGGCTTCCTCGCCGCATGCCTGCGCCACAAGGCGTTCGCCGCCGGGGGGGCGACCACGGCATTCATCGCGCAGCATCGCGACGAACTGGTGCGGGTGCTGCCGGATGATGCAGTGCCGGCCACTGCGGTCGCGGCGCTGTTGCTCTACGTCACCGATCGCTACGCGCCGCCGCATCGGCCCGGCCGGTCGCTTGCGGCGGTGTTTCCGACCCGGCTCAAGTTCGAGCTCGACGGTGCGGAGCAGGCTTGCGAGGTGGTGCGTGAGCGCGACGGCAGCTACGTCGTCAGCCAGGAGGGGCAATCGATCAGCTTTGTGATCGAGGAACTGTCCGCTGGCGGCATCCGCTTCCAGGCCAAGGGCCTCGGCGAGTCTGCGGTGTTCCACCGCGATGGCGACCGGCTGTTCGTGCAGCGGCTCGGCGTTCAGAACAGCATCGTCGACCTGACCCGCGCGGCGCCGCAAAGTGCGGCGCGTGGGGGCGGCGACGGCAAGCTGCGCGCGGCGCTCAACGGCCGCGTCGTCGCGGTGCTGGTCAAAGCCGGCGACCGGGTCGAGGCGGGCCAGCCGGTGCTGACGTTGGAAGCGATGAAGATGGAGCACGTGCACACAGCGCCTGGCTCTGGCATCATCACGATCGATGTCGCTGAAGGCGAGCAGGTCACCGCCGGCCGCATCGTCGCCGAGATCGAAGCGGCGACGTGAGTGTGAGCACAGAACATGCCCGTCATTAAACATGCCCCGTCATTGCGAGCGAAGCGAAGCAATCCAGAGGCTCCGCGCTCGGAGCTGGATTGTTTCTTCGCTTCGCTCCTCGCAATGACGGCTTAAGGACATACGACCATGAGCAATGACGCCGTGATCATCGAAAAGCGCGATCAGGCGCTTTGGATCACCATCAACCGTCCCGACAAGCGCAACGCCATCAATGCCGGCGTGGTCGAGGGCATCACCCGTGGCTGGAAGCAGGCGCACGACGACGCCGAGGTGCGGGTGATCGTGCTCACCGGTGCCGGCGACAAGGCGTTCTGCGCCGGCGCCGACCTGCAATCGACCGGCGCGGCGTTCTCGTTCGATTTCTCCAAGCCGAATGTCGACTACGCCGATCTGTTGCGATTGGCGCAGAACGCGACCAAGCCATCGATCGCTCGCGTCAACGGC
The DNA here is from genome assembly GCF_010907025.1 of Rhodopseudomonas sp. BR0G17. Classification (NCBI taxonomy): domain Bacteria; kingdom Pseudomonadati; phylum Pseudomonadota; class Alphaproteobacteria; order Hyphomicrobiales; family Nitrobacteraceae; genus Rhodopseudomonas; species Rhodopseudomonas sp. BR0G17. The sequence continues at coordinate 80,247 of NZ_QUML01000012.1, read as the reverse complement.
ACCTGCATGGCAGGCGGCATGGGCCTGCTGTGCATGACCGACATGGCGGTCGCTGCCGACAACGTGCAGTTTGGGCTTCCGGAGGTGAAGGTCGGCGTGTTCCCGATGCAGGTCATGAGCCTATTGCAGGACATCGCGCCGCGGCGCCTGATTGCCGAATGGTCGCTGACCGGCGAGCCGTTCGATGCCCAGGCGGCGCTTGCGGCTGGATTGCTGAACTACGTGGTGCCGGCCGCCGAACTCGACGCCAAGGTCGAGTGGCTGTCGAAGCGTCTGACCGACAAGTCCCCCACCGCAATCCGCCGCGGCAAATACGCAATGCGCGCGATCGCCTCGATGTCGTTCGACGAGAGCATCGCCTACACGGAGAGCCAGATCGCGCTGCTGGCGATGACCGAAGATGCCAAGGAAGGCCTGAAGGCGTTCGCCGAGAAGCGCAAGCCGGTGTGGCCGGGGAAGTGATTGATACGACAAAGGCCTTTCTTTCGTCATTCCGGGGCGCCGCGCAGCGGCGAACCCGGAATCCATACTCCCCGTGTTAGTTGGTGAGCAGCGCGTCGATTACTTCGCCGGAAGACGAGGGCGCAGGGGTTATAGATTCCGGGTTCGCGAGCTGCGCTCGCGCCCCGGAATGACGAATGGATAGGATGATTGAATAGAAGCCACGCCGCAGCAAAGCGGCGGGCGCTAAGCGAGGGAGGCACGACGATGCTGGCATCCGAGATGATCCGGCGCGGCGCGGTATATCACGGGCCGAAGACGGCGGTGATGTTCGGCGATCAGCGCATGACCTTCACCGAGGTCGATCTGCTGTCGAACCGCATCGCCAACGTCTTCATCGACACCTTCAAGCTCGATGTCGGCAACCGGGTCGGGATGCTGCTGAACAATTCGATCTACACGCTGCCGATCGATTTCGGCTTCGTCAAATCGCGGCTGTCGCGGGTGCCGCTGAATTCCCGTCTGTCGCTCGTCGAACAGCAGCAGATGCTGGAAGGTGCCGGCGTCGACATCCTGATCCATGGCACCGACCTGACTGACCGCGCCCGCGAACTGGCGCAGGCAATGCATGGCCTGAAGCTGATCAGCATCGGCAGCGTGGATGCGGACGATCTGCTGCAGCTCGCCAAGGCGCAGTCCGATGCGCCGCCGGCGCGGCGCTGTGAGCCGGACGACATCGTCATCACCATCTTCACCTCGGGCACGACCGGCAAGCTCAAGGCGGTGGAGCACACCCAGGCGAGCTGGGCCGCGATGGCCACCAATGTGCTGATCAATATGGAGGTCGGCGAGGGCGACGTGATGCTGCACGCCGCCTCGATGATCCACGCCTCGGGCTGTTTCATTGTGCCGTATTGGCTGCGCGGCGGCGTCGCCGCGGTGCTGCCCGGCTTCACGCCGGCAAGCTACCTCGACGCGGTCGAGCGTTGGAAGCCGGCCGCGCTCAATCTGGTGCCGACCATGATCGGCATGCTGCTCGATCACCCGGGCATCGAGCAGGCAGACTTTTCGAGCGTCAAACGCATCATCTACGGCGCCTCGCCGATGCCGCGGCCGGTGATGCAGCGGGCGCTGAAGCTGTGGGGCCCGCGGTTCGCGCAGTATTACGGCCAGTCTGAAGCGCCGATCTTCATCACCCATCTGACCCAGCAGGATCATGTCGGGCCAAAAGCGGAGCAGCGGCTCGCCTCCTGCGGCCGGCCGTCGATCGATTGCGAGGTCAAACTGGTCGATGAAGCCGGCGAGGAGGTCGCGCCGGGCGAGGCCGGTGAGATCGCGTTGCGGACGCCGTTTGCGATGAAGGGCTATTACAATGCGCCCGAGCTGAACGCGCAGATGTTCCTGCCCGATGGTTGGCTGCGCACCCGCGACGTCGGCCGCTTCGACGAGGACGGCTATCTTTATCTGGTCGACCGCACCTCCGACATGATCGTGTCGGGCGGCTACAACGTCTATCCGCGCGAGGTCGAGGACGCGCTTGCGGCGCATCCGGCGGTGCGCGAGGTGGTGGTGGTCGGGTTGCCCGACGACAAATGGGGCGAGAGCGTCGCGGCCTTCGTGGCACTGCGCGCCGGCGCCAGCGCCGAGGAGGCCGAGCTGATCGCTTTCGCGCGCGAGCGAGTGGCGAGCTACAAGGTGCCGAAGCAGGTGCGGTTCATCGACGAGGTACCGAAGAGCCCGGTCGGCAAGCTGCTGCGCCGCGCGGTGCGCGATCCCTTCTGGCAGGGCCGCGACCGCAAGATCTGAGGGTTAACAAGATCTGAACGCCGGGGCCTGTAGCTTTACCGGATATTATCGGCGGTTGTGGTTCGATTTCCGGAACGTTGCTTCCGATCGGAAAGAGCCGCTCCTTGACCGTTCCGGCGATCCATTTGACCGAGACCGCCGGCGCGCGCAGCTTCGTGCTGCCGCTGCTGGTCGGCACCGGCGTGCTCGTCTTCCTGCTGCTGTTCGGCGACAGCCTGCTGCAGGATTCCGACAGCTACTGGCAGATCGAAACCGGCCGCTGGATTTTGGCGCACGGCACGGTGCCGACGGTCGACAGCTTCTCGTTCAGCAAGGCCGGCGAGCCCTGGCAGTCGAGCTCGTGGCTGGCGCAGGTGATCTTCGCGCTGGCGATGCAGGCTGGCTGGGCCGGGCCGGTGATCGTCACCGCACTCGCGGTCGCGGCGGCGCTGGCGATGTTCACCGCTTACCTTGAACGCTACGCCTCCGCGCTGGTGACGGCGACGCTGGCGCTCGCCGTGATGGTGCTGATCATGCCGCACGTGCTGGCACGGCCGCACATGCTGACGCTGCCCGTCATGGTGGCCTGGTTCATCGGCCTGATCGATGCCGCCGACCGGAAAGTTGCGCCGCCCTGGGCGCTGCTGCTGGTGATCGCGCTATGGGCCAATCTGCACGGCGGCTTCGTGTTCGGACTGATGCTGATCGGCCCGTTGGGAGTGGAGGCGCTGCGCCAGGCCGAGCCGCAGCGGCGAGGGGCGCTGGCGCTGCGCTGGGCCGCGTTCGGCGTTGCTGCCGTTGCCGCCTGTTGCGCCACGCCTTACGGCTGGGGCACGCTGCTGGCGGCCACCAGGATCCTCAGCCTCGGCGAAGTGCTGTCGACGCTCGGCGAGTGGGCATCGTCGGATTTTGCCAAGTTCGGCACCTTTGAAGCCAGCCTACTGGCGCTGCTCGGCATCGCTTTGGCGCGCGGGCTGACGTTGCCTTGGCCGCGGCTGCTGTTGGTACTCGGGCTGGTGCATATGGCGCTCGCTCACGTCCGCAGCATCGAACACTACGCGCTCCTGGTCCCGATGATCGCGGCGCGGCCGTGGGCGCTGCAGCTCGGGCTTGGGCGCAAGTCGGCCGAGGCGAAGCCTGATCTCGCTCCGCCGGCCTGGGCCGGCGTCGTCGCCGTGATCGCAATCATCGCGGCCACGATCGCTGCGGCGCCGCGGCTGCATTATCGCTTCGACGAACCCCAGGTGCCGGAGCGGGCACTGGCCGCCGTGCAGGCATACGGCGCCAAGAGGATCTTCAACGCTTACATCTTCGGCGGCTATCTGATCTCGCGCCACGTGGCGGTGTTCATCGACGGCCGTGCCGAGCTGTACGGCGAGGCGCGGGTGATGGATATGATCCGCGCTACCGCTGGGCGCGATCCCGTCGCGCTCGACCGCATGCTGACCGGCAACGACATCGATGCGACGATGCTGCCGCCAAGCGCGCCTGCCGTTCGGCAGATGGACGAACGGCCGGGCTGGCGCCGGCTCTACGCCGACGACATCGCCGTCGTGCATGTGCGCGATTAGCTCGGTCATTCCGAGCGAAGCAATCCAGTTTCGAGCAGAGCGGGATTGCTTCGTCGCTTCGCTTCTCTCAATGACGAAGGACCAGGCTGCGATCTTAAAGATTGCTCTCGGTGATCGCGCTGTACACCAGGGTGCGCAGCTCGCGGCGGATCGGGTAGGCGCTGGAGGGGATGAGCTGGGTCATGAAGATGGTGATCAGCTCTTCGGCCGGATCGATCCAGAACGCCGTCGAGGCGGCGCCGCCCCAATAGAATTCGCCGGCCGAGCCCGGCAGCAGCGTCAGCGCCGGATTCATGTTGACGGCGAAGCCGAGGCCGAAGCCGGCATTGGTCGCTTCGGAGAATATCGACAGCGACATCTGGGTGAGGTCGCGGTTGCCGGGCAAATGATTGCTGGTCATCAGCCTCAGCGTTTTCGGCCCGATCAGCCGGACGCCACCCAGTTCGCCGCCGTTGAGCAGCGCCCGGCAAAAGGTGAGATAGTCTGCGGTGGTCGACACCAGCCCGCCGCCGCCGGAGATTAGCGCTGGCGGCGCGAGGAAGCTCGAGGTTGCCGGATCGTCCGACAGCGTCATGCCGCCCTTGCCGTCGGCGGTGTAGCAGGCGGCGAGGCGCTGCGCTTTGGCGGCCGGCACGTAGAAGTCGGTGTCGGTCATGCCGAGCGGATCGAGGATGCGCTGCTTGACGAACTGCTCGAACGGCATGCCGCTGATCTTCTGCACGATGTAGCCGACGATGTCGGTCGACACCGAGTAGTTCCAGGCGTCGCCCGGCGAGAACTCCAGCGGGATCTGCGCCAGATCGGCGATCCAGGAATCCAGCGTGCCGGCCTTCTCGAAGGCGCCGATGCCTTTGTCGCGATAGGCGGCGTCGATATTGGTGCGATTCTGGAAGCCATAGGTCAGGCCGGAGGTGTGGCGCAGCAGGTCCACCACCTGCATCGGCCGCGCCGGCGGTTTGGTCAGGAAATACGGCGCGATGCCGGCCTGGAACACGCCGAGATTGGCCCATTGCGGAATGTACTTGACCACCGGATCGTCGAGCTGCACCCGGCCTTCCTCGAACAGCATCATCAATGCCACCGAGGTGATCGGCTTGGTCATCGAATAGATGCGGAAGATGGTGTCGTCGCGCACCGCGACCTTGCGTTCGACGTCGGCGAAGCCGAGCGAGGACTGGTACACGATCTGGCCGCGACGATACACGAGTGTCTGGGTGCCGGGCAGCTTGCCGGAATCGAGATACAGTCGCCGCAGATGATCGTCGATCCGGCGCAGTGCGGCCTCGGACATGCCGGCGCTGGCGGCCGATCCGATGGTCGGCGTCGAGGATTGGGCTACTGCGGCTTGGCTCGGCATCGCTTCACTCCTGAAGATCGTGGATCGTCCGGTTGACGGTCCCGGATTCTGAGATGGTTCGCTCGGGCGCCCTTGATATCGGAAAACCGTGACGCGTTCTATCGGCGCCATGCCGCGCGCGATGCGCCGACGTCTGTGCTTCCATGCATGCCCGCCTGCCGTGGCGGCGCTTACCACAGCCGGAAGCATGGTGTACCGTCGCCGCCTCTCCAACGACCATTGAGCGGGACATGCCTCAATTCGACGAGACCGACCTCACCGAGGCGGTCGTCAAGAGCTTCGACGAAACCCCCGATCCGCGCATGAAGCTGTTGATGCGCGAGCTGGTGCGCTCGCTGCACGACTATGTCCGCCGCACCGGCCTGACCTTCGAGGAATGGGAGAAGGCAATCGATTTCCTCACCCGGACGGGGCAGAAATGCACGCCGAGCCGGCAGGAATTCATCCTGCTGTCGGACGTGCTCGGGGTCTCGATGCTGGTCGATGCCGTCAATCACCGCGACCGCGCCGGCGCGACGCAGACGACGGTGCTCGGCCCGTTCTATGTCGGCGAGCACAAGCCGATGCCGCATGGCGCCGACATTGCCGAAGGCGTCGATGGTGAGCCGATGTATGTCACGGCTCGTGTCACCGACCTCGACGGCGCGCCGGTTGTCAATGCCGCGGTCGATGTCTGGCATGCGGACGATGACGGCTTCTACGATTCCCAGAAGCCCGGCTATGCCGAGCAGGGCGCGTCGCTGCGGGCGCGGTTCGCGACCGATGTGGACGGCCGGGTGGCGTTCCGCACCATCCTGCCGTGCAGCTATCCGATTCCGATCGATGGTCCGGTCGGTGACCTGATCCTGGCGGCCCGCCGGCACCCGATGCGGCCGGCCCATGTGCATTTTCTGGTCAGCGCCCCTGGCTTCGAGCCGCTGGTCACCCATGTCTTCATCGAAGGTGATAAATATCTGGAGTCCGACGTCGTCTTCGGGGTCAAGGACGAGCTGATTTCGAACGTTGAATTGCGCAACGATGCGGTGATGCCCGACGGTCGCGAAGCCTCGGGGCCGTGGCATTTGATGACCTACGAGTTCCGGCTGAAGCCGGGCCAAGGTGCCGCGCCGCGGCCGATGATGGCCAGCACGGCGTGATCGTGATGGGAGTGGATGGTGACTGGGGACATGCGCAGATTCGGCCGGATGGGGCCGAAGCTTGCGCCGATCGGGCAGGGCACCTGGTATATCGACCAGGGTGACCGCGCGTCGGCGCTCGCCGCGCTGCGGCGCGGCCTCGATCTCGGCCTGACGCACATCGACACTGCCGAGATGTATGGCGACGCCGAGCCTTTGGTCGCCGAAGCGATTGCCGGCCGGCGCGACGAGGTGTTTTTGGTTTCGAAAGTGTTACCGAGCAACGCCTCCCGCCGCGGCACCGTCGCGGCCTGCGAGCGTTCGCTGGCGCGGCTCCGCACTGATCGGCTCGACTGCTATCTGCTGCATTGGCGTGGGCATTATCAGCTCAGCGAGACGGTGGCCGCGTTCGAGGAGCTGGTCGCCGCCGGCAAGATCCTGTCCTGGGGCGTCAGCAATTTCGACGCTGGCGACCTGCGCGAACTGCAGCGGATCGCCGGGGAGGGCAAGATCGCCTGCAATCAGGTGCTGTATCATCTGCTCGAACGGGCGATCGAGCACACCGTTATTCCGTGGTGCGAAGCTCATGGCGTCGCGGTGACGGCCTATTCGCCGTTCGGTCACGACGAATTTCCGGCGCCGCGTAGCGCGGCGGGCCGGCTGCTGCAGAGCATCGCCGACGCCCATGGCGCGACGCCGCGGCAAGTGGCGCTGGCGTTTCTGACCCGGCGGCCGTCGGTGTTTGCGATCCCGAAGGCCAGCAATCCGGCCCACGCGGCGGACAATGCGGCGGCCCTCGCGCTCAAGCTCAGCGACGAGGAGATCGACGCGATCAATCAGGCCTGCCCGCTCGGCCCGGAGCCCGCCAGCCTGCCGATGCTGTAAGCGAAAAAGTGCGCGCAGCGCGACACAAGCCCGCCACGCAAGCGCTTTTCCGGACCTGTCGCATGACCGAGTCCCGATTTCGGCACTTGTGCCGGCGCGCCGAACATCGTTTTGTCGGATTATTAGTTGATAGGGACCTTCGCCCGCGGACGGGTCCCGCCTTCCTGCCATCTCCAAAGCGTTATCGAGCCTTGACCGTCACCTCGCCAAGCAACGACGCCGTGCGCCGGCTCACCCACCGCCACGCCGACCATCCGCTGCGCGGCATCGCGCTGATCGTCGGCTCGACGGTGTTTCTCGCCTGCTCGGACACGCTGGCGAAGTATCTCGGCCGCACGCTGCCGCCGATCGAGATCGGCTGGATTCGGTTTCTGGTGTTCCTGCTGATCATGATCCCGGTGGCGCTCGCCTCCAAGGAATCGCCGCTGCGCTCGGTGCGGCCGAAGCTGCAGGTGCTGCGGGCGCTGGCGCTGGTGTCATCCTCGGTGCTGTTCATCACCAGCCTGCAGTTCCTGCCGATCGCGGAAGCCTCGGCGACGTCGTTCGTGGCGCCGCTGTTCGTCACCGCGCTGTCGATCCCGCTGCTCGCCGAGCACGTCGGCATCCGGCGCTGGATCGCGACGCTGGTCGGCCTCGTTGGCGTGCTGATCGTAATCCGGCCCGGCTCGGCCGCGTTCGATCCTGCGGTGCTGCTGCCGATCCTGTCGGCATTCGGCTGGGCGCTGACGCTTACCTTGACGCGGATGATCAGCGGCGCCGATCGCGCCGTGGTCACGATGTCGTTCTCGGCGTTGGTCGGCTTCATCACCCTCAGCGCGGTGGTGCCGTTCGTCTGGGTGACGCCGACCTGGCAGGACATCGGCATCGGCCTGCTGGTCGGACTCGCCTCGACCATGGGGCAGTGGGTGGTGGTGCTGGCCTATCGCTATGCCGACGCCTCGGTGCTGGCGCCGTTCACCTACAGCCAGCTTGTCTGGGTCGCGTTTCTCGGCTTTGGCGTGTTCGGCGAGGTGCCCGACGTCTGGACCTTTGTCGGCGCCGCGGTGATCATCGGCAGCGGCATCTACACCGCACAGCGCGAGCGGCTACGCCGCAAGCAGCAGGAACTGCCCTCAGAGCCGTATCCGAGCCCCTAAGCTATCCGCGCGCGAACGATGGCGCGTACGACTTCTCGTTGTTGTCGGCTGCTATCTACACGTAGCAATATTCCAGCGATGATGAGTAACGGATGTCGCGCGGCGTTCCGCCGCGACGGCTGCGGTCAATTTGGCGATCGCTTTAAGCATTAGGCAAAACCACGATGCCAGAGTGCGAAGCGAAAGCAGGTTCAAATCGCAGATGGCTGAACTTCCTTCCGCGTCCGACGCCCACAGTTGGGGAATGATCGCTCTGGCCGCCGTGCTGTGCGCACTTGGCGTCGTGGCGGCTTATGGCGGGCTGCGCAGCGTCCGGATCAGCGAGGGCAAGGGACGCCGGTACTGGATCATCGCGACCGGCTTTGCCTCGATCAGTTCAGTCGCGTCTGTTGCAGCGCTGGCGCTGCTCGCGGCCTCGGATGCGCCGCTTGCACCGACCATCGCGCTGGCGCTGATGATCGGCTCTGTGATCGCGACCACCGGCTTTGCGAGCCTGGCGGTTTGGCTAAGTTCGATCGCAGGTCGCCGCACCCGACTGACCTTGGCCGAACGTGACATGGTGCTGGACGCGATCCTCAACGATGCGGCGCGCGGGTTCTGTCTGTTCGACGCTGAGGGGCGGCTGAAGCTTTGGAACGAAGCCTTCCTCGACATCTATGCGATCCCGCCGGGCCGCGAGATCGCCGGTTACTGCCTGCGTCGCACGCTGGCGGTGATGCGGAATTCCGGTAACTTCGTCAGCGATCAGCGGCAACTGATCGAACTGAGTGCTGCGATCGCCTCGGGTGGACCGGCCAGCCTGGTCGCCGAACTGCGAGACGGCCGGCATATCCGGATCGCTCTGAGGCGCCTGCCGAACGGCGGCTGGATCGCCAAGCACAGCGATGTCACCGACCACAAACAGGCCGAGCAGCGCTTCGCTTATCTGGCGTTGCACGACGTTGCCACCGGTCTGCCGAACCGCGCCGCGTTCAACGACCGCATCGTCCAGAGCGTTGAGCAGGCGCGCCGCTTCGACGGCAGCTTTGCGGTGATCCGGCTCGGCATCGATCGCTTCAAAGAGATCAACGACGTGTTCGGCCAGGCGGTCGGAGACGCGGTGCTGGCCGAGATGGCGCATCGTCTCGCAGACACCTGCCATTGGGGCTTCCTGGCACGGCCGGGCGGCGACGAGTTTTCGATCGTCACTCCGCCTGATGCCGCGGACGACTCGATCCAGGACGTCTGCCGGCAGCTTGCCGAGCTGTGCGACACCGAGTTCGAAGTCGATGGCCATCACATCCGCGTCGGTGCGACCGCGGGAGTCAGCGTCTATCCGCGCGACGGCGATGACGCGGACACGCTGATCGCCCATGCGGACGTTGCGCTGTATCGCGCCAAGACCGAGCAACGCGGCACGGTGTGCCTGTTCGAGCCGGCGATGGATCTGCAGATCCGTGAAAAGCGCGCGCTGCAGCGCGAGCTCGCGGTGGCGCTGGAGCAGCGCCAGTTCGAAATCCACTACCAGCCGCAGGCCTGCACATCCGGCGAGATCGTCGGCTTCGAAGCGCTGCTGCGCTGGCGCCATCCGGTGCGCGGCATGGTGTCGCCTGCGCTGTTCGTGCCGCTCGCGGAAGAGACCGGCCAGATCGGCCCGATCGACGAATGGGTGCTGCGCAGCGTCTGCGCCGAGGCCGCGTCATGGGCCAAGCCGCTGGCGATCGCCGTCAACTTCTCGCCGCTCGACTTCCGCCGCTTCGATGTGCCGGCGCTGATCCTGCAGATTTTGCTGGAGACGGGACTCGAGCCATCGCGGCTCGAGATCGAAATCACCGAAGGCGTGCTGATTGATGATTTCGCCGGTGCAATCGCGATCCTGCGCAGGATCAAGAATCTCGGCGTGCGCGTCGCGATGGACGATTTCGGCGCCGGCTATTCGTCGCTGTCGTATCTGCAGTCGTTTCCGTTCGACAAGATCAAGATCGATCAGGCCTTCACCCGGAAGCTCGAAACCAATCCGGAATCGGCCGCGATCGTCGAAGCGATCCTCAGCCTGGCACGGACGCTGAAACTGCCGGTGATCGCCGAGGGCGTCGAGACCGAGAAACAGCTCGCCTTCCTGGCTCAGGCCGGCTGCGACGAGGTGCAGGGCTATCTGATCGGCAGGCCGCAACCGATCGCCCATTACCGCGATCTGACCACCGGCGAAGCGGTCGCGGCGACACCGTTGGCGCAAGCGGTTTGATGCTGCGCCGCAGCAGGATGCTCGTAATTTCCGTGCAGTGGTAGAAGATCTTTCTCGATCACGCCACACACGCGCAATTGTGCGAGGATGCCTTGCTCCGCTCGCGTCGGTGATTTTATATGCCGTTCCCGCATATGGCGGTGGTCGATTTTTCGGACCGTTCGTACCGAGGCGAGGGCCTCGCGCGATGGCGCCGATCCTGATCACACTCACCACCAACCACCCGCGATTAAGCAAGAGGTTCCGATGGTCAACCGCATGCAGTTCTATATCGATGGCGCCTGGGTCGATCCCGTCGTCAAGAAGTCGACGCCGGTCGTCAATCCCGCCACCGAAGAGGCGATGTATGAGGTTGCGCTCGGCTCCAAGGCCGACGTCGACAAGGCGGTCGCCGCCGCCAAGCGTGCGTTCGAGACGTTCTCGGTGACCAGCCGCGAAGAGCGCATCGCGTTGCTGGAGAAGGTGGTCGCGATTTACAAGAGCCGGATGAAGGAAATCGGCGCCGCGATCTCCGACGAGATGGGCGCGCCGTTGCCGATGGCCGAGAAGATGCAGGCCGGCGCCGGCCTGGGCCACATCATGTCGACGCTCGACGTGCTGAAGAACTATCAGTTCGAGGAGCCGCTCGGCTCGGCGATGATCGTGCGTGAGCCGATCGGCGTCGTCGGCATGATTACGCCGTGGAACTGGCCGCTCAATCAGATCGCCTGCAAGGTCGCGCCCGCGATCGCAGCCGGCTGCACCATGGTGCTGAAGCCGAGCGAATTCACCCCGACCTCGGCGCTGCTGTTCGCCGAAATCCTGCACGAAGCCGGCGTGCCGAAGGGTGTGTTCAACCTCGTCAACGGCCTCGGTCCGGAGGTCGGCGCGGCGATGAGCGAACATCCCGACATCGACATGATCTCGTTCACTGGTTCGACCCGCGCCGGCATCGACGTCGCCCAGCGTGCGGCGCCGACGGTGAAGCGCGTCAGCCAGGAGCTCGGTGGCAAGTCGCCGAACGTCATCCTCGAGGACGCCGACCTGACCAAGGCGGTGACCGGTGGTGTGATGCACATGTTCAACAACTCCGGTCAGTCGTGCAACGCGCCGAGCCGGATGATCGTGCCGCTGTCGAAGATGAAGGAGGTCGCGGCGATCGCCAAGGGCGTCGCCGAGAAGACCAAGGCGGGCGATCCGCGCGGCGAAGGCACCACCATCGGTCCGGTCGTCAACCGCATCCAGTGGGACAAGATCCAGACGCTGATCAACAAGGGCATCGAGGAGGGCGCCACCCTCGTCGCCGGCGGTCCCGGCCTGCCGGAAGGCGTCAACAAGGGCTTCTATGTGCGCCCGACGGTGTTCGCCGATGTCACCAAGGACATGACCATCGCGCGTGAAGAAATCTTCGGGCCGGTGTTGGTGATCATGGGCGCCAAGGACGAGAACGAGGCGGTCGAGCTCGCCAACGACACGCCGTACGGTCTGGCCGGTTACGTCTCGGCTGGCTCGGTTGATCGCGCCCGCGCGGTCGGCCGCAAGATCCGCGCCGGCAACGTCAACCTGCAGGGCGTGCCCAACGAACGCACCGCGCCGTTCGGTGGCTACAAGCAGTCGGGCAACGGTCGCGAGTGGGGCAAGTTCGGTCTCGAAGAATATCTCGAGGTCAAGGCAATCGCCGGCTTCAACGCCGCGTAACTGCGACCGCGCGATGCCGGGGCCGTCTGGTTCCGGCATCGCCGCGGGGTTAATGATTAATACGCTCGTGCATTGATCCAGGTTCGAGCGCCTGCCATTGCTGCTCCAATGGCCGTGACGCTACGAACCGACACCATTCATTTCGGCGCGCTCGACAGTTGGCGTGGCCTGTGCGCGATCTTGGTCGCGCTGTTTCATCTCAGTGTGCTCGGCCACATCCACGACGTTCCGCTGATCAGAAACGCATTTCTGTTCGTCGATTTCTTCTTCGTGCTCAGCGGCTTTGTGATCACCCACGCGTATCTCGGGCGCCTCAACACGGGCTCGGAGTTCACTGCCTTCGCGATCAAGCGGCTGGGGCGGATCTGGCCTTTGCACGTCGTCGTGCTGGCGGCATTCGTGCTGGCTGAAGCCGTCAATTTCGCGCTGGCAATGGCGATCGGCTTCAAGACCGGACACGCGCCGTTCGCCGCAGAAGGTTATCGGCCGCTGGTTGCGATTCCGGCGCAACTGCTGCTGCTGCAGGCGGTGAATGTCTCGGACAAGCTGACCTGGAATTTCCCAAGCTGGAGCATTGGGGCCGAATACTGGACCTACCTCGTCTTCGGCCTGATCGTGCTCACCATGCCGCGGTGCCGGACGTTTGTGCTGGCCGCGGTTGGGCTGCTCGCAGCTGCGGTCGTGGCGTCGTTTTCAAAGCATGGTATCGAAACCACCTACGACTTCGGATTGTTTCGTTGTCTGTACGGCTTCACGGTGGGCCATCTGACCTACCTGATCTACCGGACCGCAAAGGCCGCGCCGAGCCGGCGTTTCGGCACAGCGATCGAGGTCGGCATCGTCGCATTGGTATGTGGTTTCGTCATTGCCGCCGGAAGAGGGCCGTTGTCGCTGGCTGCGCCTCTGCTGTTCGGCGTGACCGTGCTGATCTTTGCTTACGAGCGCGGGCTGGTCTCGCGCATGTTGAACTGGCCGGTGTTCGTCAAGCTCGGCGAGCTGTCGTATTCGATCTACATGGTGCACGCCTTCGTGGCTTTGATGATCATGACCGCTGCGACGATCGGGCAGAAATTGATCGGGCGCCCTTTGCTCGTGGAACAGATCCACGACGGCGAACCGGTAAAGGTGATCGCCAACCTGAACGTCTATGTGCTGGACGCGATCTTCGTGGCCTACATTGGGATCATCATCGGCCTCTCGGCGCTGACCAGACGGCTGGTCGAAATTCCCGGCCAACGTTTGTTCGGCCGTTGGGCCAAGAAGGCAGCTTCGGCACCTCGACCGGCCGCAGCTCCACTGGGACCGGTGTCACAGCAACCTTAGGGACGGCCGCGCCGTCATTGCTGCCAAGGAACCGCCGCGCCGCCGAGGGCGTGGTCCGGTAGTCGTCCGAGTAGTTGGTTCATCTTACCGTCGTTAAAAGGAGCTTAAGTGCCGCGGCTCCGGGGCGATCGACTCGCCCGAACGAGGGCGAAGGATCCGATGAACCCGCTGCTTTCCGTCTCCCATCGACGCCAGTTCCTGACCATTGCCCTCAGCGGCGTCGCGATTCTGATCGCGCTGGTTGTGGCCAAGGTGATCACCTGACCCTCCGCGATTGACATCGGCGTCCCCCTTCCCTCAAGTGCAGCGAAACTGCTGCGGGACGGAACATGGCCGACGGATTGCGCAAGGGACTGACAGCTTACGGCGATTCAGGATTCTCGCTGTTCCTGCGCAAAGCCTTCATCAAGGCGATGGGCTATTCGGACGACGCGCTCGACCGGCCGATCGTCGGCATCACCAACACCCACAGCGACTACAATCCCTGCCACGGCAACGCACCGCAGATTATCGAGGCGGTCAAGCGCGGCGTGATGCTGGCCGGCGCGATGCCGATGGTGTTTCCGACCATCTCGATCGCCGAGAGTTTTGCGCATCCGACCTCGATGTACTTGCGCAACCTGATGGCGATGGACACCGAGGAGATGATCCGCGCCCAGCCGATGGACGCGGTGGTGGTGATCGGCGGCTGCGACAAGACGCTGCCGGCGCAAGTGATGGCCGCGGTGTCGGCCGATCTGCCGACGGTGGTGATCCCGGTGGGGCCGATGGTGGTCGGGCATCACAAAGGCGAGGTGCTTGGCGCCTGCACCGACTGCCGGCGATTGTGGGCGAAGTATCGTGCCGGCGAGATCGACGATGCCGAGATCGAAGCGGTCAACGGGCGGCTGGCGCCGTCGGTTGGCACCTGCATGGTGATGGGCACGGCGTCGACGATGGCCTGCATGATCGAGGCGATGGGGCTGTCGCTGCCGATGAGCGCGACGATCCCGGCGCCGCATGCCGAGCGCTTCCGCTCGGCGGAGGCCAGCGGCCGCGTCGCCGCCGCGATGGCCAAGGCCAAGGGGCCGCGCCCCAGTGAGCTTCTGACGCCGGCGGCGTTCCGTAACGCGCAGGTGGTGCTGCAGGCGATCGGCGGATCGACCAACGGGCTGATCCATCTCACCGCGATCGCCGGCCGTGTGCCGCATCGGATCGATCTCGACGAGTTCGATGCGATCGGCCGCCAGGTGCCGGTGCTGGTCGATCTCAAGCCGTCCGGCGCGCACTACATGGAGCACTTCCACCACGCCGGCGGCGTGCCGAAGCTGATGGCGCAGCTCGGTGATTTGATCGAACTCGACGCCAGCACCGTGACCGGCGCGACGCTGCGTGAGGTGGTGGCGCAGGCCGAGGATGTGCCGGGGCAGGACGTGATCCGCTCGCGCGATAATCCGATCCGCGGCGAGGGTGGGCTTGCGGTGCTACACGGCAATCTGGCGCCGCGCGGCGCCTTGATCAAACATGCGGCGGCATCGCCCGGCTTGCTGCAGCACACCGGCCGAGCGGTGGTGTTCGAAACGCTGGAGGACATGGCGCGGCGGATCGACGATCCCGATCTCGACGTCACGGCAGATGATGTGCTGGTGCTGCGCAATGCCGGACCGAAGGGCGCGCCTGGTATGCCGGAGGCGGGCTATCTGCCGATCCCGCTGAAGCTGGCGCGGGCAGGGGTGAAGGACATGGTCCGGATCTCGGACGCGCGGATGAGCGGCACTGCGTTCGGCACCATCGTGCTGCACATCACGCCGGAAAGCGCCGAGGGCGGACCGCTGGCGCTGGTGCAGACCGGCGACCGGATCGCCCTCGACGTCGCCGCGCGCCGGATCGACCTGCTGGTCGACGACGCCGAGCTCATCCGCCGCCGTGCCGCGCTGCCGGTGACTGCTGCGACCCGCCCGGGACGCGGCTACGCGCAGTTGTTCCACGACGCGGTGTTGCAGGCCGACGAGGGCTGCGACTTCGATTTCCTCACGGCGTCCGGTCGCTCGACCTAGCCGGTTCCCGACCGGCGGTTGTTTGGCAGCTGTCGGATTGGCGGGCGCTCATTCGTCCCATGGAGACACCATGGACCGAAGGACCCGTCATGATGCTGATGCCTGCGATCGACCTCGCCCGTGCCAGCGGCGTGCGCTATCCGAATGAGAGTGCCGAGTATCGCCGCGCGCGCGAGGCGCTGCTCGCCGAAGAGATCGAACTGCGCCGTCACATCGAGCGCGTTGCCGCGCAGCGCCGGCAACTGCCGCTGGGTGGCGAGGTCATAAGGCCCTACGCTTTCGAAGGCGAGGGCGGGCGGACCGACTTCGCCGGCCTGTTCGGCGGCAAGCAGAGCCTCGTCGTTTACAACTTCATGTATGGCCCGCAGCGCGCCGAGCCGTGCCCGATGTGCACCTCGCTGCTGAGCGCCTGGGACGGCGAGGTGCCGGACATCACCCAGCGGGTGGCGCTGGCAGTCGTCGCGCGGTCGCCGATCGATCGTCTGGTGGCGTTCAAGCGGCAGCGCGGCTGGCATTACCTGCCGTTGTTCACTGACATGACCGGTGCGTTCAGCCACGACTATCACGCCCTCACGCCCAGCGGCGACGAGGTGCCGGCGTTCAACGTCTTCACGCGCCGCGATGGCACGATCCGACACTTCTGGGGTGGCGAGATGACCGGCACGACGTCAGATCCGGGCCAGGACCCACGCGGGGCCCCGGACCTGATGCCGCTGTGGACCATTTTCGATGTCACCCCGGAGGGACGGGGCACCGATTGGTATCCACGCTTGCGTTACACCTGAGCCGCTGCGGCGGTGCTCACCGGCTCACATCAGGTTGGCCTCGAGATCTTCCAGCATCTCGAGGGTTTCGAGGTCGCCATTGTCTTCGAGCAGCTCGCGCAGCGTCGGCAGATAATTGTGGAGGATGCGCAGGTCGTCGAGACCCTGCTTGTCGCGCAGCTCGGCGCGCTTCTGGGCAAAGTACGCCCAGAACGGGTTCTCGCCGGCATCGACGTGGCGCTGGAGCCGCTGCATCACCCGCTCGGAGCGACCCTCCCAGTCGCAGTGTTTGAAGCTGACATAACGATCGAAGGAAGCTGACATTCTGGGCCTCAAAACGTAAGAACGCGGCTCAGATGCAACCGGTATGCCATGGCCGGCGAGTCGTGCCGTCCTGCGCCGAAGCGCCGCGGAAGCGGGGGAAGTCCGGCCGGGGTCGGCTCCGCGTAATACTACGAGGATTGGACTTCGCGGACTTAGCGGGCAGGAGCTGCGGCCTCCAGCACTGCGCGCTTTCAATTAAGTTATTGATATTAAATCAAAAATGAGCCAGGAAGGGTCGTAACCATCCGTTAACCATAACGGAGCATGGTTCCCATTCGAGGCCGCTTAAACTGCATTTAACTAAAACCCGCCTTAATCGCGCTCCTCTGTTCTGCCACATCTGTATGCGGTATCTTGGTTCGCCGCTGACCGATGGGGAAAGTCGGGAAGTGAGCGAATGACAGTCGGCACGGGGCGGCGATCGCTGTCCAACCAACGTGGGGCCCGCTACATGGGGTTTCGGAAATCGCTCGGCGCGATCGGAATCGCGCTGCCGGTGATCGGTTGCGTCTGGACGGTTTATGCCAACACCGTCGGCGCCAGCATCTATCCGACCGTCGGCTCTTTGCGGGACGATCAGAGCACGCGCTCCTCGATCGAACGCACCTCGTTCTCCGCACGGTTCGAACCGCTTGCCGCCGCCGCTGAGGCTGCGCCGCAACTCATGGCTTCGCTGGCGCTGAAATCCGCCTTCAAGAGCCAAGAGAGCAAGGGCGTCCAGGTCGCGTCCGCCGATCCGACCGACGTTCCGGTTACCGCCAGCGTCCAGGCCTCCGAGCCCGCCAAGACCGGCCATCGCTATTACGCTCTGCTCGATCCTTCCTATTCGTTCGGCTTCCAGCCCGATCGGTTCAAACAGCCCGGGCAAAATCGTCCCGCGGCGGCCGAGACCGAGGACGACGCCAAGGTCGGCGTCGCGCCGCCGCCGTCGCCGGTGAAGGAAGCGATGAACGTGCCGCTGCCGCCGCAGCGCACCAAGTCGGTTGCCGCCGTCACGCCGCGCAATCCGTCGCGCAACCCCTTCAGCCACGAAGCCCTGGTCGCCCGCGCCAAGTCGGCGATTCTGATGTCCGCGCAGAACCACAAGTCCAGCTTCTTCGAGAAGCTGTTCGGCAAGGTCGACAGCCCGGCGCTCGCTTACGCCTCGGCCGACACCAGCGACATGGACGTTGGTCAGGTTCGCGACAGCGCCTTCAATCCCTCCGACGAAGATCGCTACACCGCTGTCTACGACATCACCGCCAAGATGGTGTACATGCCGGACGGCTCCAAGCTCGAGGCGCATTCCGGCCTCGGCGCCCGGATGGACGACCCCCGCCACGTCAGCGTGAAGATGCAGGGCGCCACCCCGCCGCACATCTACGACCTGAAGATGCGCGAGAAGCTGTTCCACGGTGTTGCCGCGATCCGTCTCACGCCGGTCGGCGGCGAGGACGTGATCTACGGCCGCACCGGTCTGCTGGCTCACACCTACATGCTCGGGCCGCGCGGCGACTCCAACGGCTGCGTCTCGTTCAAGGACTACAACGCATTCCTGCAGGCGTTCAAGCGCGGCGAGGTCAAGCGCCTGGTGGTGGTCGGCAGCCTGACCTGACCAGGCTGAACCACCACGTAGCCCGGGCCGCCGCCGCGAGCGGCGCGCCCAAACTGCCTTCTCTCCACAATCCGTGAACGCTCCGGCCGGAACCAGTTGGCCGGGCTCGCACTTGGTCGATCAAAGGGAGATCGACCATGACCCCACGCCTGTCTGCTGCCGTGTTTGCGTTCACCGTCGCCGCCAGCGGCTCCGCCGTCGCGCAGGATCAAGGCACGGCCGCGCAGCGCGAAGCCTGCACGCCCGACGCCTTCCGTCTCTGCGGCCAGTTCATTCCCGACGCGTCTCGAATCGAAAGCTGCCTGCGTGAGGCAGGGCCGCGGCTGAGCCCGGCGTGCTACGTGGTGTTCAATCCGCCAAAAACCAACAACCAGAGGCCGCTCCGCACGGTGCGCCGTCAGGCGCCCCAGGACTTCCAGGAGGTCGACGACGACAGCCGCGTCGGCCGCAACTTCGATCGCTGGTGAAGAAGGCTTAGGTCAGTTTCTGAAATGCGAAGAGGGCGGATCGAGATCCGCCCTCTTGTTTCGATGCGGAGCTTTAACGCCGCCGATTCGCCAATCAGCGGCAGACGCGGGTGGTGCGAACCACGCGGTGGCCGTGCGGACCGCGGGTGACGACCTTCCGCATCGTGCAGTGCGGGCCACGGCGGATCACCCGCCGCCGCTCGACGTAACGCTGCGCAGAAACGTCGGTCATCGGAGCGGCGACCAGCGGCTGCGAGGCCCCGGCGGGCGTGGCGGCAGAGGCTGGAGCACTGAGCGCTCCAAGACCCAGAAACAGCGCAGCAGCGGCAGCAAGGGCAGTTGTCTTCAAACGCGTTCTCCTTTTCGGCCTCGATGTCCAAGATGGCCGGTAGGCAGTAACGACGAGCAAAGCGTTTGGTTCATCGGGCGCGGCGCCTCGTCGCAGATCGGTGCGACAGCCGACGCAGTGGCAGCGAGAAAGCTCCGGCGCTGCCGCCAAAGCTTTGAGCGTAGCTGCCCGCGCTTACTTGAGGCCGCCGGTGACGTGCAGCGTCTCGCCCGTCACGTAAGAGGCGCCGTCGGAGGCGAGGAAGGCAACCACCGAAGCGATCTCTGCGGCTTCGCCGACGCGGCCGAGTGGGGTAATCGCTTCGACTTGCTTTCGCATCTCGCCGTCGTGAAAGCCCGCAGCTTTGACGCCCTCGGTGACGACCATGCCGGGATTGACCGCGTTGACGCGGATCTTTCGTGGCGCCAGTTCCTTCGCCAGCACCGCCGTGATCAGATCGACCGACGCCTTGGTGGCGCCGTACACCGCGGTGTTCGGCATCGCGATCGTGGAGACGCCGGAGGAGATGTTGACGACGCTGCCGCCGTCCTTGAATTGCCGCGCCGCCGCTTGCGTCACCAGCAGCAGGCCGAGCACGTTGACGTCGAACTGGCGGTGGAAGTGCTCCGGCGTGATCGCATCGAGCGCGCCGAATTCATAGACGCCGGCATTGTTGACCAGCACGTCGATCGGGCCGAACGCTGCCACGGTCGCGTCGACGATCGCTTGTGCAGCCTTGGGATCGGCGACGCTGCCGCCGACCGCGATCGCCTTGCCGCCCTGCGCAGTGATCTTGTGAACGACGTCGTCTGCGCCCTGTTTGCTGGACGCGTAGTTGACGGCGACCGCCGCCCCTTCGGCCGCCAGCTTCAGCGCGATCTCCGCGCCGATGCCCTTCGATGCGCCGGTCACCAGCGCCACTTTGCCTTGCAGTGTCTTGGTCATGATCGTTCGGTTCCTGATCGGAGGTGCGGCCACCGCTGACGGGTGGCCTTCGGTTCAGTAGTTCGGAAGTATGGGACTATTGAACCAGATCAAGGGGGCGCCTATATCTTTTTCATGGTGCAGTTCGTTCATCCCGCTCGCGAGGACATCTCGCTCGCCGGCGTGCTCGCCGCGCTGGCGGATCCGATGCGGCTGCGCATCGTCAAAGCGCTGCTTCAGGAAGGCGACTGCATGTCCTGTGTCGCGGCGGCACCGTGCCCTGACATTCCGAAGTCGACATTGTCGAACCACTTCCGCGTCCTGCGCGAAGCCGGTTTGATCCGCACCACCAAGAAGGGCGTCGAGCACCGCAACGTCGTACGCGAAGCCGACATCAACGCGCGCTTTCCCGGGCTGCTCAAGGCAATCCTGAAACACGCGGACGAGTAGGGCGATCAATCGACTTCATCGCAGCGAGTCTGCGAAAGGGGCGGCACCGGCTCAATATCGTCATTGGTCTGCGTCGCATCGAATGCGCCGAGTGATTCCGCCCTAAGTCGGTACATCATCGTACGAAAACGGACGACGTGCGAGGCACGAACCGCGAGCGGCGACAGAGAATCGTAACAAGGCGACGACGATTGCGCCGCGCCGTTTCACGCGGCGGCACATCACGCGGCGCCGTGAGGCATACATCCACAAGAATCCGCAGAGAATCCCTGCGACAGTCTGAAGCGGTAGGTATGTTGTTGCGTGATGGAACCCGCCGAATTAAACAAAAAGCAATGTTCAAAAAGAAACGGTCGATGGGGCCAAGATGGCGACAGGCAACAAGATCATTTCCGAAGCGCTGCATGGCGCTTTCGCTCGTTGCACCGAGGCTTCGCTGTTTCTGCGCCGATCGTGAGCCGCAACGTTTAGTTCGCCGCGGGCCGGCCTCGACTCGAACGATACATTGCGCGGTCGAACAAACGCTTAGCGGTTCGCTCCAACGCACTTCCGATATCCGGCTTCAACAGACTGTGTCGGTCTGAACGGCGAAGCTTTGTCCAAATGCCGCCGGTCTCGACCGGCTGCCATTCTGTTCGCTGGCGGCGTCGTCCCCGACGTCGTGTTGAAGCCGCTGCTCCCGCGGCGACGTTCCGCTCCGATCTCTCTCTTGTTCTTGGAAGTCACGATGAAGAAACAACTGCTGCTCACGACGTCGCTCGCGCCGCTTCTGGCGGTGGGTGTGCTCGGCAGTACGCCGGCGCTGGCGGATTGCACGATCTCCGGAAATACGACCGGCCTCACTTGCAGCAGCGGCAGCATTTCCTCCAGTCCGAGCACGGCCGTTACGGTCGGCGACGGCGCCGGAGCCAACGGCAGCGTCACCCTCAGCGGAGCGGGAGCGAGCTGGACCGACACCAACGAGGTGAGCGTCGGCCGCGATGGCGGCGTCGGCAGCATCAATGTGTCGAACGGCGCCTCGCTGACCACCCGTCGGCTGGGACTTTCCACCGCCACCTGGCAAGCGGGCAGCGGCGGCAATGGCTCGCTGGTCGTGACGGGTCCGCAGACGGTGTGGACCAGCACCGGCGGCATCGATATCGCGCGCACCGCGGGCGCGACCGGCAGCCTGACGATTTCCAACGGTGCGGCCGCCTATATTCGCAGTGTCGGCATCTACACCGGCGCTGGTGCGGAGGTGACCATCCGAGACGCCGGCACCCATGTCGAGATCGGTGATCCGACCAATTCGAGCGCTGCAGCGTGGCTGAGTCCTTCCGGCGGCACAGTCAACGTCCTGAACGGAGCCTATCTCTATGCCAGCGGCATCTATGTAGGACCGGACGGCAGCAATCTCACGACAATGAACATCTCGGGCCGCGGCACGAAAGTCGATATCGCTGAGCGCATCTATGTTGGCGGCCAGAACGGGGGACGCAACGTCGATCCGATGAACGGCAACGGCGTTCTGAACGTCACCGATGGCGCCCTGGTGACTTCGGGCACCGTTGGCGCCGGCATGGACCCGCTGTCGCAGGGCATCATCAATGTCTCCGGCAGCGGCACGCGGCTGTGGGCAAAGGCCAATCCGACCCAAAACATTCTCGGCAATGTCTACGCGGGCTTCAACGGCAACGGCACCGTGGTGGTGTCGAACGGAGCAGAGCTCAAGGCCGACAACGAGGTTCGGATCGGCTACGACACCCAGGGCCAAGGCGTGCTGGCGATCGGTGCGGCGAGCGGGCAGGCGGCCGCTGCGCCCGGCACGATCACCGTGTCCCGCATCGTGTTCGGCAGCGGCACCGGCCAACTCGTCTTCAACCACACCTCGTCCAACTACACACTGGCATCCGACATCATCGGCAATGGCTCGATTCAAGCGATCGCCGGCCGCACCACGCTGACCGGCGACTCCTCGCAGTTCACCGGCACGATGCAGGTGAGCGGCGGCATTCTGACGATGACTGGCGTGATCGGCGCAGTGATGGCGGTGGAAAGCGGCGCGGTGCTGACCGGCTCCGGCACGGTCGGCGGTGTCGACGCCCAGGCCGGCGCAACAGTCGCGCCCGGCAACAGCCCCGGCACGCTGACAGTGACCGGCAATTATCAGCAGGCGGCGGGCTCGACCTACAATGCCGAACTGGTGCCTGGAAGCACGGTGTCGGACCGGATCGCGGTCGGCGGCACCGCGACGCTTGCGCCTGGCGCGATCCTGAAGCTCACCAAGTATGGCGCTGCGCCTTACGCGCTGGATGCGCGCTACACCGTGCTGACCGCCGCAGGCGGCGTCAACGGCACCTACGTCCTCACCGGCGACACCAGCGTGTCGGCGTTCTATTCGCTGATCGCCAACTACGATCCGAACAACGTCTATCTGCAGGCGGTGCAGACCCGCGGCTTCACTGAGGTGGCTCTGACCGCCAATCAGCGCGCTACCGCGGGCGTGTTGCAGGCGATGGGGAGTGGCGGCGGTCTTCGTGCCGGCGTCGCGGCGTCGCCGACCGACGCTGCGGCACGGGCGGCGTTCGATCAGCTCTCGGGCGAGGCCTTCGCATCGGCCAAGACAGCGCTGCTCGACGACAGCCGGTTCGTGCGCGAAGCGACCTCGCAGCAGGTGCAGTCGGCGCTGCGCGGACCTGACACGGCGGTATGGGCGCGCGCCTATGGCTCGTGGGCGAAGGCTGATGGCAATGGCAATGCCGCAGACGTGCGTCGCAATGCCGGCGGCGTGCTGTTCGGTGCCGATGGCGAATTGTTCAACGCGCTGCGGCTCGGCGTGGTCGGCGGCTATGGGTCGACCTCGATCAATCTCGACGGCGGGCGCGGCTCGGTGTCGGGCGACACCTATAGCATCGGCGTCTATGGCGGCCGGGCCTGGAACGCGCTGGCGCTCAGCTTCGGTGCCAATCACGCCTGGCACAATCTGTCCTCGACCCGCACCATCGCGCTGACCGGCTTCGCCGACCGGCTGACCGCGGACTACAACGCCCGCACCACGCAGGTCTATGGCGATGTCGGTTACACCGTCGAACTCGGCCGCGCCGCACTGCAGCCGTTCGCCGGCCTTGCTTATGTCAGCCTCGACACCTCGGGCTTCACCGAGCGGGGCGGGGCGGCTGCGCTGCGCAGCGCTGGCGATAATGTCGATGCCACGTTCTCGACGCTCGGCCTGCGTGCCAACGGTGCGCTGACGCTCGGCACCACCGCCGTGACGGCGAACGGCATGGTCGGCTGGCGGCACACGATGAACAGCGTGATCCCCACCGCCACGAACGCGTTTGCGACCGGCAATGCGTTCACGGTGTCGGGTCTTCCGCTGGCGAAGGACGTCGCCGTGTTCGAAGCCGGCCTCGGCACCGCGCTCAATCCGAGCACGGCGCTCAGCGTCAACTACTCCGGCCAGGTCGGCTCCAGCATCTCCGACCACGGCGTCCGCGCGAACCTCCGCGTCACGTTCTGATCAGCAATCAAAGGCGGTGCCGTTTCCGACATTCGGCACCGCCTTCCCAACATATCGGCGACAGCAGGGCTTCGATGGGCCGGCTGGTAAATGACCCACAAGCAGATCGACTGGAGGTACTATGGCGGCTCGCGATTCTATCTGGTGGAAGGCACGGCTCGCCGCTTCCCCGGCTCGCCGTCTGCTGATCTCGACCGCTCTCACGCCGCTGTTGATCGGCGCGATGTCCAGTTGGTCCGCCGCTCAAGCCGCGTGCAGCGTCTCGGGAAACGTGACTCTGAATCAGTGTGACAATTCGCTCGTCTCCGCGACTCCGATCGCGGGTGCGTCGTCCATCACTCTCGACTCGGTGACGTCCGGCGGCATCGACGTCTATCCGTCCGGGAGCGCTACCGGTCTTGTGGACGTCACGGTCAATGTGCTCGGCGCGACTAATGTCTACCGAACCAACTACCCGGCATTCGCGTGGGAGACGAACCGGAGTAATGCCAATTTGTCAGTTTCCATCGGATCGGCTGTGACGCTGCGGTCCGACCAGGATATGGGGGCGGTCTGGCTGCGAAACACCACGTCAGGGAACCTCTCCGTCGACAACGCTGGCACCATCATAGCCAACGGTGTGGGCCAGGATGGCATCACTCTGACGACACATGACGGCACCGTCACCCTGATCAATCGCGGTAATGTCACTTCGACGCAGGCGCGGGGGCTTTACGCCGACGGCAACTTCGGCGGCGCCACCCCGCGGACGGTCAACATCGTCAATTCCGGTTGGGTGAGCTCGGCCCTCGCTGGTGCGCGCGCGATCGCCTACAACGGCTTGGCATCGATCGAGAACTCCGGCACCGTCGAGAGCACCTATCGGCAAGGTCTCGTCGCTTGGTCGAATAGTGGCCCGGCCTCGATAACAAACAGCGGCACTGTGACCGCCAACGACGATTCCGCCCTGTTGTCGTGGTCGGAGAGCGGCGACACCACGATCGTGAACAGCGGCACCGCCATCGCGCGTGACAACACCGGCCACGCCGATCTCGGCGACGGCGGGCATCACGGCATCTATACCAAGGTCGGAACTTTCGGTCAGACGACGATCGATAACCAGCAGGGTGCGGTTGTCCAGGCGGATCAAGCCGGAATCTCCGCCAGCTCGGCGGGCGGCGGCATCACCATCACACAGTCTGGTTCGATCACGGCGGCCCAGGGCATTGTCGCCTCCACGGCGAACGGTGCTATCAACGTCAGCAATAGCGGTGCCGTCACCGCGACCGGCGTCGGCGTCAATCTCGACGGCACGACCAATTCGCTTGTCAACTCGGGCACGATCACGACGAACTCGGCGACTGATGCGGCGATCGTCACGGGTAACGGCAACAGCACGATCAGCAATGCCGGCACGATCAGCAATTCGGGCGGAGGCGCGGCGATCAAGTTCGGCAACGGCACCAACAGGCTGGTGCTTGATGCCGCCACGTCCAACATTCAAGGCGTGGTTCAGGGAGGCACTGGCGACAACTATCTTGTTCTCAACACCGGCGCGTCGGCGTCTCTGACGATGCTGTCCGTGGGCGCGACCGGGCAGTTCCGCGATTTCAACTTTATTGAGAAGACCGGCGCTGGTGCGCTGACGCTGTCCGGCAACGGCGGCGGATTCACCGGATCGATGCTGATCAAAGACGGCCAGATGGTGGTCAACAGCACCAGCGCAACGTCCGCGGTCACGGTCTATAGCGGGGCGGCGCTCTCGGGCTCGGGCATCGTCGGTGCGGTCCAGATGCTGTCTGGTTCGACCATCTCTCCGGGCAACAGCCCCGGCACGTTGACGGTGACCGGCAATTATCAGCAGGCGGCCGGCTCGACCTACAATGCCGAGCTGGTACCCGGCAGCACGGTATCGGACCGGATCGCGGTCGGCGGCACCGCGACGCTTGCGCCTGGCGCGATCCTGATGCTCACCAAATACGGCACCGCCCCTTACGCGCTCGATGCGCGCTACACCGTGTTGACTGCGACCGGCGGCGTCAACGGCACCTACGTTCTCACCGGCGATACCACGGTGTCGGCGTTCTACTCACTGATCGCCAGCTACGATCCGAACAACGTCTATCTGCAAGCGGTGCAGACCCGCGGATTCACCGACGCGGCGCTGACCGCCAATCAGCGCTCCACGGCGGGCGCGCTGCAGGGCCTTGGCGCCGGCGGCGCTTTGCGTGCGGCGGTCGCGGCGTCGCCGACCGACACTGCGGCACGGGCGGCGTTCGATCAGCTCTCGGGCGAGGCCTTCGCATCGGCCAAGACAGCGCTGCTCGACGACAGCCGGTTCGTGCGCGAAGCGACCTCGCAGCAGGTGCAGTCGGCGCTGCGCGGACCTGACACGGCGGTATGGGCGCGCGCCTATGGCTCGTGGGCGAAGACTGATGGCAATGGCAATGCCGCAGACGTGCGTCGCAATGCCGGCGGCGTGCTGTTCGGTGCCGATGGCGAATTGTTCAACGCGCTGCGGCTCGGCGTGGTCGGCGGCTATGGGTCCACGTCGATCAATCTCGACGGCGGGCGCGGCTCGGTGTCGGGCGACACCTATAGCGTCGGCCTCTATGGCGGCCGGGCCTGGAACGCGTTGGCGCTCAGCTTCGGTGCCAATCACGCGTGGCACAATCTGTCCTCGACCCGCACCGTGGCGCTGACCGGCTTCGCCGACCGGCTGACCGCGGACTACAACGCCCGCACCACGCAGGTCTATGGCGATGTCGGTTACACCGTCGAACTCGGCCGCGCCGCGCTGCAGCCGTTCGCCGGCCTTGCTTATGTCAGCCTTGACACCTCCGGCTTCACCGAACGGGGCGGGGCGGCTGCGCTCCGCAGCGCTGGCGACAATGTCGATGCAACGTTCTCGACACTCGGCCTGCGTGCCAACGGTGCGCTAACGCTCGGCACCACCGCCGTGACGGCGAACGGCATGGTCGGCTGGCGGCACACGATGAACAGCGTGATCCCGACCGCCACGAACGCGTTTGCGACCGGCAATGCGTTCACGGTGTCGGGTCTTCCGCTGGCGAAGGACGTCGCCGTGTTCGAAGCAGGCCTCGGCACCGCGCTCAATCCGAGCACGGCGCTCAGCGTCAACTACTCCGGCCAGGTCGGCTCCAGCATCTCCGACCACGGTGTCCGCGCCAACCTGCGCGTCACGTTCTGAGCCGACAACGCGGCTGTCGGATGAGCGATCGTCCGGCGGCCGCCGCACCGCGGTGCTTCAGGTCATCCCGCAACAGCGTTTGTACTTCTTGCCCGAGCCGCAGGGGCACGGCTCGTTGCGGCCGACTTTGCGTGCCGCTGA
The DNA here is from genome assembly GCF_010907025.1 of Rhodopseudomonas sp. BR0G17. Taxonomy (NCBI): domain Bacteria; kingdom Pseudomonadati; phylum Pseudomonadota; class Alphaproteobacteria; order Hyphomicrobiales; family Nitrobacteraceae; genus Rhodopseudomonas; species Rhodopseudomonas sp. BR0G17. The sequence continues at coordinate 53,016 of NZ_QUML01000012.1, read as the reverse complement.
GGGCGGTCCCCATTCGATCTCGCGCGGCGCCGGGTCGAGAGCGATGCGCCAGCGGTTCAGCGTCAGGATCCAGCCGGCGATCTGGTCGGAGTTCGGCACGGTGACCGCGGGGCGATCGCTTGGCGGACTGTCCGCTTCGGCGTGCACCTCGGCGTCGGCAATCTCGATCAGATCGAGCAGCCCGTCGAACGCGGCCGCCGTCGCTTCGTCGGCATCGTCCAGGCGGCTCCACGCCTCTGGCCGCAGGTCGGTCGCAGCCGCGAAGCCGTCGATCCAGACCTGCCACACCAATTCGCCGCTGTCGGGATCGACCGGCAGCAGCGGCTGGTAGCGCTCGGGGTGCTCCGACAGAGTTTTGGCGACGGAGTTGTAGTACTGCATGATCAGCGCGAACACCCGGTTGGCATGCGCCAGATCGGTGAACGGCGACGCCTGGTCATCGCCGGCACCGTAGACGACCGGCAGCCAGTCGCCGGGCTTGATCGGCTCGGGACACAGCAGCAGGCCGGCAACGAAGCCGTCGAGTTCCTCGACCAGCATGGCGTCCGGGCCGAGCGCCTCCAGCGCGTGGTCAAGCTTGTCGAGATAATTTGCTGATTTGGCCATGGGCTGGTTCGCTCGGGCGGTGGTGAGAGGGAGCGCCCTCTGTAGCGCGGATCGCGCGATGGTGCGCGCTCTTGGAAGTAAATGCGCCAATCCTCGAGATCGTCATTCCCGGACGCGGGCGAAAGCTCGCGGACCCGGAATCCATAACCACCGGAGTTCAAGCTGATCAAGAACGCATCGACGGCTGTGCTTGACCGCTAGCACAGCGAGTATGGATTCCGGGCTCGCGCTTCGCGCGCCCTGGAATGACGAAACAGAGGCGTTGCGGACCCGATTACGCCAACAAAAAAGCCCGGCGTTTCCGCCGGGCTTCATTGTCTTTGCGAAGGTCGCTGGACTTAGAAGTCCATGCCGCCCATGCCGCCGCCGGGGGGCATCGCGGGGCCGCCGGCGTTCTTCTTCGGCAGTTCGGCGATCATCGCTTCGGTGGTGATCAGCAGCGCGGCCACTGAGGCGGCGTTCTGGATCGCGGTGCGGACCACCTTGGTCGGATCGATGATGCCCTTCTTGACCAGGTCGCCGTATTCGCCCGACTGCGAGTCGAAGCCGAACGCGTACTGCTCCTTCTCGAGCACCTTGCCGACGATCACCGAGCCGTCTTCGCCGGCGTTGATGGCGATCTGACGGGCCGGGGCGGAGAGGGCGCGACGCACGATCTCGACGCCGGTCTTCTGGTCGTCGTTCTTGGTCTTGAGGCCCTTGAGCTGCTCGGAGGCGCGCAGCAGAGCGACGCCGCCGCCCGGAACGATGCCTTCCTCGACCGCAGCGCGGGTGGCGTGCATCGCGTCATCAACGCGATCCTTACGCTCCTTCACCTCGACCTCGGTCGCGCCGCCGACGCGGATCACCGCGACGCCGCCGGCGAGCTTGGCCAGACGCTCCTGCAGCTTCTCGCGGTCGTAGTCCGAGGTGGTTTCCTCGATCTGCGCCTTGATCTGCGCGACGCGGGCCTCGATGTCGGCCTTCTTGCCGGCGCCGTTGACGATCGTGGTGTTTTCCTTGTCGATCATCACCTTCTTGGCGCGACCCAGCATCTGCAGGGTGACGTTCTCCATCTTGATGCCGAGGTCTTCCGAGATCGCCTGGCCGCCGGTCAGGATTGCGATGTCCTGCAGCATGGCCTTGCGGCGGTCACCGAAGCCCGGCGCCTTGACGGCCGCGACCTTGAGGCCGCCGCGCAGACGGTTGACGACGAGGGTGGCGAGGGCTTCGCCTTCGACGTCTTCCGCGACGATCACCAGCGGCTTGCCGGTCTGCACCACGGCTTCGAGCAGCGGCAGCAGCTCGTTGAGGTTGGAGAGCTTCTTCTCGTTGATCAGGATGTAGGCGTCGTCGAATTCAACGCGCATCTTGTCGGCGTTGGTGACGAAGTAGGGCGAGATGTAGCCGCGGTCGAACTGCATGCCCTCGACGACGTCGAGTTCGGTCTCGAGCGACTTGGCTTCCTCGACGGTGATGACACCCTCGTTGCCGACCTTCTTCATCGCGTCGGCGAGGAACTTGCCGATCTCCGAGTCGCCGTTGGCCGAGATGGTGCCGACCTGGGCGATCTCGTCGTTCGAGGTGACCTTCTTGGAGTTCTTGACGAGGTCTGCGACGACGGCTTCCACCGCCAGGTCGATACCGCGCTTCAGATCCATCGGGTTCATCCCGGCGGCAACCGCCTTGGCGCCTTCGCGGACGATCGCCTGGGCCAGCACGGTCGCGGTGGTGGTGCCGTCACCGGCGGCGTCGGCCGACTTCGAGGCGACTTCGCGCACCATCTGGGCGCCCATGTTCTCGAACTTGTCGTCGAGCTCGATGTCCTTGGCGACGGTGACGCCGTCCTTTGTGATGCGCGGCGCGCCGAACGACTTGTCGAGGACGACGTTGCGGCCCTTCGGCCCCAGCGTGACCTTCACGGCGTTGGCGAGAATGTCCACGCCGCGCAGCATGCGGTCGCGGGCGTCGACGCCGAATTTGACTTCTTTAGCGGACATAAGAGGTTTCCCTTGGGTTGGATCGTTGTCTCCTCATCCTGAGGAGCGGACCGCAGGTCCGCATCTCGAAGGATGAGCGGTCTCAGCGTGTGGAGCTCACCCTTCGAGACGCGCCTTGCAGGCGCTCCTCAGGGTGAGGGACATCCAAAGGCTCAGGCGGCCTTCTTCTTGGCGCCGGCGTCGGTGATGACGCCCATGATGTCGCTTTCCTTCATGATCAGCAGCTCTTTGCCGTCGATCTTGACCTCGGTGCCGCTCCACTTGCCGAACAGCACGCGGTCACCGACCTTGAGGTCGATCGGGATTAGCTTGCCGGCTTCGTCGCGGCCACCCGGGCCGACGGCGACGACTTCGCCCTGCGAGGGCTTTTCCTTGGCCGTGTCAGGAATGATGATACCGCCGGCGGTCTTCTCTTCGGCGTCGATGCGCTTGACCACGACGCGGTCGTGAAGCGGACGGAAGTTCATGCAAGTCCTCCTAAGTTTCTGAACTTGTTTCAGAAATCGAAATATTGGCAGTCGCGGACATTGAGTGCCAGCGCGACACCGACGAGATAGTCGAGGGTTTTTGGGGAGACAAGGGCTGCGCGCGAAATTTTTAGCACTCGCGCGGAACATCTGCCAAACACCGTGAACGACGATGCGGCGACAATCAAGCCCCGACTATCCCGTGGCCCTTGGCGTCTCTGTTAGCACTTGTATTAAGTCGCTGCTAAGGCTGCATTTTTCCGCATTTGCCGTCGATTTTTGACTTGAGATGCCCAGTCCAGATGCGTCACATTTTCAGGTGCGCGGGATGGGCAAGTGAAGACCGGAGCCAAGCACCGCGGGGACAGCAGACGGAAGGACGGCATTCCCAGGCAATCCCGGTCGCGAACTGTTGCGGAATGCTGGTTCGGGAAGGAGGATTTATGGTCGAACGAGGTGCAGTTTCTGAAGACTTCAGGAAGCAGGTGCTCGGCTACGGTCTGACGACGGCCGAGATTCTCTATCGCCGCCCCGACCGGCAGTGGCTGCTGCAGAGCTACACGTGGCAGGACTACGACTTGGCGCCCGATTTCCCCGCCCTGAACGACTTTCTCAGTTTTTGGAAAGCGAAGCTCGAAGGGCCGCTGTTCGCCGTCACCGTCGCGCATTCCAAGCTGATCAAGCCGGCCGAGCTACGCGCCGTCGACGGTGTCTTCAGACTGCACTGACTTCGTTATTGCCGGTCGGCGGTCCCTTCGTCGGCCGGCAGCGGATAGGGCGACCATTGCCGCGCGCCGCGGTCGTAGCGGCACGTTGAGCAGGGATCGATTGCGACAGTCATAGCGATACGGCGACGGCGCTGTTTCCACAGCGGCCGAGAGTAGTTGTGCCTATGTTGGTGAGCTTCGAAAAACTGATCGTAGTGCGCAAGACTACGTCAATAACCCCACCACCGCACCCATCAGGCAAGTGGTCAGTGTGCCGGACACGATCGAGCGCAGGCCGAGGGCTGCGATCTCTTCGCGGCGCTCGGGGGCCATTGCGGTGAGGCCGCCCAGCATGATGCCAAGGCTGCCGAAATTGGCGAAGCCGCACATCGCGTACAGCATGATCAGCTTCGAGCGCGGGTCGAGCGCATCGGGCGGCAACTTCGCCAGCTCGACATAGGCGATCAGCTCGTTGAGGACGGTCTTGATCCCCATCAGCGAACCGGCGGTGACCGCCTGATCCCATGGCAAGCCGAGCAGCCAGCACACCGGCGCCATCAGATAGCCTAGCAGCCGTTGCAGCGTGATCGCCTCGCCGCCGACATGCGGCAGCAGGCCGAGCACGGCGTTGCCGAGATACACCAGCGCCACCAGCACGATCAGCATCGCGATGATGTTGAGCAGCAGCTCGAGGCCGGCCGCGGTCCCCTTGACGATCGCATCCATGCTGCTGACCGCGATCTGGCCGGGGTCGGCGAGTTCGCCGCCGGTTGCGCGCGCTTCGGTCTCCGGCACCATGATCAGGCTGACCAGAATCGCGGCCGGCGCGCCGAGCACCGAGGCGATGACAAAGTGCGCGGCGGCATCGGGCAGCACCGGCGCCAGCAGCGTGGCGTATAGCACCAGCACGGTGCCGGCGATGCCGGCCATGCCGCCGGTCATCACCAGAAACAGTTCGCTGCGGGTGAGCTGCGCCAGATAGGGGCGGATGAACAGCGGTGCTTCGACCATGCCGAGAAACACATTGGCGGCGGTCGATAGCCCGACCGCACCGCCGACGCCGAGCGTGCGCTTGAGTAGCCAGGCCATGCCCCGCACCACCGGCGGGAGGATCCGCCAGTAGAACAACAGCGTGGTCAGCACGCTCATCACCAGCACCACCGGCAGCGCCTGAAACGCCAGGATGAAATCGGCTCCCGGCGCCTTGATGTCGAATGGTGCCGGCGCGCCCCCGAGATAGCCGAACGCGAACGAGGTGCCGGCCCGGCTCGCTGCCGAAATGACGCCGACTGCATCGTTGATCGTCCCGAACACCTGAGCGGCGCCGGGCAGCTTCAGCATCGCCACCGCGGTCAAAAGCGTGATGCCGAGCCCGATTGCGACCTGCCGCACCGACACGCGGTCGCGATTCTCGCCGAATGCCCACGCGAGCATCAGCAGCGCGAATACGCCGAATCCGGATTGCAGTTGAAGCATGTCGTCCCCCGAGCCGAAGCCGATGGGTAGGCCAGGGCAGGGCGCGCTGGCAAGTCGACTAAAGCGCGGGCCGCTGGGGCGCAGCCGTCATCGCAGCTTCGTCGAGGGCGGCGACAGTGCGGCCGAACGGGTGTGCTAGACAGGGCCGACACCTCGGACTTCCGGATATCGGATTGAACATGAGCGAGCGGATTATCGTCACCTATCAGGTCGCCTCGGCACCGGGGGAGATCGCTGCCCGGGCCGAGGCGCTGGCGATCGAGCAGAGCGTCGAGTGTCCGCTGGCGGCGGTGACGGAGCAGCGGATCCGGGACGAGATCGTCGGCCGGGTCGAGGCGATCACGCCGATCGGCGAGGCTCGCTTTTCGGTGCAGGTCAGCCTGGCGAGCGCGACCGCGCCAGCCGAGCCCGGACAGCTGCTCAACATGCTGTTCGGCAACAGTTCGATCCACCCCGACGTGACGTTGGCCGATGTCGAACTGCCGTCGGCCTATCCGGCTGCCTTCGGTGGGCCGAGGCTCGGCATCGCCGGTCTTCGCGCCAAGCTCGGCGCGCCGCGGCGTGCGCTGACTGCGTCGGCGCTGAAGCCGCAGGGACTGGCGCCGGAGGCGCTGGCTGGGCTGGCGCACCGGCTGGCGCTCGGCGGTGTCGATCTGATCAAGGACGACCACGGCATCGCCGATCAGGCGTTCAGTCCGTTCTCGGCACGGGTGCCGGCGGTGGCTCGCGCGGTGCGCGAGGCCTGCGACTCTCGGGGCGCCGCGACGCTGTATGCGCCGCATGTCTCCGGTTCGCTCGACGACATGCGGCGGCAGCTCGACATTGTCCGCCGCGAAGGCCTGTCCGCGGTGATGCTGATGCCGATGATCGTTGGGCTGGCCAACTTCCACCTGATTGCCAAAGAGGCGGAAGGGTTGGTCATGCTGGCGCATCCGTCGCTGGCCGGTGCGCAGCGGATCGCGCCCGATCTGCTGCTGGGCAAACTGTTCAGGTTGCTTGGGGCGGATGCGACGATCTTCCCGCATCACGGCGGCCGGTTCGCCTACACGCCGGAGACCTGTAGCGCGCTGGCGGATGCGGCGCGACGCGACTGGTACGATCTGAAGCCGTGCCTGCCAGTGCCGGCCGGCGGTATCGCGATTGATCGCATCCAAGAGCTGCTGGCATTCTACGGCTGTGACGTGATGCTGCTGATCGGCGGCAGCCTGCTGTCCGCGGGGGAGCAACTGACCGAGCAGGCGGCGCGGTTCACCGCGGAGGTGGCAAGCCATGGCCAATGACAATTCAGCAGCGCCGCATCCGGCGGCGGGCGAACGAGTTGGTGTCCGCGCGCAGACTGCCCCGGGCCGCTGGGACGGTGTCGCGGTGATGCCGTACAAGCAGACCGCCGAGGCGCCGTTCCAGGACGTATCGCGGCAGCTTCTGTTCTCGGATCCGAACCTCGCCTGCGAGTGGCGCTATTTCGAGGTCGACGAGGGCGGCTACTCGACGCTGGAGCGTCACGCCCATGTGCATGCGGTGATGATCCATCGCGGTCGCGGGCAGTGCCTGGTCGGCGACACGATCAACGATGTCGGGCAGGGCGATTTGGTATTCATCCCGCCGAGGACCTGGCATCAGTTTCGTGCCAATCGCGGCGACTGCCTCGGTTTTCTCTGCGTCGTCAACGTCGCGCGTGACCGGCCGCAATTGCCGACGGCGGACGATGTTGCGGAGCTGCGTAAGAACGAGCGTATCGCCGACTTCATTCGCACCGGCGGGGAGTAGCTGTGGTCAGCGTGGCGCGATCTCGACCGTGACGGTGTGCCGCTGCGCTGGAGCCTGGTTCTCCCAGTCGCGCAAGTAATCGAACACCGCGGTGGCGGTGCCGTCCTTGCGGGCGATGATCCGGAACGACCGGGTGCCGGGGACGCCGACCATCGGCTGGTGCACGACATCGCCGCCGCCCTGGCGGTAACCGGCATCGGAAATCTCGATCAGGTCGAGATTCCGGCTCGCTTTGGTGTCGAGATGCCAGCGATAGCCGGTCGACGGATTCTCTTTCAGGCTGAACGTGGCTTCGCCGCTGACCGCGAGGCGCAGTGTTTCGGCGGTGTCGTCGGCTCGCGGTGGCGCGACACCCGCAACCAGCGCAATGCCGGCCAGGATGCCGAGCAGTCCCAGTCGTCGGAAGGTCGTGAACGATGTCCGCATGTTAGCCCCCGGAAGGACGCGGCTCAGCCGCGTCCGACGAATGGCATCTTGGTCGCCATCACCGTCATGAACAGGACGTTGGCGTCGAGCGGCAGGCCTGCCATGTAGGCCACCGCATTGCCAACCGCGTTCGCATCCATCCGCGGCTCGGCGATGGTGCGGCCGTCGGGCTGCAGCACGCCTTGCACCATGCGATCGGTCATCGGCGTGGCGGCGTTGCCGATGTCGATCTGGCCGACCGCGATGTCGTAGGCGCGGCCGTCGAGATTGCTGGCCTTGGTCAGGCCGCTGATCGCGTGCTTGGTGGCGGTGTAGGCGGCCGAGAACGGCCGCGGCGCGTGCGCCGAGATCGACCCGTTGTTGATGATACGGCCGCCGCGCGGGGTCTGATCCTTCATAATGCGGAACGCGTGCTGGGTGCATAGGAACGGCGCGGTGAGGTTGGTCGTCACCACCGCTTGCCACTGCTCCAGCGGCAGATCTTCGAACGGCACGGGCGGGGCGCCGATGCCGGCGTTGTTGAACAGCACGTCGAGACGGCCGTAGCGCTGCACGATGGTGTCGAACAGCGCGGCGATCGATGCCGGATCGGCCATGTCGGCGACAACCGGCAGGCTCTCACCGAACTCGGCGCCGAGCTTCTGGGTCTCCTGCAGCAGTTGCATCCGACGCCCGGCCAGCACCACGGTGAATCCGGCTTGCATCAGCGCCAGCGCCGCGGCACGGCCGACGCCGGTGCCAGCGCCTGTGACGAGGGCGATTTTGGTGGTGGGCATTGGCGTCTTCCCGATGTTGTTTCTTGTTGGATGGCGCCGCGATCGTAGACGTTGTCTGCTCGGGCAACAAGCAAATCGGATTATCGATCGGCAGCAGCTTGGCTTGCCGGCCTCTTATCCAAGAATCGTTTGGCCCTCGACAGCCCGCTCTGCATCCGCCCTCGATAGGTCTGCAGCGTGTGCCAAGCGCGGTCCGATCGCAGCGCCGCCTCGCCGAGAAGAGTCCGCCCGGCGACAAACGACGCCAAGGTCACCTGCTGATTGGCAAAGCGATATTTGTAATCCTCGTCGCCACAGAGAAAGTCGATTGTCGTGGCGCCGTGATCAATCGACCAACGGATGTAGTCGAACAGCAGGATATAGCCGGGCGAGCTGCGATCGAAGGCGGCGTCGTACGTCGTGACGTAAGCCATCATCGTATCGTGCTGCATCAGATTGATCGTCATGGCGACGATCACGCCGTCTCGCTCCAGCACGAACACCCGAAGCAGTCCTTTGTCGGCGAGCACTTGCGCAAGCGTCTCCAGCATCGGCGAGCCCTCATCGAACAGCGGCGCCACCAGACCGTTCCGCTCGCACCAGGCACGCTTCAGGTCGGCACAGCGCCGCACCGCAGGGCCAATCGGCTCCTCGGGCGACAGCAGGCGGAATTCGACTTTTGCACCTTCCGACAGGCTTTTCAGCGAGCGGCGATAGTTTCGACGCGCATTTCCGGACTGCGCATCGAACCACGCCTGGCTGCTGGCCCATGGGCCGACGACGCGGAGACTGGTGGCTTGCCGATAGTGCGGGCGCAGCGTGCGGCGATATCCAGCTTTATCGTTGGCGAGTGTCCTCACCGCTGCTGTTGGCAGGAGATGGCCGAGGTAAACAGCATCGAAGCCGCCGTGCGCGTGGCTGTAGTCCCACATCCGTTCGAGCACCGACGGGTCGGCGGTTGGGTGCAGAAGTGCATCGCAGTAGTCGGAATAGTCCTTGGCGGCCCATTCGAGGACGCGGACGCCATGCTGGCGACAGATCGCAAGCGGCAGGACGGCCTCTAGAGTGTCGCCGCGCCACGCAAGGACGATAAACAGGTTCCGCCGTTCCCGATCGGGAAGCGCATGCCACCAGGCCGCGATCCAAGCATGGCTCTGAAACACGACGGCGCCGGTGTAGTCCCACAGCGCCTCCCAGGCGGGGCCGATTTCCTGCAGGCGTTCGCCCGTCTGCACGATTTCCAGCCGTTCGCCGTTGATCATTCTCACGTCTCTCAAGATGGTGTCGCAACTCAGTATGTTTGTGATGTCGGTCGACAACCTATCATTGAGGGAAGTCGGATGGAAAACGCCGGACGATACGAATGGAAAGGAGAGTTAATCGGGGCGGAATGTCTTGTTGACCGTTCCAAGGATGCGCATTCGCGAGCTGTACGGAACGACCGCTGTGCTCGGTCTCGATCGACCTGCATCCCCTTCGATCGCGGTTGCTCCTTAGTATCAAGACGACTCGCGATTCATCCGAGTTTGGCTGGACGACCCATGTAGCGTGCGTCGGCGCCGTAGCTGGCGAGTTTTTGGGAGAGCTCTTTGCTGTCGATTGGCTCGAAGCCCAGTCGCTGCCAAAACCGAACGGTGCCGCCAACGGCGACCAGCGAGATGTTGTCCGCAGTCTCGACGGCATGCTGTTCCAGCGTTGAGAGAATGGTTGCGGCCGCGCCGCTGCCGCGCGCTTCGGGGAGCAGCGCGATGTCGTGTAGATAATAGGTCGAGGCCGGCTGGGGAATGCGGCCGAGTAACGCGTTGAGCGCCGGTGGCTGTTTGAAATGCCACGGGTGGCTGATCAGATAGCCGCCGAGGCCGCTTGCGGTTTCGAGCACGAAGCAGCCGCCCGGATGCAGCGACAGTCGCTCGGCAAACACCGTGGCATCTTCAGGATAGGCCGCATGCACCACCGCAGCGATCGCGTTGACGGCGGACAGATCGGCGGATGTCATGCGGCGCCAGGTCGCAGTCTTGACGGTCATCATCTCGCGCCCGATGCCTCACGCCTGGTCCTTGTAGGGCGGGCGCGGGATGTTTTTGTGGGCGGCGCGAAGGGCGGCGGACCAGCGCGAGCGGAGGTCGTGGAAGTAGGGCTCGCCGGCCTCGATGCGGTGGTTGAGATCGGCATCGCAGACATCGGTGCGCACCACCAGCACATCGATCGGCAGCCCGACGCCGAGATTGGAGCGCATCGTCGAATCCATCGAGATCAGGCTGGTCTTCAGCGCCTCGTACAGTTCGACGTCGTAAGTAATCGCGCGGTCGAGCACCGGCTTGCCGTATTTGTGCTCGCCGATTTGCAGATACGGCGTGTCGATGGTGCATTCGATAAAATTGCCGGCCGGATAGATCATGAACAGGCGCATCCGCTCGCCCTTGATCTGGCCGCCGAACAGGAACGACACCTCGTAGTTGATGTCTTCCGCCTTCAGCGCCTGCGCCTCGGTGGCGTTGACGTGGCGGATCGCGCGACCGATCAGCTGCGCCGCCTGAAACATGCTGGAGGCGCTGATCAGGGTCTCGCGCTCGCCGGTCTCGGTGTTCTCCAGGCCCTCGGTGAGGGTCGACAGCACCGACTGGCTGATCGACAGATTGCCGGCGCTCGCCACCGCCATGATGCGGTCGCCCGGCTTGCTGAAGACGTGCAGCTTGCGGAAGGTCGAGATGTTGTCGAGCCCGGCATTGGTGCGGGTGTCGGCCACCATCACCAGGCCTTCACGCACCAGAACTCCACAGCAATAGGTCATCTCGTCCTCGAACACCGGTCTGAAGGAAAGCGCGGCGGCGCAGAAGGCGGCCGGCTGCGGGACACTAGCCCATCCGCGCCGGCGGTCCAGCCCCCGAAGGGCGTAAGCTACTGCGACTGAAACTGCCGGCCGGCCTGATCGACCTTCACCGACACCGTCAGCGTCTCGAGGCCGCCACCATAGCGGGTGCCGCGCACCGGGGCGGCGCCGAGATAGTCGAGGCCGATCGCGACGCGGGCATGAGCGTCGGTGGTGCAAATGCCGTTGGCCGGATCGAATCCGACCCAGCCGAGACCCGGCACATAGGCTTCGGCCCAGGCGTGGCCGGCGGGCTGGTGCACCACGCCGTCAGCGCGCAGGAAATGTCCGGAGACGAACCGGGCCGGCACGCCGCCGGCGCGTGCGCAGGCGATGAACACATGCGCGTAGTCCTGGCAGACGCCGCGGCGCAGCGTGAAGGCTTCGGCCGCCGTGGTGCCGGAATGGGTCGGGTCGTCGTCGAAGGTGATGTGCTTGTTGATCGCCGTCATCAGCGCATGCAGGAAGCCGATCGTATCGCCGCTGCCGTCGCCGCGCAGCTCGCGCGCCAGCGCCTGCATCGGCGGCGCCAGATCGGTCAGCTCGGTCGGGCGCAGAAAGAGCTGCGGCGGAAACCGCTCGTCGGCGCCCTTCAGCACGCCGCCGGTGTCGGAGGTCTCGATCAGCCCCTCGGCTGTGATGGTGAGGTCTTCAGTGGCGCCGACCGTCAGCACATGGGTGATGTTGCCGAACGCGTCGTAATGCATGTCCAGCCGGGTGTCGGAGGAGATGTCGATCTGCCATTCGGCGACGTACTGCCCGTCGTGGCTGCTCGGCGTGATCCGCAGCACCTGGATCACGCCGGTGGCGGGCGGCTCGTAGTGATAGTTGGTGGTGTGCGTGATGCGCAGGCGCATGGCGTCCAGAGTCCGGTTGCGGCGGCGGGCAGGGCGCGCGCCTGTGCTCGATCAGATAAGATACTGCTTGGCGACGATTTCGCCGAGCCGGCTGTTGTCGGCGATGAATTCTTGGATGAATTCGTGGACGCCGCGCTGGAAGATGTCGTCCATGTTGGAGTGTTCCAGCCGGTTGCGGATGGCGCGGGCATGGCGCTGGGAGGGGCCCTGGCGGCCATAGGCGACGCCGATCTGGTCGAGGTTGCGCACCAGATTGCCGTAGCACGAGGCGAGTGACCGCGGCAGGCTGTCGTTGAGGATCAGCAGGTCGGCGATCAGCCACGGTTTCAACGTCTCGCGATACACCCAGTGATACGCGGTCAGTGCCGACACCGAGCGCAGGATCGACGACCACTGATAGTAGTCGAGCGGACCGCCGACGTGCTCCTCTTCGGGCAGCAGCAGGTGATATTTGACGTCGAGAATCCGCGCTGTGTTGTCGGCGCGTTCGAGATGTACGCCGAGCCGTGAGAACCAATAGGCGTCGTTCCGCAGCATGGTGCGATAGGCCGAGCCGTCGAACCGCAGCGAGGTCTCCTGCACGAAGCGCAGGAACTGCGTCAGCTGCTCGCGGGTCTTGGCACCCTTGCTCCAGTTTTCCTGCAGCTCGATCCAGGCCGAGTTGATGGTGTCCCACATCGCGCCCGTCAGCGCGGTGCGCACCGAGCGCGCGTTCAGCCGTGCCGCCTCGATGCAGTTGCGGATCGAGGACGGGTTCGAGGTCGACATCGACAGGAAATCGACGACGTTGGGCTCGTTGGCCTCGTCGTACTGCGCATAGAAGCTGGCACTGACGCCGGCGGTCAGCAGCGCCGAATCCCATTCGTTGCCCTGGCCCGAATAGGTGTTCGGCAGCGCGGTGACGCGCAGCGTCGCCTCAATGGTCCGCGCCAGATATTCGGCGCGCTCGACGTAACGGGACAGCCAGAACAGGTTTTCAGCGGTACGGGATAGCATGACTCATTCCGTCATTGCGAGGAGCGGAGCGACGAAGCAATCCAGCTTGCCGAGCGTGGCGCCATGGATTGCTTCGCTTCGCTCGCAATGACGCCTCCGATGTTGCGAACCTACTCATCCAGCACCCAGGTGTCCTTGGTGCCGCCGCCTTGGCTGGAGTTCACCACCAGCGAGCCTTCCTGCAGCGCGACGCGGGTCAGGCCGCCGGGCACCACGGTGATGCGGTCGCGGCCGGTGAGCACGAACGGGCGCAGGTCGACATGGCGCGGGGCGAGGCCGGCTTCGGTGCAGGTGGGGCAGGTGGAGAGCGCGAGCGTCGGTTGGGCGATGAAGCCCTCCGGCTCGCGCTTCAGCTTCTCACGGAATGCCTCGATCGTCGCCTTGGTGGCAGTGGGGCCGATCAGCATACCGTAGCCGCCGGAGCCATGGACTTCCTTGACCACCAGCTCGGACAGATGGTCGAGCACGTAGGCCAGGTCGCTCGGCTCGCGGCAGCGCCAGGTCGGGACGTTCTTCAGGATCGGTTCTTCGTCCAGGTAGAATTTCACGATGTCCGGCATATAGCTGTACACCGCCTTGTCGTCGGCGATGCCGGTGCCGACCGCGTTGGCCAGCGTGACGTTGCCGGCCCGGTAGGCCGACATCAGCCCGGGCACGCCGAGCACCGAATCCGGGCGGAAGGTTAAAGGATCGATGAAATCGTCGTCGACCCGGCGATAGATCACGTCGACCCGTTTCAGCCCTTCGGTGGTGCGCATGAACACCTCGTCGTTCTTGACGACGAGGTCACGGCCCTCGACCAGTTCGATGCCGAGCTTGTCGGCGAGGAACGAGTGTTCGTAATAGGCGGAATTGAACACGCCCGGCGTCATCAGCGCGACGGTTGGTTCCGACGACGAGTGTGCGGGAGCCACCGAGCGCAGCGCGGTCAAGAGTTCGTCCGGATAGCGCTCGACCGGCGCGATGCGGTGCCGCGCGAACAGATCCGGAAACAGCCGCATCATGATCTCGCGGTTTTCCAGCATGTAGGAGACGCCCGACGGCGTCCGCGCATTGTCCTCCAGCACGTAGAAATGCTCGTCGTCGACCCGGACGATGTCGATGCCGGCGATGTGGACGTAAACGTCGTGCGGCACCGCCTGGCCGTTCATCTCCGGGCGGAACACCGGGTTCTGGAAGATCAGGTCGTCGGGGATGATTCCGGCGCGCAGGATGTCGCGGCCGTGATAGATGTCGCGCAGGAACATGTTGAGCGCGCGGACGCGCTGCTTCAGCCCGAGTTCCATCCGCGCCCATTCCTGCGCCGACAGAATGCGCGGGATGACGTCGAACGGGATCAGCCGCTCTTGCGCTTCCGCGTCGCCATACACCGCGAAGGTGATGCCGATGCGGCGAAACAGCAGCTCGGCTTCCTGGCGTCGATGGGTGAGGGCTTCGGGCGGCGTTTCGCCGAGCCAGCGGGACAATTCCTGATAGGCCGCGCGAACATCGCCGCCGGGGCCATTCATTTCATCAAACGCAACTGCCATGAAACCAGTCTGATTCCCCACAATGCTGCGTAGAGTGCAGCATGGAACACAGCAGTAGCAAGGGCCGGGCCAGCACGATATGGAAGGAGTGGACGGTTTTTGACCGCGGGTTCACAATGTTGCCCGCAATTCAGGCGGCGTGTTGCTCAATTCATTGGCAGGCGTCTTCGGAACGGGCAGGGCTTGTCGCCGGCAGGTAGCAGCGGGGAAACGGAAGCATTCATGAGCGAGATCGTTACGGCGGGTATCCTGGTGATCGGCGACGAGATTCTGTCGGGCCGGACCAAGGACAAGAACATCGGCTTCATCGCCGAGTACCTGACCAATATCGCGATCGATTTGCGCGAGGTGCGCGTGGTGGCCGACGACGAGCCCGCGATCATCGAGGCGCTGGACGCGTTACGCAGCCGCTACACCTACGTGTTCACCACCGGCGGCATCGGACCGACCCATGACGACATCACCGCCGACTGCGTCGCCAAGGCGTTCGGCGTTGAGATCGGCTATCACCCCGAGGTGGTCGCCCGGTTCCGCGAACGGTTCTCCGAAGCCGAGCTCAACGAGGCCCGGCTGCGGATGGCACGGATTCCGGATGGCGCCGAGCTGATCCAGAGCGCGACCATCATCGCGCCCGGTTTCAAGATCGGCAACGTCATCGTCATGGCCGGCGTGCCGTCGATCATGCAGGCGATGATGGACATCGTGGCGCCGCGGCTGAAGTCCGGCGTCCGGATGCTGTCGGAGACGGTGAAGGCCAACGCGCGCGAGGGCGACATCGGCGGCCCGCTGCGCGAGATCGCCGCCGCGCATCCGGATACGATGATCGGCAGCTATCCGTTCCTCGACGAGGAGCGCAAGCCGAACACCAATCTGGTGGTGCGCTCGCGCGATCCGGAAAAGCTGCAGCAGGCGATGGCCGCCGTAAAGCAGATGCTGGCGGACCTGCAGGCCGCAAAGTGAACCAAGACAAGTAGGTCCCGTCATTGCGAGGAGCGGCACGACGAAGCCATCCAGACCGCGCGCACCGTGGCTCTGGGATTGTTTCGCGGAGCCTGTGCTCCGGACGGCGCAAAGCGCCGATCCGGCTGGCTCGCAATGACGGAATAGTCGGAGTGAATGGATGACGCAAAGCGAACCGAGTGAACAGAAGCGGGCAGGGCGTCCGTTTCCGGTGTCATGGGATCAGTTTCATCGTGATTGCCGGGCGCTGAGCTGGCGGCTCAACGAACTCGGGCCGTTCCATGCGGTGATCGCCATCACCCGCGGCGGTCTGGTGCCCGCCGCGATCGTCGCGCGTGAGCTCGGCCTACGGGTGATCGACACGGTGTGCATCGCCAGCTACGAGCACGACAAGCAGGGCGAGCTGCAGGTGCTCAAGGGCGTCTCCGATCAGACCGCCACGCTGGGCGGTGGCACCGGCAAGGGACTGCTGATCATCGACGACCTGGTCGACACCGGCAAGACCGGCCGGATGGTACGATCGATGCTGCCCGACGCGCATTTCGCGGCGGTCTATGCCAAGCCGAAGGGCCGTCCCTTGGTCGACACCTTCATTACCGAAGTGTCGCAGGACACCTGGATCTTCTTCCCCTGGGATACCGGGCTCAGCTTCCAGCCGCCGCTCAAGGACGGGGCGGGCTGAAGCAAACACACCGTCATTGCGAGCGAAGCGAAGCAATCCAGTTCCGAGCACGAACCGTCTGGATTGTTTCGTCGTTTCGCTCCTCGCAATGACGCGCGGAGGGACCATGCCGCTGCAGAACCGCGTGACGCCGTTCGGCGAGATCGTCGCGGTAGCCAGCCGCGGGATGTTCACCGGCAATCGCGGCATCATCCATGATCCGGCGACTAAGACGCTGCTCAAGCGGCGGTGGTCGAGCCCGGCGTGGATCTCTTGCGTCTGTGAGTTCCGCGGCCGCCGCCGCGACGTGATGGCGACGCGGAGCTGGACCGAGCTGTTCTTTCTCGACGAGGCGACCGCGCTCGCGGCCGGGCATCGGCCTTGCTACTACTGCCGCCGCACCGACGCGCATGCCTTCGCCGCCGCCTGGGCGCGCGGCAACGGGCTCGAGCAAGTCAGCGCCAAACAGATCGACGCCACATTGCATCGCGAACGGCTCGACGGCAGAGCCAAGCGACTGCATCCGCTGGCATGCGCGGTGAGCGAGTTGCCGGATGGGGCGATGGTGGCGGACGTAAAGCACGACGATGCCGGCGTCCGCGATGGCGCCTGCACCGGCATTGCTTATCTGTTCACACGGGGTGGGCTGCTGCGGTGGTCATTTGAGGGGTATCAGCCGGTCGAAGCGGCGATGCTCGAAGGCTTGCAGGATCGTCTCGGCCTCCTCACGCCACCATCGACGCTAAGGGCTCTCGAAGCCGGCTATCAACCCGCACTGCATCCAAGTGCACGCACAAACTAACCACGTCATTCCGGGGCGCTCGCACAGGGAGCGAGCCCGGAATCCATACCCCCTGTGCATGTGATGAGCACTGCGGCGCGGGCTTCGAGCTACATTTTCACTGGGGGTATGGATTCCGGGTTCGCGCTACGCGCGCCCCGGAATGACGAAAGAGCGGGCAATAATGCGTTGCGCTCGGCGAGTTAAGCTCACTACGCAAACCGCTGCCGTGCCAATTCCGCCCCCGCGCCGAGCGCAAATAGCTTCGCTTCCGCGATCTCCCGGCGCATCGGGGCCATGCCGCAGTTGGTGGTGGCGATGATGTTGCTCTTCGGCACGTGCTGCATCACCGCTTCGATCGTGGCGCAGACGTCTTCCGCGGTCTCGACCTCGTCGCTGGCGACATCGATGACGCCGGCCTGGACGATCTTGCCCTTCAGCAGCGACAACAGTTCCAGCGGCACTTTCGAATTGCGGCATTCGACCGCGACCTGCTGGATCGAGCTGGCGTCGATCGCCGGGAAGATGTCCTCGTATTGCCGCCACTCGGCGCCGAGCGTTTCCTTCCAATCGGTGTTGGCCTTGATGCCGTAGCCGTAGCAGATGTGGACGGCGGTGGCGCAGGTCAGGTCCTGCGCGGCGCGCTCCAGCGCCTTGACGCCCCAGTCGGCAGCCTCGCTCATGTAAACATTAAACGCCGGTTCGTCGAACTGGATCATGTCGATGCCGTCCGCCTGCAGCGCCTTGGCTTCCTCGTTGAGCAGTTCGGCGAAGGCAAATGCCATCTTGACGCGGTCGCCGTAGTAGCGATCGGCGATGGTGTCGATGATAGTCATCGGGCCGGGCAGGGTGAATTTGATCTTGTGCGTGCTATGCGCGCGCGCGATCTGGCCTTCGAAGCCGTGAACGCGGCCCTTCAGCCGCAGCGGCGCCACCACCTGCGGTACCATCGCTTTGTAGCGATCGTTGCGGATGCCCATCTCGACCTTGTGGGCGAAGTCGATGCCCTCGACGGCTTCGAGGAAGCCATGGACGAAATGCTGCCGCGCCTGTTCGCCCTCGGTGACGATGTCGATCCCCGAGTCTTCCTGCAGCTTCAGCGCCAGGATGGTGGCGTCGCGCTTGGCGCGGAGCAGCTCAGCGCCCGTCGACTTCCACGGCGCCCACAGCTTGTTGGGCTCGGCCAGCCATTCCGGTTTCGGCAACGAGCCGGCGATCGTGGTCGGAAACAGCATCGTGTTCTCTCCCTGCAGCCTGACATGGGCCTGATTGACGCCCTCTGTGCCACGTCCGCGGCGGGGCGTACAGAAGTGCGAGACCGAGGTGACAAGCCGGCCGAAGCCGGGCTAGGATCGACGCAAACCCGTCAAGAGGACCCTGCCGCCATGATCGATCTGTATTACGCGCCGACGCCGAACGGCTGGAAGATCTCGATCATGCTGGAAGAGTGCGGACTGCCTTACAAGGTGGTGCCGATGCAGCTCGGCCGCGGCGATCAGCACCAACCGGAATTCCTCAAGCTCAGCCCCAACGGACGAATGCCGGCGATCGTCGATCACGCGCCGATCGGCGGCGGCGAGCCGCTGTCGGTGTTCGAGAGCGGGGCGATCCTGATCTATCTGGCGGAGAAATCCGGGCAACTGATGCCGACCGAGACGCGGGCGCGGTTTGAGGTGATGCAGTGGCTGATGTGGCAGATGGCCGGGCTCGGGCCGATGCTCGGGCAGAACGGTCATTTCCTGCTGTATGCTCCGGAGAAGATCCCGTACGCGATCGACCGCTACAGCCGCGAAGCGAAGCGGCTGTACGGCGTGCTCGATCAGCGGCTGGCCGACCGCGACTATATCGCCGGCGACTACTCGATCGCCGACATCGCCTGCTTTCCCTGGATCATGACCCACAAGGCGCAGGGCTTGACGCTCGACGACTATCCCAACATCAAGCGCTGGTACGCGACGTTGCGCGCTCGGCCCAAGCTGCAGGCCGGTCTCGCCCTCGGCAAGGAGGACAAGAAGCCGATGGACGAGCAGGCCCGCAAACTGCTGTTCGGCGTCGACAAGCCGGCGCATGCCGACGCCCAGGCGCAAAGCGCGCAGCAGCAGTGATCGCCGCCTGTAGAGCATCCGCGTTCGTCATTCCGGGGCGTGCGGCGAAGCCGCGCGAGCCCGGAATCCATACGCCGCAGCGTTGGCGGTGGAGCGGGGCGGCCGTTGCGCTTTGCTCGAACGAGGGATTAGGGGTTATGGATTCCGGGTTCGCGAGCTGCGCTCGCGCCCCGGAATGACGAACGAGAGTTTGATCGCAGACAAGTGGGCCAGCTAAGTAACAATCAACAACAACCAAGAAAAGGAAACGCCGATGCTCGAATTCTTCTTCGACTGCTCCAGTCCGTGGACGTATCTCGCCTTTCACAACATCCAGCCGCTGGCGAAAGAGATGGGCGAGGAGATCACCTGGCGGCCGATCCTGGTCGGCGGCATCTTTA
Organism: Rhodopseudomonas sp. BR0G17; assembly: GCF_010907025.1. Taxonomy (NCBI): domain Bacteria; kingdom Pseudomonadati; phylum Pseudomonadota; class Alphaproteobacteria; order Hyphomicrobiales; family Nitrobacteraceae; genus Rhodopseudomonas; species Rhodopseudomonas sp. BR0G17. The sequence goes on along the minus strand of NZ_QUML01000012.1, from coordinate 33,695 downwards.
ACTCGGTCAATCCGAGCGTGTACGAATCCCGCAAGACGCCGGTGCCGCTGAAGGCGCGCTACATGGTCAAGGACCTGTCGGATTGGGCGCGCTCGGCCGGGCTCGCGATCAAGATGCCCCCGAGCGTGTTTCCGGTGAACAGCGTCAAGGCGATGCGTGGCTGTCTTTGGTTGCTGCGCGACAAGCCCGACGCGATGGTGCCGTTTGCGACCGCGGTGTTCGAAGCGTATTGGGGCGACGATCAGGACATTTCCAAGGACGACGTGCTGACCGCCATCTGCGCCCGATGCGGCCTCGATCCGCAGGCATTCTTCGCCGCGATCGCGGAGCAGAGCATCAAGGACCACCTTAAGGACAACACCGACGAGGTGATGGCACGCGGCGGCTTCGGCTCGCCGACCATCTTTGTGGACAAGACCGACATGTATTTTGGTAACGACCGGCTTCCGTTGGTGCGCGAGGCGCTGGCGCGTCGCAAGGCGGGTGCCGCCTGATGCCGAAGGCTGTGGTGTGCCGCGAACTCGGACCTCCCGAGTCGCTGCGGCTGGAAGAGATCGAACGCAAGGACTTGAAGCCCGGCGATGTGCGGGTCGCGATCCGCGCCGCCGGCATCAACTTCCCCGATATCCTGATGTGCGCCGGCGAGTATCAGCTCAAGCCGGAGCTGCCGTTCATTCCCGGCATGGAAGCGGCCGGCGAGATCATCGAACTCGGCGCTGATGTTGCAAACGTGAGGCTCGGCGATCGGGTGATCGTCAAGTTGCGGTTCGGTGCTTATGCCGAAGAGGTGGTGGCTGCGGCTTCGCAACTCACGCCCGCGCCGGCCAATTTCGATTTCGCCGAAGCTGCGACCTATCTGGCTGGCCACGGCACCGCTTGGCACGGGCTGGTCGAACGCGGCCAGCTGCAGCCCGGCGAAGTTCTGCTGGTGCATGGCGCCGGCGGCGGCGTCGGGCTCGCGGCGGTCGAGGTCGGCAAGTATCTCGGCGCCACCGTGATCGCGGCGGCGTCGAGCGAAGAGAAGCTCGCGGTGGCGCGGCAGCGCGGCGCCGACCACGGCATCCTCTATGGCGCCGAACCGTTCAAGGATGCGGTGAAGCGCATCACCGAGGGCCGCGGTGCCGACGTGGTGTTCGATCCGGTCGGCGGCCAGATCTTCGAAGACAGCGTGCGCTGTATCAATTGGGGTGCGCGGCTGCTGGTGGTCGGCTTTACCGGCGGCATTGGGCTCGCGCGCACCAATTTGATCCTGATGAAGGGCGCCAGCGTGATCGGTGTCCGCGCCGGCGAGGCGGTGCGGCGCGATCCGGCGCGCGGCGAGCAGCGCACCGCCAAGCTGCTCGAGCTTGCCGCCAAGGGCCTGCTTCGGCCCAACGTGTCGCATCGCTTGCCGCTGTCGGAATGGGCACCGGCGATGCGTTTGCTGATCGACCGCAAGGCCATCGGCCGGGTCGCGTTGCTCCCGTAATACGGAATTTTCACGTGCCCGCGGCGAGCGAAGATTTCGCTTGGCGCGGGTTTCGCGATGTGGAATGTGCAACGCGGAACAACGAGGTTGGAATGAGCACTGAACTGGAACTCGACGCCTATATCAAGCTCGTCGGCACCGAGATCGGCGTGTCGGAATGGCATGTGCTCGATCAGAAGCGGATCGATCAGTTCGCCGATTGCACCGAGGATTGGCAGTACATCCACGTCGATCCCGAGCGCGCCGCGCGCGAGACGCCGTTCGGCACCACGATCGCTCACGGCTTCCTGACGCTGTCGATGCTGAGCGTGTTCTCCTACGAGGCGATGCCGAGGATCAAGGGCGTCACCATGGGCGTCAACTACGGCTTCGACCGGCTGCGCTTCATCTCGCCGGTGAAGGCAGGATCGCGCGTGCGCGGCCGCTTCATGCTGGCGGAAGCTACTGTGCGCAAGCCTGGCGAATTGTTGTCGCGTACCAGCGTCAACGTCGAAATCGAGGGCGAGAAGCGCTCGGCCCTCGTGGCTGACTGGCTCGGCCTGATCTACTTCGAACAATAATCCGGGGAAGCAACACACATGGCTATCAGGTTCGACGGACGCGTCGCCATCGTCACCGGCGCGGGCAACGGTCTCGGCCGCGCGCATGCGCTGGGTCTCGCGGCGCTCGGCGCCAAGGTGGTGGTGAACGATTTCGGTGGCGCGCGTGACGGCACCGGCGGTTCGATGACCGCCGCCGAGACCGTGGTCGAAGAGATCAAGAAGGCCGGCGGCACCGCGATGGCCGACGGTGCCGACGTGTCGAACTACGAACAGGTCCAGGCGATGGTCGCCAAGGCGACCAAGGAGTGGGGCAGCGTCGACCTGCTGGTCGCCAACGCCGGCATCCTGCGCGACAAGTCGTTCGGCAAGATGGAGCTGAGCGATTTCCAGAAGGTGATCGACGTGCATCTCGCCGGCACTTTCTACTGCTGCAAGGCGGTGTGGGACGGCATGAAGGAGCGCAACTACGGCCGCATCGTGCTGACCACCTCGTCGTCGGGCATGTTCGGCAATTTCGGCCAGGCCAACTACGGCGCCGCGAAGGCCGGCATCGTCGGGCTGATGAACGTACTGGCGCAGGAAGGCCGCAAGACCGACATCCGCGTCAACACCGTGTCGCCGACCGCTGCGACCCGCATGACCGAAGAGCTGCTGCCGCCGCAGGCGCTGCAGTTGATGAAGCCGGAGGCGATCACGCCCGCGGTTCTGTTCCTGCTCAGCGAGAACGCGCCGACCCGCACCACGCTCGGCGCCGGTGCCGGCTCGTTCGCGCAGATCAAGATCATCGAGACCGAAGGCATCAACCTGCCGGAGTCCGAATGGACCCCCGACGCGATCGCCGCGCACTTCGCCGAGATCAGCGACGACTCCAAGGCCCAGGCGCTCGAAGGCGCGTTCCAGCAGACGCAGAAGTACGTGGCCCAGGCCGCCGCGCGCCTCGGCATCAAGATGTAAGACCGTGCTGCGGCTCGTTGCTGAGCCGCAGACCACCTCCGGATTCCGGGTTCGCTCGCTGAGCGCGAGCGCCCCGGAATGACGGAGCTGGACTAGGTCTTTCCGCGAGTCATTCCGGGGCACGCCGAAGGCGTGAACCCGGAATCTCTACGCCGATCCCGGTTCGTGTATAAGCGCCGGATGATTTTCATCGCAGGCAGCCGTCGTGGCTGACATTCTCGACATCGACGCCGCCGTGATCGGCGCCGGGCCGGCGGGGCTGATGGCGGCCGAGCAGCTCGCGCTTGGCGGCATGCGCGTCACCGTGTTCGACGGCATGGGTGCACCGGCGCGGAAGTTTCTGCTGGCCGGGCGCGGCGGCCTCAACCTCACGCACAGCGAAGCACTGCCGGACTTCCTGTCGCGCTACGGCACGGCGCAGCCGCGCCTGACTCCAGCGCTCGAGGCGTTCGGCCCCGAGCAACTGCGCGCCTGGGCCGATGATCGCGGGCAGCCGACCTTCGTCGGCTCCAGCGGTCGGGTGTTTCCGGTGGCGATGAAGGCTTCGCCGCTTCTGCGCGCCTGGCTGCGCCGGCTCGATGCGCTGGGCGTGCAGCTCCGCCTGAAGCATCGCTGGACCGGATGGGACGGCGAGGGGCGTCTGTCGTTCGACACAGTGGACGGTCCGCGCAGCATCGCGGCGCGGGCGACCGTGCTGGCGCTAGGCGGCGCCAGCTGGCCGCGGCTCGGCTCGGATGGAAGCTGGAGCGATCTGCTCGCCGCCAGAGGCATCACGATTGCGCCGCTCAGGCCAGCGAATTGCGGCTTCGTCGTGCAGTGGTCGGCACTGTTCGCGGACAAGTATCAGGGCGCGCCGCTGAAGAACGTCGCGCTGTCGTTCGGACCGCGCACCGTACGCGGCGAGGCGGTGATCACCCGTGACGGCATCGAAGGCGGCGCGATCTATGCGATCTCGGCACTGTTGCGCGATGCGATCCTGGCGCACGGCGAAGCGAAGCTGTGGATCGCGCTGCGGCCGGATCTCAGCACAGCCGATCTTGCGGCGCGATTAGCGAAGCCGAAGGGCAAGCAGTCGCTGTCGACGTATTTGCGTAAAGTGGCGGGACTGTCACCGGCCGGCATCGGCCTGCTGCAGGAAGCCTCGCATGGAACGGGCGTTGCGCTGGCGACGCTGCCGGCCGATCAGCTCGCCGCGCTGATCAATGCCGTGCCGGTGCGCTTAGTTGGCACCGCGCCGATCGCCAAGGCGATCTCGACCGCGGGCGGCATTGCGCTGGGTGAGATCGACGCGGACTACATGCTGCGCAAACTGCCCGGCGTGTTCGCCGCCGGCGAGATGCTCGACTGGGAAGCGCCGACCGGCGGCTATCTGCTCACGGCGTGCTTTGCGACCGGCGTGATGGCCGGCCGCGGCGCGCTGCGCTGGCTGCAACGCGCCTGACGCCGCGTGGTTATTGGGTCACGACCGGACGGCTCGCCCGGCTATGCGTCGCGTCGCTGTGACGGTTCGGGAACATCACCAGCGAGCAGGCCTGGCTGAGCTGGGTGCGCTTGGCGATCAAGCAGGCGGTGATGGCCGGCACGTCGGGGATCTCGGAGCGGCACAGCCGCATCACGTCGGGCCTGCAGGCGCGGCGCTCCTCCGGCGTACCCTGCGCCGAGGCCGCATTCACCGTCACAGTCGCGCACAGCGCTGCGGCGGCGAGCGAAGCGATGCGGAGCCTGAAGCGGCGAGCGGAATGATCGGCTGAAGCAGTCATGGTCTGGTCCTTCACGAGGTGGGGGAATGCAGAAAGGTCGCGACGATGCTGCGCGCCAGCAGGGATGGCGCTTCGGCGGGGGCGATGTCCGGCGCGATCTCGTTGAGCAGCACCGGCACCGAATGCGGCTGATGCACCGAGTTGCTGAGCAGCAGGAAGAACAGCGCCGGATGCGGCGTCCGCACTACGCCGCAATCGATGCCGGCCTGCACCAGATCGCGGATCGACAGATAAGCGGGCCGGGCGAGCCGATCGATCAGCAACGCGGCGCGTTCTGGCGTCTCAGCAGGGTGCTGCGCGACGAACTGGCGGACTTCCGGATGGGCGATGCCGAAGGCCACGAAGGTCTCGATCGCTTCGCGCAGCCGGTCGTAGATCGGGCGATCGGCTTCGGTGGAAAGCTTGGTCATCACCGCCATGATCGGCGCGGCTTCCTGGGTCACCGCGTCGAGGCAGGCGAGCCACAGCGCGGCCTTGTCGCCGAAATGGATCCGGATCAGCCCGGTATCGACGTCAGCGGCTTTGGCGATGCTGCGCAGATCCGCGCGCTCGAAGCCGAGTTCGGCGAAGGCGCGGGTCGCTGCGGTGAGCAGGGCGGCGCGGCCGCTAGGCGCCCCGGAGGGGCGGCGGCCACGTGGGCGATGGGGTGGGGTCGGAGCGTGCATGGCTAATATCTACAGATGTAGATATAAACTCATGCACGTGCAGAGTCAACCGCTCAGTCGTTGCGGTGATTAAGTACCGTTCAGTGTTTCGGAAGAGGCCGGGTCAGGCGCTTTCGATCTCTTCGCGTAGCATCTCCAGCTCGAGCCAGCGCTGCTCGGCGGCGTGCAGCTCGTCGTGCGCCTTGGCCATCGCGGCCGAGACCTTGTCGAACTTGGCGCGGTCCTTGGCATAGAGCTGCGGATCGTCGAGCTGCTTCTGCAAGCTCGCGATCTCGGCCTCCAGCTTGGCGATGGTCTTCGGCAGCGTTTCCAGCGCGTGCTTCTCGTTGAAGCTCAGCTTGCGCTTCGGCGCAGGCGCGGCGGCGGGCGAGGGCGTCGCCTTCGCGGCCGTGGGTTCGGCCACGGCGGCCTTGGCCGGCTGCCGGGTCAGGTCGGCGCCGCGCTGCGCCAGCATGTCGGAGTAGCCGCCGGCATATTCGATCCATTTACCGCCGCCGTCCGGCGCGATCACGGAGGTGACGACGCGGTCGAGAAAGTCGCGGTCGTGGCTGATCAGGATCACCGTGCCGTCGTAGTCGCCGAGCATCTCCTCGAGCACGTCGAGGGTTTCGAGGTCGAGGTCGTTGGTCGGCTCGTCGAGCACCAACAGGTTCGATGGTTTCGCCAGCGCGCGCGCCAGCATCAGCCGGCCGCGTTCGCCGCCGGACAGCGCCTCCAGCGGCGTACGCGCCTGCTCCTGGGTGAACAGGAAGTCCTTCATGTAGCCGATCACGTGGCGCGGCTTGCCGCCGACCATCACCTGGTCGCCGCGGCCGCCGGTCAGCGCGTCGCTCAGCGTCGATTTCGGGTCCAGGCTGTCGCGGCTCTGGTCGAGCGTGGCGATCTCCAGATTGGTGCCGAGCCGCACCGTGCCGCTGTCCGGGGCCAGCGCGCCGGTCAGCAGGCTGATCAGCGTGGTCTTGCCGGCGCCGTTCGGGCCGACGATGCCGACGCGGTCGCCGCGATTGATCCGGATCGAGAACGCATCGACGATCGGCCGGTCGCCCCAGGCCTTGTTGATCGACTTGGCTTCGATCACCAGCTTGCCGGACTTGTCGGCCTCGGCCGCTGCGAGTGAGGCGGCACCAGTTGGGCCGCGATAGTCGCGGCGCTGCGCGCGCAATTCGTGCAGGCCGGCGAGCCGCTTGACGTTGCGCTTGCGGCGGCCGGAGACGCCGTAGCGCAGCCAGTGCTCTTCCATCACGATCTTGCGGTCGAGCTTGTGCTGATCGCGTTCTTCTTCCGCCAGCACGTCGTCGCGCCAGCTTTCGAACTGCGAAAAGCCGCGGTCGATCTGGCGGATCACGCCGCGGTCGAGCCAAGCGGTGGCGCGCGACAGGTTGGTGAGGAAGCGGCGGTCGTGGCTGATCATCACGATTGCGCATCTGCGCTGGGCGAGATCGTTCTCCAGCCATTCGATCGTGGTCAGGTCGAGATGGTTGGTCGGCTCGTCGAGTAGCAGGATATCGGGATCGGGCGCGAGAATTCGCGCCAGCGCCGCGCGCCGGGCCTCGCCGCCGGAGAGATTGGCCGGGTTCTCGTCGCCGTGCAGGCCGAGCTGTTCGAGCAGATAGGCGGCCTGATAGTGATCGTCGCCCGGCGCAAGCCCGGCCTCGACATAAGCCAGCGTGGTGGTGAAGCCGTCGAAATCCGGCTCCTGCGGCAGATAGCGCACGGTGGCGCCGGGCTGCACGAAGCGGCTGCCGCGGTCGGGCTCGATCAGGCCGGCGACGATCTTCAGAAGCGTCGACTTACCGGAGCCGTTGCGGCCGATCAGGCACAGCCGGTCGCCGGCGGAGACGGCGAGTTCGACGCCGTCGAACAGCGCGGCGCCGCCGAAGGTCAGCGCGATGTCTTTCAGTTGGATCAGCGGCGGCGCCATGGTCGGTCCATCAGGTCGGAGCGGCCCTGCGGCGCGCGATCCTGCGGATCGCGCTGTCGAGCGCCGAAAGAAAGGTGGAGCGGTCGCGCGGCGAAAACGCGCGCGGGCCGCCGGTGATCTCGCCGGTCGAGCGCAGATCGGTCATCAGATTGCGCACCGCCAGCGTCATGCCGATCGACTCCTCGGTGAACGGCTTGCCGTTTGGAGCGATCGCGGTGGCGCCCGCTTTGACGCAGCGGCTCGCCAGCGGAATGTCCGCGGTGATGACGATATCGCCCGGTTTGATCCGCTCCGCAATCCAGTCGTCGGCCGCATCCATGCCGGAACCGGCGGCGACACGCTCGATCAGCGGATGCTGCGGCACCCGGATGAAGCCGCCGGCCACCACCGTCACCGGAAGATGGTGACGCTCGGCCACCTTGTACACCTCGTCCTTCACCGGACAGGCGTCGGCGTCGACATAGATGCGGGTGAGGGCGTCGGTCATCGGGCGGTGTGCGGTTCTCTGGGCGGCCTTGCGTTGCCGGCGCAGTGGCGTAGCATCGCCGGCAACGATCGCCAACAAGATCGGGCAAACCGGGAGACACCATGGCCGCATCGCTTGCGCCCTGGCGCGTCAGCGCCTTCAACACCGCCAAACAATCCGAAAACAAGATGCACGACGACACCGTCGCCCGCCGCTTCGGCTTCACCGGCGGCCTGGTGCCCGGGGTCGAGGTGATGGCCTACATGATGCATCTGCCGGTCGCCCGCTGGGGCCGGGACTTCTTGGAGCGCGGGCTGATCGAGGCGCGGTTCGTCAAGCCGGTGTACGACGGCGAGACCGCGACGGTGACGGGCGAGCAGCAGGGCGAGGCCATCACGCTCGCGGTCGAGAGCCGCGGCGAGCTCTGTGCCACCGGCAGCGCATCACTGCCGGCGCAGGCGCCAGCGGTCGATCTGTCCGCCTATCCGGAGACAGCCGCGGCGACGACCCGGCCGCCGGTCGGCGCGGAGTCGTTTCCGCAAGGTCACTGGTTCGGCACCGCACCGGTGAACTGGGGCGGGGCGAAGCTGCGCGCGTATCTCGACGAGATCCGCGAGACCGATCGGATCTACCAAAGCGATGACCTGATCCATCCTGGCACGCTGCAGCGGATCATGAACCGCGTGCTGGTCGACAATGTCGTGCTCGGGCCGTGGATCCATGTCGGATCGAAGATGCAGTTGCTCGCCGCGGCGCGCGGCGACGATGTGCTCACCGCGCGAGCGAGGGTGGTCGCCAACTACGACAAGAAGGGCCACCGCTTCGCCGAGTTCGACGCGCTGATCGTGGCAAATGGCGACCGGCCGGTGGCGCATTGTCACCACGTCGCGATCTTTGCCCCGCGGCAGCAGGCGGCCGCGTAGACGTTTATTCCGTCAGGCGGACGGCGGGCGACGTCATGCGACGTTCTGCCCCTCTCGCCTTGCGGGCGAGCGGAGCCAGAATGCTTGCCGACGATCACAGCAACCAGGAGGGCGGGGGCACATCAATCCATGCGCGGGAGCCGGCGATACGGCCGAACTGATAACAAATCAAAAAATCATTCCGGAGGAAACATGACACTCGTTCAACGGGCGGCAGCGATGATGCTGGCCGCGCCGCTGCTGCTCGGCGCACCTGCCTTCGCGCAGCAACAGGCTCCGCTCAAGATCGGTCTGCTCGGCGACTTCCAGTCGGTGTATTCCGACATCGGCGGCCAGGGGAACGTCGAAGCCGCCAAGATGGCGATCGAGGAGATGGGCGGCACGATGTTCGGCAAGCCGATCGAGTTCATCTCGGCGGACGTGCAGAACAAGCCCGACATCGCCGCGTCGCTGGCGCGCAAATGGTACGAGAACGAAAACGTCGACATGATCGTCGATCTGCCGACCTCGGCCACTGCGCTTGCCGCGATGGAGATGTCGAAGAAGTTCGAGAAGATCATGATCGTCACCGACGCGGCGTCGTCGGACATCACCGGCAAATCGTGCTCGCCATATACCGCGCACTGGACCTACGACACCTATTCGAACGCCCACACCGTCGGCTCGGCGATCGTCAAGAACGGCGGCGACACCTGGTTCTTCATCACCGCGGACTATCTGTTCGGCCATTCGATCGAACGCGACACCGGCGAGGTGGTGAAGGCGGCGGGCGGCAAGGTGCTCGGCAGCGCGCGGCATCCCTTGAACAACGCCGACTTCTCCTCGTTCCTGCTGCAGGCGCAGTCGTCGAAGGCCAAGATCATCGGTATGGCCAATGGCGGCGGCGACACCATCAACACCATCAAGCAGGCGGCGGAGTTCGGCATTGTCACCGGCGGCCAGAAGCTCGCCGGCATCGTGATGTTCATCTCCGACATCCACAGCCTGGGTCTGAAGATGGCCAACGGTCTGATCATCACCGAGGCGTACTATTGGGACCTCAATGACCGCACCCGCGAGTTCGGCAAGAAGTACTTCGAACGCATGAAGCGGATGCCGACGATGAACCAGGCCGCCACCTACAGCGCGACACTGCACTATTTGAAGGCGGTGAAGGCGGCGAACAGCAAGGACACCAAGACGGTGCTGGCGAAGATGCGCGAACTGCCGGTGCGCGACGCCTTCACCGACAACGGCTTCCTGCGCGAAGACGGTCGCATGGTGCACTCGATGTTCCTGTTCGAGGTCAAGAAGCCGGAAGAATCCAAGGCGCCGTGGGACTACTACAAAGTCCTCGCCGAAGTCCCCGGCGACCAGGCCTTCCGCCCGCTGAAAGACGGCGGCTGCCCGCTGGTGAAGGCCGAGTAGAGAGCAGGCCTCTGACGACGAGGCAACGTCCTCGCAGAACAACAGACGTCGTCGCCGGGCTCGACCCGGCGACGCATCTTCTTCGTTGGGACTCTCTCGCTTGCGCGCTGCGCGCGCGATGGATGCGCGGGTCAAGCCCGAGCATGACGCTTCGTAGCGAGGCTCGCCCGACAAAAATGCCGATAGCAGCGGCGGCGCCTACGCCGCCGTGTTCGCCTTCGCCTCGTGGATCGCGCGCCACACCTTCTCAGGCGTCAGCGGCATGTCGAGTGTCGTCACGCCGTAATCCTTCAGCGCATCGAGCGCGGCGTTGACGATGGTGGCGAGGGAGCCGGCGCAGCCGGCTTCGCCGCAGCCCTTGGTGCCGAGCGGATTGGTCTTGGCCGGCACCGGGTGGTCGCCGACCGTCATCAGCGGGATGTCCTCGGCGCGCGGCAGCGCGTAGTCCTGCAGCGAGCCGGTGATCGGCTGGCCGTCGGCGTTGTACGAGATCTTCTCCATCAGCGCCTGGCCGATGCCTTGGGCGACGCCGCCATGGAGCTGACCGGCGACGATCATCGGATTGACCACGGTGCCGAAGTCGTTGACCGCGGTGTAGCGCACCACGCGGGTGACGCCGGTGTCCGGATCGATCTCGACCTCGGCCACATGGCAGCCGTTGGGGAAGGCGGAGGGGACGCCTTCGGTGGTGTGATCGACATCGAGCGAGGAGGGGATGCCCTCCGGCAGCTCGGCGCCGCGCAGCCGCTGCGCCAGGTCCATGATGCCGATGCTGCGGTCGGTGCCGGCGACGGTGAAGCGGCCGTCGGCAAATTCGATGTCGGCTTCGGCGGTTTCCAAGAGATGCGCCGCGGCGCTCTTGCCCTTGGCGATCACCTTTTGCGACGCCTCGACGATCGCCATGCCGCTGGCGGTGATCGAGCGCGATCCACCGGTGCCGTTGCCGGTGTGGACGATATCGCTGTCGCCCTGTTCGAGCCGGATGCGCTCGAACGGCACGCCGAGAAACGTGCTGAGCACCTGCGCGAACGGCGTCGCATGGCCCTGGCCGTAGTCGAGCGTGCCGGTGATCAGGCGCACCGTCCCGCCTTCTTCGAACACGATCTTGCCGAGTTCGGTGTTCGGCGGTGCCGTCACTTCCAGATACGAGCCGACCGCGATGCCGCGCAGCTTGCCGGCCTTGCGCGCGTCCTTCTTGCGCTTGGCGAAGCCGTCATAGTCGGACTGTTCCAGCGCCTGTCCGAACACGCCGGCGAAATCGCCGCTGTCGTAGGTGACGCCGGAGCAGGCGGTGAACGGCATCTGCGTCGGCTTGATGAAGTTGCGCTTGCGCAAGGTGAGGCGGTCGATCCCCATCTCGTCGGCGGCGCGATCGATCAGCCGCTCCAGGAAGTAGTTGGCTTCGGGCCGGCCGGCGCCGCGATAGGCGCCCATCAGCGTGACGTTGGTGACGACGCACTTGATATCGACGCTGAGCAACGGCGTCCGGTACACGCTGCCGATGTTCTTGCCGGTGTTGAGCGACAGCGGCAGCGGCGCGACGCCGGTGATCTGGGCGCCGAGATTGCCGGTGCCGGACAGGCGGATCGCCAGGAAGCGTCCGCCGGCATCCAGCGCCAGTTCGGCGCGGATCTGTTGGCCGCGGCCCTGACTGTCGGAAAGGAAACTGGTCGAGCGCTCGTCGGTCCACTTCACCGGGCGGCCGAGTGCCTTGGCGGCGTGCAGAATGCAGATGTACTCGGGGTAAGAGATGTTCTTCATCCCGAATGAGCCGCCGACCTGGCCGGTCAGCACCCGCACCTTGTCGGTCGGCACGCCGAGCAGTTTGGCCAGCGTATTGCGGTTGCCGGAGACGCCCTGGGTCGGCAGCTGAATGGTGTAGCGGCCGTTCTGCTGATCGTAGGAGGCGAGCCCGACGCGCGGCTCCATCGGCACCGCGGCAACGCGGGTGTTCTCGATATCCAGCGTGGTGACGTGCGCGGCCGCGGTGAAGGCTGCGTTCACGGCTGCGGTGTCGCCGAAGTGATAGTCGAGCGCAACGTTGTTCTCGATGTGGTCGTAGAGCTGGGGCGCGCCGGGCTGCATCGCGGCTTCTGCATCGGTGACGGCGGGGAGCGGGTCGATGTCGAGTTCGACCGCTTCGGCGGCATCGCGCGCCTGCGCCAGCGTCTTGGCGACCACAAACGCGATGGGCTCGCCGACGAAGCGCACCTTGTCGGTGGCCAGCGCGCCGTGATGGGTTTGCTTCAGCGGCGTGCCGTCGCGGCTCTTGAGCGGCAGGCCGGAACTGAACGGCGCGTAGCCGGCGACGGCGAGCTCGGCGCCGGTGTAGATCGCGCAGACGCCGGGCATTGCCTTGGCTGCTTCGGTGTCGATGCCGCGGATGATGCCGTGCGGATGCGGGCTGCGCACCATCACGGCGTAGAACTGCCCCGGCAGATTGCAGTCGTCGGTGTAGCGGCCCTTGCCGCGCAGCAGCGTCTCGTCCTCCTTGCGCCGGACCGGCTGGCCCACGCCGAATTTGTGCAGCGCGAGGGAGGTGTCGAGCGACGCGTTGGCGGGGCTGTCCTGCATGAGGCTGAGTTCCGGCTTGAGAGGCGCGCGGGACGGGAAAAGGCCGCGTGGGCGGCGTTTCTGCGCGGGGAATGTCAGTGCTGATAGTCCCAACGGATAGCGCAGCCGCCCACACGCCACAACGCACGAAACCGCATGCTTCGCCCGCAGGTGGGTTGCGCCGGGGCGGTGCGCTGCTAAACTTTCCGTGAATGATGATTTCGACGTCGGCCGTGCACGGCCGCGGAAAGACGAATTTGATGGACGACGAAACGCGGCTTCGCCCGGGCTCGCTGCCTGGCGAGGATCCGCACGCGATCGTTGCGATCGCCGAGGAGGAGCACGCCGCCGCGTCCCATGGCGACGGCGTTTACGCCGCGCTCGACCTCGGCACCAACAACTGCCGGCTGCTGATCGCGCGGCCGGCGGGCGACGGCTTTCGCGTGATCGACTCGTTCTCGCGGATCATCCGGCTCGGAGAGGGCGTTGCAACCACCGGCCGGATCAGCGAGGCGGCGATCGGACGGGCGATTTCGGCGCTCGCGGTGTGCCGCGAGAAGATCGATGCACGCAAAGCCAGGCGGCAGCGGCTGATTGCAACCGAGGCCTGCCGCGCCGCCAGCAATGCCGACGAGTTTTGTGACAGGGTCGCGCACGCCACCGGCATCCGGCTCGAGATCATCGGCCGCGAAACCGAGGCGCGGCTCGCCGCGACCGGCTGCTCGCCGCTGCTCGATCCGAACGGCCGCGGCGCCATCCTGTTCGATATCGGCGGCGGCTCCAGCGAATTGGTGCGGATCGCCCGCGATCCGGATCGGCCCGACGTGCCGCCGCGAATTCAGGCCTGGATGTCGGTGCCGCTCGGCGTCGTCACGCTGGCCGAAGCGTTCGGTGGCAAGGTGGTGACGCCGGAGACCTACACGTCGATGGTCGCCGAGGTCGCCAAGCATGTGGCGCCGTTCGCCGCGCAGCATGGCGGCGATCTCGACCGGATGCACCTGCTCGGCACCTCGGGCACGGTGACGACGCTGGCCGGTCTGTATCTCGATCTGATCCGCTACGACCGGCGGCGGGTCGATGGCATCTGGATGAGCGACGCCGAACTCAGCGCCACGGTCGAGAAGCTGCGCAGCATGAGTTATCACGACCGCGCGCATAACCATTGTATCGGCAATGAGCGGGCCGATCTGGTGCTGGCCGGCTGCGCCATCCTCGATGCGGTCCGCGCGGCGTTCCCGCTGCCGCGGCTGCGTGTCGCCGATCGCGGTCTGCGCGAGGGCATGCTGGTCGAAATGATGCGCGAAGACGGCGTGCTCGGGCCGGTGTAGTTCGCGCGAGGACGCAGCTGGCGGTTCAGACGGTGGTGAGCGCGCCGGCGATCAGCGACAGCGACACCAGCGCCAGCCATAGCGACGCGATCCGCTGCGTCAGCCTGAGGCGGCCGTCGCCGCCGGCGCCGATCTGCGTCATCGTGCCGGCAAAGCCCCACAGCAGCGCCACCGCGAAGACCATCAGGCAGAACATCATCAGCCTGGCGGCAAAGTCCGGTTCGCTCGGCGCAGGCAGCAGCACCAGGGCGAAGATCAGCGCCTTTGGGTTCAGCAACGTCGTGAGGTAAACCCGCCGCGCCGTGATGGCGCCGGTCGCGCCGGACGGATTCAGGTGCCACAGCCGCACCGCCAGCAGCATCACCCAGGCAGCCGCGGCGACCTTCACGATCAGAGCTGCGGCCGGCAGCTCCGCCATCAGGTCGGCGCCGAGATAGGCGAGGGGCAGGATCGCCGTCAGGTAGCCGAGCAGTTCGGCCGGCAGCAGCCGCGCGACGCGGCCGAGCCCGCCCTGTGCCCCGGCGACGCCGATCAGGGTGTTGGTCGGCCCCGGGGCCAGCAGCAGCGCCAGAACGGCGGAGGCGAAAGCGGCTAACGACATGATCCCAGCCTGTTGGACCTCCGGGAGGTATTCTTTGCGGCCATCGATGTCTTGATCTTGATCATGCCGCAAGCCTCGAAACGCCGCGGCATCCTGGCACGCATCCGCGATGGCGGCCGGATGGCGCCGGTTCCGCACTGGTTTTTCCGGGCCCGTCTGGTAAGCAGCGGCCTTATCCCTCGATCGTAAGCGAAGCCATGGCCAAGGACACCACCGGACGAATGCGCGTCACCGTCAAAAGCGGCGGGCGGATGAAGCTGTCGTCCAAGCTGTGGCTGGAGCGCCAGCTCAATGACCCTTACGTGGCGCAGGCCAAGCGCGACGGCTACCGTTCGCGCGCCGCCTACAAGCTGACCGAGATCGACGACAAGTTCCGGCTGCTCAAGCCCGGCATGGCGGTGGTCGACCTCGGCGCCGCACCCGGCGGTTGGAGCCAGGTTGCGGCCAAGAAGGTCGGGGCCGCCGACGGCCGCGGTAAGGTGGTGGCGATCGACTTGTTGGAGATGGGCGAGGTCCCCGGGGTCACCTTCGCGCAGCTCGATTTTCTCGATCCCTCGGCGCCGGACCGGTTGCGCGAAATGCTCGGCGGCGGTGCCGATCTGGTGATGAGCGACATGGCCGCCAACACCACCGGCCATCGCAAAACCGACCAGCTCCGCATCGTCGGTCTGGTCGAGACCGCGGCGATGTTCGCGGCCGAAGTGTTGAAGCCGGGCGGGGCGTTTCTCGCCAAGGTGTTTCAGAGCGGCGCCGATGCAGCGCTGATGGCCGAACTGAAGCGCGACTATGCCAGCGTGAAACACGTCAAACCGGCGGCGAGCCGCAAGGACTCGTCTGAGCGCTACCTGCTGGCGACCGGCTTTCGTGGCGGTGCGGCGCGTGACGCAACGGCGAGCGGCGAACTGGAGTGACGCCCCTCGCTTGGCGTCCCCTGCGCGAGAGTTGCAACTTAGTCGCGCTTTAAACTAGCGAATTCATCTGGTTAATTGTTGGTAAAGGTAGCTTTCTACAGAGCACTTCCTCGTAGTTCCCATAGGCTTAGCGGCATCCATCGGGCGAATCGGGGGGACCAATGGAGATTCCTACGCCGATGTGCAGAGCCTGCGGTGTCGATCGGGAGCTGATCGAGATCGAGCACGCCAACGCGTCGTTCGATGTGCCGCATTATCGCTGCCCGATCTGCAACGATGTGCTGCGGCTGGCCGTCCGCCAGGACGACGGTGCCCAGTCCGGTGGCGACCGTTTCGGCTGATCGACAGAACCTTACCTAGCCGAACCGCTGGTCGCGGGCGTCCTGGGTCTGTTCGGACGCGGCCTTGGTCGCGGCTTTGGCGCCGGCCTTCTTGCTCGAAATCTCGATCGCCTTGCGCCCCGAAATCTCGTGGCCGGCATCGCTCGGCATTTGCCAGAAGAACAGCGCTGACAGCGCAGCCGGCACCGCCACCACGATAAAGGCGGGGGCGAAGTCGGCCGCGCCGAGCGTGGTGACGCCGCGCAGCGCCATCGTCGCTTCCACCGAGAACGCGCCGACTGCAACACCTGCCGACAGCGCAAGCTGCTGGCCGACGCTGAGCAGGGTGGTGGCGCGGCTCATCTGGGCCTGCTCGACCTCGGCATATGCGACGGTGTTGATCGAGGTGAACTGCAGCGATCGGAAGAAGCCGCCGACCACCAGGATGATCATGATCAGCAGCAGCGGCGTGCCCGGTGCGAACAGCGCGCAGGCGGCGAGAAACACCGAGCTGACCACGGCGTTCACCGTCATGATGTTGCGGAACCCGAAGGCGCGGATGATCCGCGCCGCCAGCGTCTTCATCCCGATCGCGCCGGCCGCGGAGGCGAAGGTGACGAGGCCGGATTGAAACGGCGACAGCCCGAAGCCGATCTGCATCAGCAGCGGCAGCAGGAACGGCAGTGCGCCGATGCCGAGCCGAAACAGAAAGCCGCCGATCAGGCTGGAGCGCAGCGTCGTCAGGCGCAGCAGCGAGAAATCCAGCACCGGCGCCGGCACTCTGCGGGCGTGGAACACGTACAGTGTCATCGCGATCGCCCCGACGCCGATCAGCCCGACCACCACGCTCCAGTGCAGCAGGCCGAGGCCGGCGACCGACAGGCCGAAGGCGATACCGGCGACGCCGATGCCGGCGAGGACCAGGCCCGTCAGGTCGAACCGTTCTGGGCGTTCGCCCTGAATGGGATCGATGAAGCGCTGCGCCATCGCGATACCGATCAGCCCGATCGGGATGTTGATTAGGAAGATCCAGTGCCAGGAGAAGTAGGTGGTGATGAAGCCGCCGAGCGGCGGCCCGATCACCGGCCCGATCAGCGCCGGTACGGTGACCCAGGCCATCGCCCCGACCAGCGCGCTTTTTTCGATCGAGCGCAGCAGCACCAACCGCCCAACAGGAGTCATCATCGCTCCCCCGATCCCCTGGATGATGCGGGCGATGACGAAGTGATGGATCGAGCTCGACAGCGCGCAGCCGATCGAGCCGACCATGAACACCGCGATCGCGATCGAGAACACCGTGCGCGCGCCGAACCGGTCCGCAGTCCAGCCCGACGCCGGAATGAACACGGCCAGCGACAGCAGATACGAGGTGATCGCCAGCTTCAGCGTCAGCGGCGAGGTGCCGATGTCGGCGGCGATCGCCGGCAGCGAAGTCGCGATCACGGTCGCGTCCATGTTCTCCATGAACAGCGCGGCAGCCACGATCAGCGGAATAACTCGATCTTTGTTCATCGGAGATTTCGACCAGAGGAGGGCGCCCGGGCTGTAGCACCGTGTCGCGGCCCCGGCTATTGCGGAGCTTGCGCGGTTACCTAAATCCTCTGTGACCGGCACAGCTTCCTTATGGCGGAAATCGCTTTCGGATGTGCTTGCCGTGATGACGATGAGCGGCGCCTCGATCAGTTCCGCGACGGAGACTGGCCGATGATCTATCTGCTCGCTGCGTTCCTGCCGCCGCTCGGTTTGTTGTTCAACGGCCAGCCGCTGTCGGCGGTGTTCAACCTCGTGTTGCTGGTGCTCTGCATCGTGCTCGGGCTGATCTTCCACCCGCTGCTGGTGCTCCCATCGCTGCACGCGCTGATTGCCGTGCGGATGGAGCGCGAAAAGCGGATGCACCGCGAGGTCGTCGAGGCGATCCGCGAACATGGTCTGCCGCCGGCCTACCGGCGCTGACCGGCGCCTTCATGCAGAGGTGATCTTCAGCGGGATTCGTCCAAAAAACATCCGACGACCGAGCTTTTTGGTGCCCGGCCAAGGCTGCTGGTGTCGTCGCGGCCGCCGACGCCGCCACGAAATCCCTGAAATCGCGGTGATTTCCGGCCAGCATGGCTTGTTGAGGGATGCTTGGGGAGCGGGGCGGGGCTGTCAGCCTTGCCCCTTTGATTCGTCATATCCCCATGCTATCGACCACCGCCAACCCTACCGACGGGCTCGATTCGACGGCGCCGCCCCCCAGTGGCGCCGAACGTGCCTCCCGTCCCCGCAAAATCGAGCGCGGCCTTCGGCGCCGCTGAACGGAGTTGGCCATGGCGTCAGTGAGCGCATCCCCACAATTTATCGAAGCCCTCACCTTCGACGACGTGCTGCTGAAGCCAGGCCTGTCGGACGTGCTGCCGTCCGAGGTCGACATCCGTTCGCGCATCACCCGTGCGATCCCGCTGAACATTCCGATCATCGCCTCGGCGATGGACACGGTCACCGAAGCGCGGATGGCGATCGCGATGGCGCAGGCCGGCGGCCTCGGCGTGATCCATCGTAACTTCGATCCCGAAGGGCAGGCCGCGCAGGTCCGTCAAGTCAAGAAGTTCGAATCCGGCATGGTGGTGAACCCGCTCACCATCAGCCCGGATGCCAAGCTGGCCGATGCGCTGGCGCTGATGAATCAGTACGGTTTCTCCGGCATTCCGGTGGTCACCGGCGCGCAGGGCCACGGCCCCGGCAAGCTCGTCGGCATCCTCACTAATCGCGACGTGCGCTTCGCCACCGATCCGGCGCAGAAGGTCTCGGAGCTGATGACGCACGAGAACCTCGTCACCGTGCGCGAGGGCGTCAGCCAGGGCGAGGCCAAGAAGCTGCTGCATCAGCATCGCATCGAGAAGTTGCTGGTGGTCGATGATCAGTATCGCTGCGTCGGCCTGATCACCGTCAAGGATATGGAAAAGGCGGTCGCGCATCCTCTCGCCAGCAAAGACGCGCAGGGTCGCCTTCGCGTCGCCGCGGCCACCACGGTCGGCGAGGGTGGTTATGAGCGCACCGAGCGGCTGATCGAAGCCGGCGTCGACGTTGTTGTCGTCGACACCGCGCATGGCCATTCGGCCCGCGTGCTCGACGCGGTCACCCGCATCAAGCGGATCTCCAACGAGGTTCAGGTGATCGCCGGCAATATCGCCACCCGCGACGGCGCCCAGGCGCTGATCGACTCCGGCGCCGACGCCGTCAAGGTCGGCATTGGCCCGGGTTCGATCTGCACCACCCGCATCGTCGCCGGCGTCGGCGTGCCGCAGCTCACCGCGATCATGGATGCGGTCCAGGCTTGTAAGAAGGCCGACGTGCCGGTGATCGCCGACGGCGGCATCAAGTACTCGGGCGACCTCGCCAAGGCGCTCGCCGCCGGCGCGGACATCGCAATGGTCGGCTCGCTGCTCGCCGGCACCGACGAGACTCCCGGTGAAGTGTTCCTGTGGCAGGGCCGCTCCTACAAGGCGTATCGCGGCATGGGCTCGGTTGGCGCGATGGCGCGCGGTTCGGCCGATCGTTACTTCCAGCAGGACATCAAGGACACGCTGAAGCTGGTGCCGGAAGGCATCGAGGGCCAGGTGCCGTACAAGGGCCCGGTCGGCAACGTCGTGCATCAGCTCGCCGGCGGCCTCCGCGCCGCGATGGGCTATGTCGGCGCCAAGGACCTTGGCGAATTCCACACCAAGGCCGAGTTCGTCCGCATCACCGGCGCGGGCCTGCGCGAAAGCCACGTCCACGACGTCACGATCACCCGCGAGAGCCCGAACTATCCGGGCGGGGTGTGAGGCGGCTGACTTAAGTAACGACCTCTTCACAGTCATTCCGGGGCGCGCGTGAAACGCGCGAACCCGGAATCTGGAGACTGTTGCAGTCTCTGAAGTGTCCCGACCCGCGAGATTCCGGGTTCGCTCGCTGACGCGAGCGCCCCGGAATGACGATGAAGGCTGCCTGCAGGGCTGCGCAGTTGGCGAATGCGGTGGTGTCGCTTACAGTCGCGGCCCTGACGACAACGAACATAAAAAGGAAACGAAATGTCCAAGGGTCAGCGTATCGTGCTCGCGTCGCGTCCGGTCGGCGAGCCGACGCCGCAGAATTTCCGCCTCGAAGAGTTCGACGTTCCGGCGCCCGGCGAGGGGCAGGTACTGCTGCGCACGATCTGGCTGTCGCTCGATCCTTATATGCGCGGCCGCATGAGTGATGGTCCGTCCTACGCGCAGCCGGTGCCGGTTGGCGGCGTGATGGAAGGCGGCACGGTCTGCGAAGTGATCGATAGCAAGAGCCCGGCCTTTGCCAAGGGTGACATCGTGCTGGCGCATTCGGGCTGGGCGACGCATGCGGTCGCCGATGCCAAGCCGCTGCGCAAAATCGATCCGTCGCTCGGCCCGATCTCGACCGCGGTCGGCGTGCTCGGCATGCCGGGGATGACCGCCTACACTGGCCTGCTCGACATCGGCCAGCCGAAGGAAGGCGAGACTGTCGTGGTCGCGGCGGCCTCGGGCGCGGTCGGCTCTGCCGTGGGCCAGATCGCCAAGGTGAAGGGGGCACGCGCGATCGGCATCGCCGGCGGCAAGGACAAGTGCGACTACGTCAAGCAGGAGCTCGGATTCGACGACTGCCTCGATCACCGTGATCCCGATCTCGCCGCGAAGCTGAAGGCGGCGTGTCCGAACGGCATCGACGTGTACTTCGAGAACGTCGGCGGCGAAGTGTTCGAGGCGGTGTTTCCGCTGTTCAACGCCTTCGCCCGCATGCCGGTGTGCGGACTGATCGCGCAGTACAATGCGTTCGAAACCCCGCCGACGCCGAAATGGGCGACCGCGCTGATGCGCCACGTGCTGACCAAGCGGCTTACCATCCGCGGCTTCATCGTCAGCGATTTCGCCGGCCGGCGTCAGGAGTTTCTGCGCGAGATGTCGGGCTGGGTGCGGGACGGCAAGGTCAAGTATCGCGAGCACGTCACCGACGGGCTGCAAAACGCACCGGAGGCGTTCATGGGCCTGCTCAAGGGCGCCAATTTCGGCAAGCAGCTGGTCCGCGTCGGGCCGGAGCGCGCCTGATCGCAAGGGCCGCAGCAGAGCCCCGGCATGGCCGGGACTCTGCGTTGCGGTGGTTCGATTGTCATCGGCGGGGGCGGCAGCTATAGCGGGAGCCTGAAAGCGTCGGACCGATACGGCCCTTGAGCGTATCGTCCTGTTGTGACGCCGCTCGGCGCGTTGCGCGCCCTGACCCTGATTGAAAGCTCCGCATGACCCCCGCCGCACGGCTGTCCGCAGCCATCGACCTGATT
The DNA here is from genome assembly GCF_010907025.1 of Rhodopseudomonas sp. BR0G17. Taxonomy (NCBI): domain Bacteria; kingdom Pseudomonadati; phylum Pseudomonadota; class Alphaproteobacteria; order Hyphomicrobiales; family Nitrobacteraceae; genus Rhodopseudomonas; species Rhodopseudomonas sp. BR0G17. Next base: position 12,571 of record NZ_QUML01000012.1, on the reverse strand, counting down.
GCCACCATCGACAGCCAGCGCATTCCCGCGGCCAAGGCGCTGAAGGAATGGGGCACCGCGCATCGCTATGCCGGCTCCGGTGACCGATCTGCGATCGCCGGGCTGGTGTGGGACGTGTTGCGCCGACGGGCGTCGAGCGCGTTCATCATGGATACCGATACCGCCCGGGCGCGGGTGCTGGGCATGCTGAAGCTGGAGCGCGGCATGACGGCGGAGGCGATCGCGGCGCTGTGCGACGGCAGCCGGTTCGCGCCGGAGCCGCTGAGCGATGCCGAACACGCCGCGCTGTCGACGCGGACGCTGGACGGCGCGCCGCCGCATATCGCCGGCGACTATCCGGAATGGCTCGACGGCGCGCTTGCCGAGATGTTCGGCGAGGCCCGCGTCGCCGAGGCGGCGGCGATGGCCAGCCGGGCGCCGCTCGACCTGCGCGTCAACACCCTGAAGGCCTCGCGCGACAAGGTACTGGCCTCGCTGGCGCATCTGCGCGCCAAGCCGGCGCCGTGGTCGCCGTGGGGGCTGCGGATCGAATTACCGGCCGACGCCCGCAATCCCGGGGTGCAAGCCGAGCCGGATTTCATCAAGGGCGCGGTCGAGGTCCAGGACGAGGGCTCGCAGCTTGCCGCGCTGTTTTCCGCCGCCAAACCCGGCGAACAGGTGATCGACCTGTGTGCCGGGGCCGGCGGCAAGACCCTGGCGCTGGCGGCGATGATGCAGGGCAAAGGCCGGCTGATCGCCACCGACGCCGACAAGCGCCAGCTCGCCCCGATCCACGAGCGGCTGTCGCGCGCCGGCGTCCACAATGCCGAGGTGAGGGCGCGGAAGGGCGACGCCGATCCGCTGGCCGACATCAAGGGCAGCGCCGATCTGGTGCTGGTCGACGCGCCGTGCACCGGCACCGGCACCTGGCGCCGCAACCCGGACGCCAAATGGCGGACGCGCCCCGGCGCGCTGGAGATCCGGCTCAAGGACCAGGCCGAGGTGCTGGCGCGCGCCGCGCGGCTGGTGAAGCCGGGCGGGCGGATCGCCTATGTCACCTGCTCGGTGCTGGCGCCGGAAAATACCGGCCAGATCCAGGCCTTCACCGTCGCCCATCCGGAGTTCGCCGTCGTCCCGCCGGCCGAGGTTGCGGCTGCGCTGTGGGACAAGGCCGAGCTGTTCCTGGCCGCCGCCTGGACCTCGCCCGAAGGCCTGCTGATGACCCCGCGCCGCACCGGCACCGACGGGTTTTTCGTCAGCGTGCTGAAGCGCAAAGCCTGAACCGGGCAGGGCGCAGCGCTTTCGTTTCGAGTCTGCGACCGCCCCAAGCAAGGCGCGCTCCCTCTCCCGCGCGCGGGAGAGGGCTGGGGTGAGGGCGACCAGCGTGCGGAGTCTCGGCTCCGCGGAGGCGCCCTCTCACCCGACCCCGCGCGCGGGGAGGTGACCACAGCGCGGACGCGAGGCGAGGGACCGCCTGCGCCCGGTCGCTGTCCCCATCGCCGTTTTTCCCCGTTGCGAGCCGGGCTGCGGTCGCGTATCTGCTGCCCATGACAGCCCCCAGCACAACCTCCGCTTCGTCCGTCGTCCCCTCTGGCGCCGACACCTCGCCGCACGTCGCTGCGATCCACGAGAAGATCCTGATCGTCGACTTCGGCTCGCAGGTCACCCAGCTGATCGCCCGCCGCGTCCGCGAGGAGGGCGTGTATTCCGAGATCGTGCCGTTCCAGAAGGCGGAGGCCGCCTTCGCCGAGATGAAGCCGAAAGCCGTGATCCTGTCCGGCGGCCCGGCCTCGGTGCTGGACGACAACGCCCCCAGCGCCCCGATGGCGATCCTGGAAGCCGGCGTGCCGGTGCTCGGCATCTGCTACGGCGAACAGACGCTCGCAAAGCAGCTCGGCGGCATCGTCGAGGGCGGCCATCACCGCGAATTCGGCCGCGCCCAGATCGAGATCACCGATGAATGCGCGCTGTTCGACGGCGTCTGGCAGAAGGGCGGCAAATACGACGTCTGGATGAGCCACGGCGACCGCGTCACCAAGCTGCCGGACGGTTTCCGCGCGGTGGCGCAGGCGCCGGGTTCGCCGATCTCGGTGATCGCCGACGACACCCGCAAATTCTACGCGATGCAGTTCCACCCCGAAGTGGTGCACACGCCCGACGGCGCCAAGCTGCTGCGCAACTTCGTCCGCAAGGTCGCAGGCCTCACCGGCGACTGGACGATGCGCGCCTTCCGCGAGGAAGCGATCGAGAAGATCCGCACCCAGGTCGGCAGCGGCAAGGTGATCTGCGGCCTGTCCGGCGGCGTCGATAGCGCGGTGGCGGCGGTGCTGATCCATGAGGCGATCGGCGATCAGCTCACTTGCGTGTTCGTCGACCATGGCCTGCTGCGCAAGGACGAAGGCAAGACCGTCGTCGACCTGTTCCGTCACCACTACAACATCCCGCTGGTGCACGTGGATGCGTCGGAGACCTTCCTCGGCGCGCTGAAGGGCGTCACCGATCCGGAGCAGAAGCGCAAGACCATCGGCAAGCTGTTCATCGACGTGTTCGAAGCCGAGGCCAAGAAGGTCGGCGGCACCGACTTCCTCGCGCAGGGCACGTTGTACCCGGACGTGATCGAGAGCGTGTCGTTCACCGGCGGCCCGTCGGTGACGATCAAGTCGCATCACAACGTCGGCGGCTTGCCGGCACGCATGAACATGAAGCTGGTGGAGCCCTTGCGCGAACTGTTCAAGGACGAGGTCCGCGCGCTCGGCCGTGAGCTCGGGCTGCCCGACGTGTTCGTCGGCCGCCATCCGTTCCCGGGCCCCGGCCTCGCGATCCGCTGCCCCGGCGAGATCACCGAAGACAAGCTCGAAATCCTGCGCAACGCAGACGCGGTGTATATCGACCAGATCCGCAAGGCGGGGCTCTACGACGACATCTGGCAGGCGTTCGCTGTGCTGCTCCCGGTCCGCACCGTCGGCGTGATGGGCGATGGCCGCACCTATGAGTACGTCGTCGGCCTGCGCGCCGTGACGTCCACCGACGGCATGACCGCCGACTTCTATCAGTTCGAAATGTCTTTCCTCGGCGCCACCGCAACGCGGATCATCAACGAGGTCAAGGGCGTCAACCGCGTGGTTTACGACGTCACGTCGAAGCCGCCGGGGACGATTGAGTGGGAGTAGAGCGGGTACCGCAAGGTAGACTGGGTTAGCGTAGCATAGTTTCATTTTCGATAGTACGCGATTGACAGTAGCAGGCAGTGGGAACGTCAAAGCGTTCTGCTGCTGCAATATTGTGGCGTCGGGATTTTGTCCTTCCTCTCATTGGATTCGAGAAGTGATTTCGAAATGATCAAGGTCGACATTAATCATTTCGTACGGGCGGCGCTCGAGATAGGTCATAGCGGTGATAACGACACGCTGCCCTACGATCTGGATGCCGGCTTCGTGAAGGAAAAGGCCGACGATCTCGCAGCGCTCTGCATTGACCTGTTTCAGAACATCGAGACAGGCAAGGTTGAAAAGCCCGTCAAATTCATCAATGGTCTGGTAATCTCGGCGGAACGCCTACTCGTTCCATCAGGGCCGCACGGTTTCCGCATTACGACGAAGATCCATCCGTTTTGGAATCTCTATCTCAACGGCCTTGGACTGGCGATTGCGGAGGCAAATGAAAGCCAACGGAGCGAGCGGGCGCACTCATATCGGCTAGCATCCGAAGGTCCAGGTTTTTTCGATCGCAATAGGTCGTGGCGCACCTACAAGCTTGCAACGCTGGACGAACTAGACCTCGATCAAGAGGGCTCGGTTGTCATCCAGACCGACATCTCAAGCTTCTACGAACACATCTACCACCATCGATTGGAGAATGCGCTCAAGGATCTGGCGCCAGCCTCTACCGTTGCGATGCAAATCGATCGGATACTGAACCAACTCGCAGCCGGCCGTTCATTTGGGTTGCCCGTCGGCGGCCAGTGCGCACGGGTTCTGGCAGAGGTGATGATGACGCCGATCGATCGGTCGCTCACCGATGTCGGCTTAGCTTGGCATCGATACGTCGACGACTACACCTTGATCTGTCGTTCGCGACAGGAGGCCTACAAGGCGCTCTCCGATCTGTCGCATGCACTCGCAGACTACGGTCTTTCTCTCAACCGTAGCAAAACCACGATCCTGAGCGCGAAACATTATCGCGACTTCGTTTGTGCTCAATTGGGGGAAGGGGAGGATGCAAGTCTCGCGCTGAGGGAGCTGGACCTTCATTTTGATCCATATTCCGACAGCGCTACAGCCGATTACGAGAAGCTTAAACAGTCCTTCGCGAAGATCGACATATCATTTCTGCTCAACCTCGAGCGGGAGAAATCACAACCGGATGCGTTCGTGCTTGCCCAGATCGGACGCGCCCTTAAGTTCCAGGAGCCGGGTGTGGCGGTTCAACTTTGCGCCACGCTTCTCGACCCGAACAATCTCGACGCGTTCCGCGCGTCGTGGTCGAAGATCATGCGTGGCGTCTACGCTGTTCGGGCCAACGACGCGTTCGCTTCGATCTTCGAGACCATCGATGTCCTACTAGATCGCATACCGGGAGCCGCCGCCCATCTTCTTGTTCCCGAAGCTAACATGCTGCACTACCTCCGGGTGATCCGGTTCGTCAGAACCGATATCCGCGGCGCCTTCCTCCGTCGGACCTACGACACGACGAAATCGACGTCGGTTCGGCGAGCCTGCATCGATTGCTGGCGCCACTGGCGCGACCGGTCGAATTTCACTCGTCTTCGCAACCAGTGGCAGAACCTTGGGGCTGACGAACAACGTATGCTGTGGCTGGCGGCGGGCGCATTCGGGGACGAGGGTGAGAAGTCGCGGCAGCAGTTGCGCGGCACCCTGTCCCAAGCCTGGCGACTTGGGATCGAGACCATCACGCAGAGCGATTTCGCGGCCTGTTACGAGGACTGGGTGCAGAATGCGGGCTAATCGCCTCCCGGCACGAGATCCGAGGACGGTGGCGCGAGACATCCCTGGCGTTCTCGATATCCTGTTCCCACACCTGACAGGCGGACTCGTCAATGCCTTGAACAGCAAGATGTTTGCCTTCCCTGACGTCCAAGCGATTTCGGCTGAAGCGATTGAAGGCAGCAGCTTGCAGAACGCAATGCTATTCGAAATCTCAATGGCCCGCGCCGAGAGCGTACTGCGCGGCGGCGGTGCAGCGTCGTGGGACGAGTGCCTGAAAGTGGCAACGTCGCGACAGCGCCGTCATTTTGACGCGCGCATTCCAGAGAAGCTCGAACTAGGCGACATCTCGATCGCCGACCATGCGGCTCGCAACCTTGTGGCGATGCTTAATAGCATTCGGGCGCAACGGTCTTACGACGTTCTGGAATTTGCGCCGCTCATTCCTGGGCTCGGCTGGGTGGCGTCAGGCAACGGAGACTTTGCGCTCGGCTCTACCCTCATCGAGGTCAAACATACGGCACGCAATTTCGGCGCGAGCGATTTCCGCCAAGTCCTCATGTACTGGCTTCTGCAGTATGCACGATCGGTCGAAAACGACGGGCCGGTCTGGTCGGACGTGCTCCTACTGAATCCCCGGCGTAACGCGGCGCTTCTGGTGAACTACGACCATCTGCTACGGTCGGCGTCCGCGTCCTCAAACCGCGTTGAACTCGTTGAATTGTTGCGATCTGCGGTCGGGCAGGACTTCGACCGTCGATGAAGCGTGGCAAGCCGAACCTGCAATCAGGGCGCGCGCGCCTAGTCGCGCCAATCCAGGAGCGGGCTACGCTTGTCAATAGGTCATTGGCTGCGTCGCGGTGAGCGCACGAAAACGGCTGGGTGCGGGAAGCGGTCGTCGAGCGGTGTGCAGTCGTGTACCCGCGCGATCCGGTAGGTCCGGACGCTCCGTTAACCTGTTCGGCGAGATACTGTCTGCCGTCTTCACCACCGCAGATCGCGCCGCAGTCACAGCGCCATCGCCCGCGTGAGATCGTCATGCTCGAAGGCGCTGGCCATGCGGGTGATCTCGGCCGACCGGGCGCCGACGGCCTTCGCGGTGTCGCGCCATGTCGCGGTCACGGTCGCGACTTGTTTGATGATCGCGCGGGCCTGCGGCAGCGTGAGCGCGAAGTATTCCGATGCCTGTTCGAGCAAATCGATCGAGCATGTACCTTCGTCGAGGTCGATATTCGTCGTCAGCACGCGCGCCTTGAGATCGACCGGCACCGGATTGAGATCATAGGCGGGCGAGAGCGACCATCCGGCTTTGCCGAGCCAGAGGAAGCCGTGGTTGCGTAGATGATCGTCGACATTGGAGATCAGCACGTTGAAGGCTACCCGCCGGTAGAGCGCGTGGGCGTCCGTCTTTCCCTGCGCGCCGTGCCGGGCCAAGGCGTCGACGATCTCGGGGTAGCTGCCACGCTCGCCATCCTTCGCGCCCAACATCGCCATGGCGGATAGGAACGGGATGCGGATCGCGCCATCGCGATCGAAGCGTCGCGACAGCAGCACCGGCCTGCCGGCAACTTCGACAAGCTGGTGGTGCGGAGTGGCGATACCGGCTTGATCGGCAAGCCGCAGCGCGATCTCTTCCCAGGTCTCCATGCTGTACTCGTCGGCTTCCTTCGGAAACTTGGCGATGGACAGATGGCCGTGTCGGTCGGTCACCGACGCCTTCGGCCGCGCTCCGCCGAGAGAAGAGCCGGGTGCGTATATCGTTTGAAGGTCTTCGTCCGTTTCCTCGTCCCGAAGAATCCTCTCGGTGATCTGAAGCAGGCGGCCAAGCTCGATCAGGGCCGGCACGCCGGTTCTGATCGGTGCTTGGAAGGTTTCTTCGCCGACCCAGCGAAAACGCAGGGCGCCGAGTCGTGTCTCATCCGCGACCCCGAGCAGGTAGTCGCTTTCCGCGAGCGTGCGAACGGCGCGGTTTTCGCGTTCGGCAAGGCGACGTTCGGCGCGCTGCATGAGGCGACGGCCCCAAGTATCTGGCGCGGAGTCCCCGATCGAACCGAAGAGTGCCTGTCCGGCAGGAGGAGCAAACGCGCCTCGCGTCAGCGCAAGTGCGGGCTCCAGCGAGAAGTGGTCAGCGTCTGTGAGCCATTCTCCGTCATACTCGAAAACGACCGTTTCCGCGCCGCGGACGCGATTGCTTCGCGCCAATCCGACCCGGCGCGTGCGGCCGCGAAGATCGATATGCACCTCGAAGTCAGCCATTGCGGGACGATCCGGTCGGCCGTTTGAGGTGAATGCGCTTGGGCAGATCGGCACTGGCGAGCGACTGTCCGACGCTGTCGCTGCCGATGTCGGCCACTCGGCTCAGACCTTCGAGCAGGCCGAGGGCCTGAAGCACACTGGCATAGATGCCGATGCCGACGTTGGTGTCGCCGGCTTCGACCCTCTGCAGGGTCGAGCGGGACGTGAACGCGCGCTCCGCCACGACCGCCATCGGCAGCCGACGACGCCGGCGGGCGTCGTGGATATCCGCGCCGAGCTTCCGCAAGGCGCGGCGCACGGCCGCCGGAGGGGTATGGGGAGTTGGCATTTGCTACCTTCGCGCTACAGAATGCTCAGATATGTAGCACGAAGTTTACAATTCTCATAGCTCCCGACTGGAACGGCCAGAATTATCGGTGGCGGGAGCTTGCCCGTCAGCCAGAAAAGTAAGGGGGCAAGGTGAGGCGGTTGAGGACGCCCCGAGCCACTCCAGCAAGACATTGAAGTGCGTAAGCAACGCCAGAGTCGACCTCATCACCTTCGACCGCTCGCTTCATTGCTGATTGCGCCGTCAGGGTGCGCTCCTAAAGTTGGCCCGGCGCGCAGCCCTGCAATTCGGTTTTCCCAAAGGATGCCCGAACCGTGATGTCGCGCTCTCTCAACCGACAAAGGCGGAGATGATCAGGGCGTTGACGATGTCGATGAAGAAGCCGCACACCAGAGGCACGACGATGAAGGCGCGATGGGCGGCGCCGTATTGCTGGGTGACCGCTGTCATGTTGGCAATGGCGGTGGCTGTCGAGCCGAGCGCTATTCCGCCGAAGCCCGCCGAGATCACCACAGCCTCGTAGTCCTTCCCCATAAACCGGAACACGATCGATATGGTGAAGATGACCGCCAGGATGATCTGCACGACAAGGGCCGAGGCGACGAAGGTGAAGACGCCGTTGAGTTGCCAGAGCTGAAGCCCCATTAGCGCCATGGTCAGGAACAGGCCGAGGGCGAGATCGGAGACGAGCGCCAGCCCGTCGTCCACGCCGGGCCAAAGTTTTTGGACACGCGAACTTACGGCGATGGGCATGAGGTTGCGGATCAGGATTCCGGCCATCAGGCAGCTCACGAAGGCGGGCAGGTTCAGGCCGGTGCGTGTCAACGCATCATGAATGCCGAGCCCGAGGATGATGGCGAGGTTCAAAGCCAGCACGGCCCAAAGGATGCAGAAGTAATCGAGCTTGGGCTGACGGCCGTCATTGGAAACGCCGATGGAGAGTTCAGGGTCGTCGGTGGCGGCGACACTGTGACGCTTCATCAGGAAGGCGGCCACGGGGCCGCCGATCATGCAGGCCGCGATCAGCCCGACCGTGTTGGCCGCGACACCCAATTCCATGGCGTTGCTGATGCCAAGCCGCTCGGTGAATGTCGGTGCCCAGGCGAGCGTCGTCCCGATGCCGCCGGTCAGCGAGATCGAGCCCACCATCAATCCGGCCTTGGCTTCGAGTCCGAACAGCGAAGCCATCCCCATGCCGGCGAAGTTCTGGATCAGCATGAGGACGATAGCGAGCGACAGCAGGATGACCAGCGGCCGGCCGCCGGCCAGAAGCATCTTGACCTCGGCCTTCAGTCCGATGCCCGCGAAAAACAACAGAAACAGAAAGTCGCGCATCGCGAGATCGAAGGTGACCGGCCGATCGAAAAGCGTGTAGCTCAGGGCGACCACCGCTGTGCAGAGGAAGCCGCCGATGACCGGCTCGGGAATGGAGTATTGGCGCAGCAGCGGCGCGTTCAGTGTCGCGATCTTGCCGGTCAAAAGCAGGATGACGGCGATCGTGAACGTATAGAAGGCATCGATTTCCATAGGTGTCCGGATTCCAATGGATGGCCAGGCCGTGACAGCGGTTTTGCCATCACGGCGGACAGGACTTTAAAAGGGCTGCTCGCTCAATGCGCGCGGTTGGCAGTCATCGGGAGGTGCGGGCGCGGGACAGCGCCATGCGCGCATATGACCTTCCGGCAAGTCGTCACCTGGTGACTGGCCCATTTTATGCCGCCAGCCTCATCGACTGTCAATTTGGTGGCACGATGCGATCGTTGCCGCATCACCAGGCCGCGATCGAAGAACGTCCAGCGATCGCGAGTGGCCGCCGCCGCATGATCGGCGATCGCGTTTCCGATGGCGCGGCGCCAAAACGCGGCGAGACCGCGCCGCAGCAGCGCGTTGCGCGGCCGCGAGCTCGGGCTGCCCGACGTGTTCGTCGGCCGCCACGGACGCTGCACTCAGGACAACGCCTTTGCCACCATGACGGTGTCGACATATTGGGTCATACGCCGGATTTTGCCGTCCTGGATCTCATAAAGATGCGCGAAGGCGGCGCGCATCGACTTGCCGGTGGTTTTGTACGTGCCGGAGTACACGCCGAAGGCGGCGACGCGGTCGCCATCGGCGAGGTAGGTGTGGACCTCGGCGCGGTAGCCGATCCACTCGCTGGCCAAGCGGGCGAATACGCCCGCCATCAATGCGTCGACTCCGACATACGTGCCGGCATACGGAAAGCCTTCCGCTTCGGTCCACTCCACGTCGGGATGAAGGACGGCCAATAGATTGTGGCCGTTCTCTTCGGAGGATCCTTCATAGGTCCTCCGGATGAGGTCGAGATGACTCGTCATTTCAACCCCACTTCATTTCGCCTTTGGCCACCTTCGAGCCGATATCCAGCGCGACGCCCATACCGAGGCCGGGGAAGCGTCTCTCCATCGCGGCCTTCAGCGCGGCGGCGTCGGCCGCCTTGCTCAATTCCTCGTCGAAGGCGAGGAGATAGGCCTTGGTGTGCGCGACCGCACTCAGATCGGTCGCCGCCTTCGGATCGAGGTGGCCAGGCACGACGATCGATGGTTTCAATGCGGCGATCTTGTCGAGGTTTGCGACCCATGCGGCCCGCGCCTCCTTGGTCGGCGTGTCGGCGGTCCAGACATGGACGCCGGAGAAAACCAGTACGCCGCCGAACACCGCGCCCAGCGTGGGAACGTGGAGATAGCGCCGGTTGGCGAGGCCGATGGCGTTGACGATCTCGACCGTCTCGCCATCGATCGCCAGCGCCTGGCCATCGAAAGCTTGAGGCAGCACGATGTCGGTCAATGCTTGCGGGCCGTTCTCCTTCAATTGCGGGCCCCAGACGGCGAGCTTCTTTTCGACGTTGCCCTTGATGGCGGCGATCGTGTCGGAGGCTGCGATCACCTTGGCGGCCGGGAAAGCCTCGCGCACCGGCTTCAGGCTGAAGTAATAGTCCGGGTCAGACTGACTGACATAGATGGTGGTCAGCGGCTTGCCGGTCGCCTTGATCGCCTCGACCAGTGCGCGCCCGTCCGAATAGGTGAAGCCGCCGTCGATCAAGAGCGCTTCGGCCCGGCCTGTGAGGAGCACCGGCGCGCGGAAGAAGCCGTTCGGGCCTGCCGGAAAGTGTTTCCAAGTCAGAGCCGATCCCGCTGCATGTCCGACGCCCGCCGGCGCGAAGGCCATGGCGGCGCCTGCCGCGAGGGTCGTTTTCATGAGGTCTCTCCTTGAATACATGGCTGTCTCTTGTTGTTGCGGCCGCCGAGACGCGGCGCGTGGTGAGGAGGGAAACTGTCGGGGAAGGGGGGCTCGATCAGGCCAGCCGAAGTTCAGCGACGAGCAGATCGAAATCCCCATACAGAAGGCTGCTATCGATCTTGCGGCGGCGGTCGCCGGAGCCGAGCAGAATGCCGGGCACGCCCCGGACGCCGAAGCGCGCCATATCGGCTCGCGCGGCTGCGATCTTGCTCTGATAGGCGGCGAGAAGCGGCTCGTCAGGCACCTGAACCCGCCGGGCGGCCTCGACGAAGCTGGCCGCCGTCAGCGTTTCGGCGACGACGCCGAGGTCAGAATTGTCGCGGCCGGCGCGATAGCGGGCGTTCTGCAGGCTTTTCAGCGCGTCGAGTTCGCGCGCCGGCTCGCTGAGGCCGACGGCGACCAGCCCGAGGGTGGCCGGCCCGGAGTCGAACCGGCTGCCCACCGCACCGAGCACATGCTCGCGATAGAGGTCTGAAAAGATCTGTCCGGTCAGCTGGGCGATGCGCTGATCATTCTGCCAGGCATAGTCCGCAAACCGCTGGTCGATCGGCCGCGACCCTTCGCCCGCAAACAAGCCCGTCGGCGCCAGGTCGAGCGTTACGTCATCGAGCCGGGACAGCTTCTCCAGCGCGGGGCCGGCGCCATAGCACCAGCCGCACAGAGGATCGAAGAGATAGGTGATCCGCATATCCGTTTCCTGTGTTGTCTGGCGCCAAAGTAGGTCATCGGGATTTGGTTGATAATTTCGATGAAATATCCATACTGTATGTTTTTGGCTGACAATGACGGAGGCGGACCTGGAGGCGATCAATCTCAACCGGCTCGCTTACTTCGTCGCGGTGGTTGACGCGGGATCGTTCACACGCGCGGCCGAACGGCTCGGGATCACCAAGACCGTTGTCAGCCAGCAGGTGGCCCGGCTGGAGGCTGACCTGCGGACGAGCCTCCTGCTGCGAACGACCCGCCGGGTCGAGCCCACCGAAGCGGGCCGGCTGCTGCATGCGCGGGCTGTCATCATCCTGCGCGACGCAGAGGATGCGTTCGGAGCGGTCGCCGAAGTCACCGCGAGCCCGATCGGGACATTGCGGGTGGCCGCACCGAACGACTTCGGCACGTCGATGATTGCGCCCTTGGTGGCGAAGTTCTGCCGGACCTATCCGGCCTGTACGGTCGATCTCGTGTTGTCGGACGCCAGGATCGACCTGATCACCCATCACATCGACGTTTCGATCCGCGTCGGATGGCTCGACGATTCCAGCCAGCAGGCGCGCAGGATCGGCACGTTCCGGCAGTTACTTGTCGCCGCGCCGGACTTCGCGCGCACGATCACCGCCAAGGTGCCTGAGGATCTTGCCCCGCAACCGTTCATCGCCAACGGCGCGTTGCGTGAGCCGCTGGTCTTGCAGTTCTCGCGCGCCGACGTCGATCGCCGCACCATCCGCATGCGGCCGGCGATGACCATCAACACCACGCCGGCCGTGCTTGCGGCGACAATCGCCGGTGGCGGGCTTTCGGTGCTGCCGGATTTTTTGGTCGGCGAGTCCCTGGAGAGTGGTGCGCTCGTCCAGCTGTTGCCGGACTGGTCGCTGCCATCGGGCGGGATCCATGTGGTCTATCCCGCCGCCCGGTTTCGTCCACCCAAGGTCACGGCGTTCGTCGATCTGCTGTCCTCCGCCATGGTCAGAGCCGACGGCGCCTGAGACCGCTCCGTGAGAGCGTATTGATCAGACGCTCATGTCGCGCCGGATGGAGACTTTCGGGGGTGTCGTCTTTCCCGGATTCACTGCTGCCTACGACGAGATTGAGG
>NZ_QUML01000129.1:0-477 GCF_010907025.1 Rhodopseudomonas sp. BR0G17 | reverse complement strand
CTCTGATAGGAGGTGTAGGGGAATGCCGGATAGAGGTTCTTGCCGTCCGGCCAGACTTGGTCCGGTCCGACGCCCTCGCGCAATGCGCGGTCGAACTCGGCGAGCGTCCATCCACCCAGACCGGTCTCGCGGTCGGGCGAAATGTTCGGCATGTGAAACACACCGAATTGGGTCTGAAGTGTCCCGCCGCCTCCGAGCTTCGTGTCGTCTTCCTGACCCGGCGTCATGTGACAGGTCGCGCAATCCGATGCAACGAACACCTTCCGGCCGTTGGCGAGATCCGCCCCTGCGAGATCGATCGCCTCGCGCGACGGATGGGTGGCAGACCATGTCCAGGGAGAGGTCAAAACCGCGAAGCCGACCGAACCAAGGAGCAAACAGGTCCCAGCCAGGAGATAGAGCTTTTTGTGGCGCAGTCGCATGTGCTTGCCTCCTGGCATTGGAAAGCGTCCAGTGGATCAGGATTATCCTAGTAGG
>NZ_QUML01000128.1:0-477 GCF_010907025.1 Rhodopseudomonas sp. BR0G17 | reverse complement strand
GTTCGCGGGTCTGCCGCAGACCGGCGGTCAGGCCGGCATAACCGACATCCCGCCGCTGACCGTCGCCGGCACCGCGGTGCACAGCCCGAAGGCGTGGTATGTCGGCATCTGGGGCGCGCTGCTGCTGCTGCAACTCGGGATGTCGAACCTGCTCGACTCCCGTCCCGGCCGCGCCATCCGGGCGCTGAAGTCCGGTGCGATCATGGCCGAAAGCCTCGGCGTCAACACCTGGGCGATGAAGATCGCCGCCTTCGTGATCGCCTGCCTGCTGGCGGCGCTGGCCGGCTGGCTGTACGCGCACTTCCAGCGCTTTCTCAATCCGTCGCCGTTCTCGTTCAACCAGGGCATCGAATATCTGTTCATGGCGGTGATCGGCGGCGCCGGATCGATCGGCGGCGCGCTGGTCGGCTCAGGCATCGTCGTTCTGGCCAATCAGTGGCTGCAGACCAATTTGCCGTTGATCCTCGGCATGCAGGG
>NZ_QUML01000127.1:0-479 GCF_010907025.1 Rhodopseudomonas sp. BR0G17 | reverse complement strand
CCAGGGGTGATTCGCTTACCTTTTCGGCCGGCGGTAATTGCCGCCGGCCGATTCTCTCGCGCCCTGTGCGGCTGCTGGCGCGGCGGCCATCATGGTTTATGAATTATTTACACGCCTGTCGGAGGATGCCGCGCCTACGAGCGTCTCTCAGGTGCGCGACAGGACCCGAGGAGATACGATCCCTCAGCCAGATTCGGATCATCAGATGCAGCCCGGACGCAGCAAGGCCGTTCCTCCCCGCAGCCAGACCGACAAGGCTTACGAGCCGGTGATGCTGTTGATGCGCGCGCGGCTGCTGCATCAGAACGGGCAGCTCGACGAGGCGCGCTCGGCCTACAAGAAGGTGCTGAAGAAGGCGCCGGACAATTTCGGCGCGCTGCACTTCTACGCGCTAGCCGAGTACCAGAGCGGCAATATCGAGCCTGCGATCCGGTCGCTGAAGCGCGCACTGCTGATCGAGCCGAATTCGGCGCAGGCAC
>NZ_QUML01000126.1:0-485 GCF_010907025.1 Rhodopseudomonas sp. BR0G17 | reverse complement strand
GGTCTGCTCCGCAAGCGCCTTCACTTCCGCGGCAACGACCGCGAAGCCGCGTCCCGCTTCGCCCGCGCGGGCCGCTTCGATGGTTGCGTTAAGGGCCAGAAGGTTGGTTTGTCCTGCGATGGAGTTGATCAATTCGACGACCGCTCCGATCTTTGCCGCGGCTTGGGACAATTGACCCACACCGTCGTTGGTCATACGCGCCTGATCGACCGCTTCGGCAGCGATGCGCGCGGATTCCTGGACCTGCCTGCTGATCTCCGTCACCGATGACGACATCTCTTCGGTCGCGGACGCCACCGACTGGACGTTGGCCGAGGCCTGCTCCGATGCCGCGGCGACGCTGACGGTGAGTTGCTGCGTTTGACTTGCAGTCGATGTCAGTGTACCTGCGGAGGCTTCGAGTTCGGTCGAAGCCGACGACACCGTCTGGACGATCTCGCCGATTGCGGTCTCGAACTTGCGAGTCGCGGCATCGACGCGCTGGC
>NZ_QUML01000125.1:0-488 GCF_010907025.1 Rhodopseudomonas sp. BR0G17 | reverse complement strand
CCCCATAGGTCCAGATCGGCCATTCCCGATCGTACAGATCGAGCTGCGGCACGATATCGGTCAGATCGATGTTCGCCGCCCAATAGGCATCGACCGTTCCGACGTCTCGCCAATAGCTGGTCGCCTCGGAATTCGAGCGCCGGCACGACTTGTTGAAGTGATGCGCCACCGCTTTGCCGTGCTTGACCAGATAAGGAATGATGTCCTTGCCGAAATCGTGCGACGAATTCGGGTCGGCGTCGTCGCGGCGCAGCTCGTCGAGCAGAAACTTGGTCTCGAACACATAGATGCCCATGCTGACCAGCGCCTTGTCGGGCTTGCCGGGCATTGCCGGCGGATCGGCGGGCTTTTCCAGGAACGAGATGATGCGGTCGGTTTCATCGACATGCATCACGCCGAATGCGGTCGCCTCCTGGCGCTCGACTTCGAGGCAGCCGACAGTGACGTCGGCGCCCTGCTCGACGTGCTGCTGCAGCATCTTCTCGTAG
>NZ_QUML01000124.1:0-490 GCF_010907025.1 Rhodopseudomonas sp. BR0G17 | reverse complement strand
GCGGCGGTGCGTCCGGCTCGCCAGCCTGCAGCGGCGTCGGAGACGGCACCAGCGACGGCTCCAGCGAAGGGATCAGCCGGATTCGTTCGCGCTTGACCGGCTGGGCCCGCACCACCTGCTTGGTGGCCTCGACCACATGCACGCCGGCCAGCGGCAGCGAGGTCGCGCCGCCGATCCGTTCCCAGGCCGATGCCGAGCGCAACAGCCAGCTCTGTGACAGCGGCGGTACGAATAGGGCTTCGCTCCAAGCGGTCGGCGTGAACCAGGTCCGCCGCAACAGGTCGGCGATCTGCGAGCGCGAATACGGGCGGCCGTGGCCGAACGGGGTATTATCGAGCCGCGCCCAAACGCCGCGGCGATTGGGCACCACCGCCAGCAGCCGACCGGCCGGCGCCAGCACCCGCCACACCTCGCGCAGCAGCCGTTCGGGATCGTCCGACATTTCCAGCTGTCCCTTATACACACCTGACGCTGCCGGCCACCCCTTACC
>NZ_QUML01000123.1:0-493 GCF_010907025.1 Rhodopseudomonas sp. BR0G17 | reverse complement strand
TCTTCAATTGCTGCGACAAGCTTGGCGGCATGGAAACGACCTTGCGCAGCCACAAGGCCGAATTCAGGAAGATGGCCACGTATTGCATTAATAGTCTGGGTCCGCTGGCGAACCAGAAGATCGCGAACACTGAATACCATCGCCGCGGCCTATTGCTCTTCACTCTTTGCAGACACGAACCGCATAGTGGGCTCCTGGGCAGCTTCGCAAATCGCTTCGGCATCAGCGACATCATTCTTTTGCCGCTTTACGAACGGTTTGACGTATCCAGGAACGATTAGTCGGACGTCGTCCCTAATACCTTGAGTTTTCGTGCCAAGTAATGGCTGCCGGCGCACGCCTCCATTGCAACTGTGCAGGTCGGCTGAGCCGCAAAAAGGCCAACGACCTTATCCCGTCGGAGCTTCTTTCGAGACAATACCGATCAAGCCGCATCTGTACCGTGCACCTCGAACACGTTCTTCGCCAGATCGAATCCCATTTGTTAACTTCC
>NZ_QUML01000122.1:0-500 GCF_010907025.1 Rhodopseudomonas sp. BR0G17 | reverse complement strand
ACCACAACCTGCCCGACGGATTTGAAATTGTGGTCGTTCCAGACGGGACATCTTTCAGGGCCAAGGGAGTGATCGATCGCGAGCATCCCGACCATGGAGAGCTAATAGCACGTGCCGTAGAAATCGGGGATATGATCGCGCACGAATACACATTGTCAGCTCCCTGATACGAGCGCATTCTGAGCCGAATCTTCGCTACTTGAGCAAAACCTTGATTCATCATGCGAGAGGATGGAAGACAGCTCACACAAACATCGAGCGTTCCCCGAGTTCATCATTGTAGTCACCGCCACGTTTCTGGTCACGCTGGGACTGCCGAATGCGCCTCTGGCGATATCGGGCTGCCACGGGTTTAGGTGGGCAGTGAAGCTGTTGGTCGCAGAAGCTGCGGAGTGTAAGATCGGCCTCTATCGGGGCCACATCCGACGTGTTGGCGGGAGCACCGGTGATATGCCCCCTCCTTGAGGAGCGGATTGCTTTCTGGCCCCAAGGCGTGAGAT
>NZ_QUML01000121.1:0-504 GCF_010907025.1 Rhodopseudomonas sp. BR0G17 | reverse complement strand
GTACTTACACCGGGGGCACCATTGTCTCCAGAGGCATATTGCAGATCGGCGACGGTGGCACCTCGGGATCGATCCTGGGCGATGTCACCAACAACGCCACGCTCGCCTTCAATCGCTCCGACGCGACCAGCTTCGGCGGCGCGATCTCCGGCGGCGGCAGTTTGATCAAGCGAGGCTCCAACAATCTGTCGCTGACCGGCACCAGCAGCTACACCGGCGCCACCACGGTCGAAGCCGGCACGCTCAGCGTCAATGGTTCGATCGCAGCCTCGTCGCTGACGACAGTGAATGCCGGCGGCACGCTCGGCGGCACCGGCACCGTCGGCACCACGCTGATCAACGGCGGCGCGCTGGCGCCGGGCAATTCGATCGGCACGTTGAATGTCAGCGGCAATCTGACGTTCACCGCGGCGTCGAGCTACATGGTCGAGGTGTCGCCGAGCAGTGCCGACCGCGTCAACGTCTCGGGCACCGCCACGCTCGGCGGCGCGACGGTGAATGCAT
>NZ_QUML01000120.1:0-506 GCF_010907025.1 Rhodopseudomonas sp. BR0G17 | reverse complement strand
GCTCGAAACGTCGGCGCGGCAGCTGGCGGTCACCGCCGACACCTCGCAGAACCTCGCTAGCCACGTCGCAGCGGCTTCCGAAGAAGCGACCAGCAACGTGCAATCGGTGGCCAGCGCGACCGATCAGTTGTCGTCCTCGATCCGTGAGATCAGCCAGCAGGTTCAGGAATCGGCCCGGATCGCCGGCGATGCCGTCGGCCAGGCGCGCAACACCACCGATCGCGTCAGCGAATTGTCGATGGCGGCGACGCGGATCGGCGATGTCGTCGAACTGATCAATTCCATCGCGGGGCAGACCAATCTTTTGGCGCTGAATGCCACCATCGAGGCCGCCCGCGCCGGTGAAGCCGGCCGCGGCTTCTCGGTCGTCGCCGCCGAAGTGAAGGCGCTCGCGGAGCAGACCGCGAAGGCCACCGGCGAGATCGGTCAGCAGATCAGCCGGATCCAATCGGCGACACAGGAATCGGTCGGCGCGATCCGCGAGATCAGCGGCACCATCGAAAAGC